>CAJWUF010000026.1 GCA_913047395.1 uncultured cyanobacterium
CTGGTGAGAGCTCTTGGCAACACTGCTTTATGCAGCCGCCGCAAAATCAACAGCCAAGATGCTGACTTGGCATTTGATAGTGCTACCAAGCTGCTACCAACCCAAAAGGCTCTAGAAGGAGTTACCCATTTACTGAGCTGCATACCACCAGCAACAGATGGAACAGATCCAGTGCTGACATGTTTGGGCGACCAACTCAAAACTATGCCACTGCAATGGGTTGGCTATCTATCCACCACCGGTGTCTATGGCGACTCTGGCGGACGTTGGGTTTCAGAAAACGATCTTCCTCATCCTCAGCAAGCACGCAGTCAGCGCCGTCTTGCTTGTGAACAAGCTTGGCAAAATTCAGGACTACCTATTCAGATTCTGCGGTTACCTGGCATCTACGGACCATACCGATCAGTCCTTCAAAGCATCAACACCAGAAGAAGCAAAATGATTGATAAACCAGGCCAAGTCTTTTCAAGAGTCCATGTAGATGACATTGCAGGGGCAACACTGCATCTGATCCAATGCGCTGCTGCAGGGAAATGGCCAGTGGTGGTCAATGTGACTGATGACCTACCAGCAGCAAGTAAAGACTTGCTCACCTATGGAGCAAAACTGCTAGGTCGTTCACTGCCTCCGTTGGAGCCCTTTGCCATTGCTGCTAAACAAATGAGCCCTATGGCCCTCTCGTTCTGGCAAGAGAACCGAAGAGTAAGCAATCAACTGCTTTGCCAAGAACTCGGCTATTCGCTGATGCACCCTGACTATCACTCCGGACTAAGAGACTGTTATCTAGTAGAGGGATTCAAGGCATTGCAGACGAATCCTCTTTAGGTGTTGAACGTTCCTGCTCTGGACCATCAACAATGAACTCATTCCAATTGAAGGGCTTATCAGGATCAATGAATGTCAATCCTGCATCGTGCAATAACTGACTCCAATGCACCACCAACCAGCCATTACGTAGGCCGGTGCCAAGACCAAAAAACAACAACCCCAACAGCAACCAGCGCATCATGGCCTTGCCTTCCGAATGCTCTGACGTTAATCACCGAATCGTCATCGCCTTAGGAGATCCTGCTGGTATCGGGATGGAAGTGACCCTAAAGGCCCTAGCTTCATCTGCCTTGCAATCAAAGTTGCATCCACAACTTGTTGGCTGTCGACGCAGCATCGAACTCACCTACGCCAAGCTGCAAGCTCGAGGAATCTCCCCCCTAGCAAATCCCCAAAACCTAGAGATCGAAGACCTGCCCCTAAAAAGCACACTTCAGCCTGGACAGCCCACAGCACAAACCGGAGCCGCAAGCTTTCAATGGTTGACACGGGCAACAGAACTCGTCTTAGAAGGTCAAGGCCGTGCACTTGTGACCGCTCCAATTGCCAAACATGCCTGGCATGCCGCAGGTCATCACTATCCAGGCCAAACCGAACGACTTAAAGAACTAACAGGAGCAGATCAGGCATCGATGCTATTCACAGCGATCTCACCTAAAAGCGGCTGGCGACTAAACACTCTGTTAACCACAACTCACGTCCCGTTAGCTGTAGTACCAAAACTGCTCACCCCTGAATTAGTTAAATCAAAACTCAATGTGCTCAAAGCATTCTGCAAGCGATTTAAAACCAATCCATACCTTGCCGTAGCGGGCCTAAATCCCCACGCCGGCGAGGAAGGCCAACTAGGCCAAGAGGAGCTGAAATGGTTGATCCCAATGCTGAACTCATGGAAGAGCGAGAACCCTGAGATCCAACTAGACGGGCCTCTCCCTCCCGACACATGTTGGCTTTCAGCTGCAAAAGCTTGGCAGGGCATCCCATGCGAACGCACCCCAGACGGCATCCTGGCCTTGTACCACGATCAGGGTCTGATTCCAGTGAAACTGCTGGCCTTTGATGATGCCGTAAACATAACGCTTGGTCTTCCCTTCCTGCGCACATCACCGGATCACGGCACCGCTTTTGATATCGCGAGTCAAGGATGTGCCAAAGCCAACAGCATGGTGGCTGCCCTAAAAGCAGCCTGGGAACTCACAGAGTCACAATGATCAGATGGGCTTAACACGCATCAACACCTGACCGAATTCCACCGGGGTGCCGTTATCTACAAGAATCTCAACCACCTCACCACTGACTTCAGACTCCAACTCATTCATCAACTTCATAGCCTCCAGAATGCAAACGGCCTGACCGACGCTAATGCGACTGCCGACCTCTACAAATGGTGATTCCCCAGGGCCTGGCGCACGATAAAACGTGCCAACCATCGGTGCAGTAACTTCCAGCAAATCAGCTCTAGAGCCTGGCACGGTTGGAGGCGGAGTGCCAGGTCCGGCAATCTCAACTCTCGGCTCTGGAGGCGATGACGCTATATCAGCGGCAGAGGCCAATGGCATCACCGGGGCAACCACAGCTGGAGCAGGAATGTTGCGCCTGATCTCAAGCCGAAAATCATCGCCCTCAAGGCGAAACTCCTGAATATCACTATCAGCCAAGGCCTCTAGCAATTGGTGCAATTGGTCGTGATCTAGCTGCATGGCGATTAATTCTCGCGACCTAGATAGCTGTCGTTACGCGTATCAACTTTGATTTTCTCACCCACTGAAAGAAACAAAGGAACCATCACCTGAGCACCAGTCTCAAGGATGGCAGGCTTAGTACCACCAGTAGCGGTATCGCCCTTAACACCAGGATCAGTTTCAGTGATTTCAAGCACCACAGAATTGGGCAGCTCCACCTCAAGAGGATTTCCGTTCCATGAGACCACATTGACCTCCATACCTTCCTTAAGATATTTGCGACTGTTACCTATTTGCTGAGCCGTAAGCCGGGTTTCCTCATAACTAGACATATCCATAAAAACGTAGTCGCCCACCTCCATATAAGTATGTTGAAGGGTGGACTTCTCAAGCAACGCCTGAGGAAGCATCTCACCAGCCCTAAAGGTTTTTTCCACAACGTTGCCGCTCTGAACCGCCTTCAGCTTGGTGCGCACAAATGCCGAACCTTTGCCCGGTTTGACATGCAAAAACTCGACCACACGCCAAACAGAACCATCTAATTCAATGGTGGTGCCAGTGCGGAAGTCGTTACTAGAGATCATTCCCGCTGAACGGATCAGATGGATCATACGGCTGTGCCAAAGTCCAAGCAGCAGAAGGGCTACACATGCCAAATACACCTCTAATGACCAGCCTGATAACAGTGCTGGCAATGCTTTTCCTGAATTGGGGTGATCCTGTCCTGGCTGCCCTGCCAGCTGGAAGTGCAGTGACCGATGGTGCTGCAATCCTGCGGAATGCCCTACCAATCCAACAAAAAGATCTCCGCCAAATGCAATACACCTTGGAGGCCACTAGCAAAGTGGTTGGCTCTTCAAAGGGAAATCGCTGGGTTGTCCTAAACGAAGCTGCTTCTTCTAGTCAGTTCCTAGTAATCACTCGCAAAAAGAGCATCCTCGAAGCCATCCCAGAAGCACGTCGAGCAGAGGGTGATGCGCTTCTTGAATCCCTAGAAGAAAGCGTGCAGGCCCTTGGGGAGGAAGCAAGTAAGCAAAACATAGATGGCTTCATCGCCCTACGCCGCAAGAGCCTCAAGCAAATCGGTGATCTAGAAGCTCTATTGGTGAATGATTTTCCGTACACCATCCCTGAGGAATACGACTCCCTACCGCGACTTCTTGGCCGAGCGACGGTATCGATTAAAACCACAAAAGGAAGCATGAGTGCCGTTATTGATGGCTACAACGCTCCTTTAACAGCTGGTGCCTTTGTGGACCTTGCGCTCAAAGGGTTCTATGACGGATTGCCGTTTACACGCGCTGAAGACAATTACGTGCTTCAAAGCGGTGACCCAAAAGGGCCTGAAAGCGGATACATAGACCCCACCACAAGCCAAGAGCGTCAAGTTCCTTTGGAAATCCGTGTTCCAGAAGAACCAACACCTTTTTATAACCAAACCTTTGAAGATCTTGGTCTCTATAAGGCCACACCAGTACTCCCATTCGCTGCACTAGGAACACTTGGATGGGCCCATTCCCACCAGGCCATCGACGATGGTTCATCCCAGTTCTTTCTATTTCTCTATGAGGCAGAACTAACTCCCGCGGGCCTCAACTTGATTGATGGCCGTAATGCAGCATTCGGCTATGTCGTTGAAAACACTGAGTTACTTAAAGAACTCGGAGTTGATGATCGAATTTTATCCATCGAAGTTGTCGATGGAGCTGATCTACTGAAACCCCACGCCTGAGGACTTAGGCATGGGTGAAACCCTTTACCAAATCGGTGAAAGCGAATTACTACATCGACTGGCCCGCTTCGCTCCTACTGGCCAATTTGACGATGACACAGCCCGTATCTATACAGGCGGAAAAGATCTTCTTATCAATACCGATGTATTGGTAGAAGGCATCCATTTCTGCAAAGACACCACAACTGCGAAAGACATTGGTTGGCGTTGCGTAGCCGCCAACATCTCTGATCTAGCAGCAAGTGGTGTAGATAAGATTTTAGGTATCACTGTGGGACTAATAGCCCCTTCAGATACTCCCTGGGACTGGGTAGAGGAGGTTTATACGGGTATAGAAGAGGCATTGAAACAGTTCGGTGGAGAATTACTAGGCGGAGACTGTTCCCAAGGAGAACAACGACTACTAGCGATCACAGCACTAGGGACTGTTGGACCAGCACGCTTGCATCGTTCCCACGCTTTGCCTGGAGATTCTCTTGTCGTAAGCGGCCCCCATGGCCTCAGCCGCCTTGGTTTAGCCCTTTTGCTCTGCGAGCCTCAAGTACAAGCAGTGCAACTGCCAGAAAAACTTAAACAAGCAGCTATAGATGCTCACCAACACCCTCAACCCAGCCTAAAAGCTCTGCGCTCTCTAGAAGCATGCAAGCCTAAGGAACTTGCATGGCGAGCAGGTGGCACCGATAGTAGTGACGGCCTGCTCGAAGCAGTAAAAAACCTTTGTAAAAGCAGCAACTGCCGAGCGATAATTGATCCCACAAGCCTTCCTAGAGCATCTGAATGGCCCTTGGGATCACCCTGGGACAACTGGTGTCTTAACGGCGGTGAAGACTTTGAACTTGTTTTAAGTCTGCCACCTAAATGGGCTACGGCCTGGCTTAATGCTTACCCATCAAGTCAAGCAATTGGCGTCATGGAAATGGGCCCAGCTCAAGTGCTATGGACAGATAACAGAGAAGAAGTAAATAGCAGCCCAGACTTCCAACATTTCCAGCAATAACAGCTTGAAAATCTCTTAAAAAACCCCTCCCTAGTAGGGAGGGGTTCGCAAATCAAAGGCAACTTAGAACCCAAGAAAAATGGGCACCTTCACTTAAAAATTACTTCCAATTCTTGGCAACTATCTCTGCAAGATCAACAACCCGCTGGCTATAACCCCACTCGTTGTCATACCAAGCAACCACTTTCACCATGTTGTCGCCAATAGTCATCGTGAGCGCCTCATCGACAATGGTGGATTCATTGGTACCGGCGTAGTCACTTGATACCAAAGGAAGATCTCCATATTTGATGATTCCCTTCATTGCACCCTCAGAGGCAGTCTTCAGAGCAGCATTCACTTCTTCAGCAGTCGTGGCACGACCCGACTCAAACACCAGATCAACAGCTGAAACGTTCGGAGTTGGAACACGCATAGCAATACCAGTGAGCTTGCCCTTCATCTGTGGATAAACCAAAGCGACAGCCGAAGCAGCACCAGTTGAAGTAGGCACAAGATTCATCGCTGCCGCACGAGCACGGCGAAGATCACGATGGCTGTTATCAAGAATCCGCTGATCACCGGTATAGCTATGAATAGTTGTCATCAAACCCTTATTGATTCCAAAGGTCTGATCAAGCACCTTCACAATTGGCGCTAAGCAATTAGTAGTGCAACTGGCATTGCTAAGAACATTGAAATCTTCATGGCGATACTGATCAGCATTAACGCCAACGACGTATGTACCAACACCATCACCTTTACCTGGAGCAGTGAGAATCACTTTCTTCGCACCAGCCTCTATATGTTTGCTAGCCCCTACATCGGTATTAAAAACGCCCGTTGACTCGATCACGATATCGATACCCCACTCTTTCCAAGGAAGATTCAAAGGGTTGCGATCTGAAAAACACTTGATGACCTTGCCGTTCACAATGATCGAGTCATCTGTATAGCCAATCTCAGCATCCTTGATCTGGCCAAGAATGGAGTCGTACTTGAGCAAATGAGCGTTGGTCTTGGGGTCGGAAGTGACATTGATGCCAACCACTTCGATGCCCGTGTTCGCACCACGGCTCAACCAACAACGCATGAAGTTGCGACCAATTCGGCCGAATCCATTGATCGCAACACGCAGAGTCATGACACAAGCGGGGAAACCGCAAAGTTAACTGGCCGCCGATCATACAGAAATAGGCTGCACTTTCTTCTGTTCCGGATGAAAAGGCGGTCCACACCCAGGTGAAGATCAACAATGCCTAGACCTCTCAAAAACATGAGGATCACGGGCTTTCAAGCGAAGACTGGCTTATCTTTCGTGCCTATGGTTTTGCCCATTGACACGTCTGCTTAATCGCCAGCAACCCATCCACTTCATAGGCATTGGAGGCATCGGCATGTCTGCCCTGGCTCTGATTCTGGCGAATCGAGGTCATAGCGTATCTGGCTCCGACCCACGGAACAGTCATACCGTTGAACGTCTTCGAACCCAAGGGGTAAAAGTATTCCGCGAGCAGAGCTCGGCAAACATCAAGGCCATTTGTAGCAATGTCAATCTCCCCCCGGTGGTGGTTGTAAGCACAGCCATACCCAAGAGCAATCCTGAGCTAAAGGCAACCAAGCAAGCTCAACTAGAGATTGTGCATCGCTCTGACCTCCTTGCCGCCTTAATTCAGGCACAGCCTTCCATCGCAGTAGCAGGTAGCCATGGCAAAACAACAACCAGCACTTTGCTGACCACACTTCTGGCTACAACTGATCAAGACCCAACAGCTGTGATTGGTGGTGTGGTTCCTTACTACGGCAGCAACGGCCATGCAGGCCAAGGACGATTACTAGTAGCAGAAGCTGATGAATCTGATGGCTCTCTGGTGAAGTTTCCGGCATCACTTGGCGTGATTACCAACTTGGAGCTTGACCACACCGACCACTACTCCAATCTTGACGAGCTAATTAAGACCATGAAGGAATTCGGCCAAGGCTGCCGACAACTACTGGCCAATTACGACTGCCCAATCCTTAAGGAGCATTTCGATGCCACGGCCTGGTGGTCTGTAAAAACCGCAGTAGGTGTCGATTTCGCAGCTCTACCAATCTGCCTCAATGGCAATCAAACAATTGCAGATATCTACGAACAAGGCGAGCTGATGGGTCAAATCACACTGCCGATGCCAGGACTTCACAACCTCAGCAATGCTATGGCCGCTATAGCAGCCTGCCGAATGGAAGGAGGTCTATCCTTCGAGCAACTAAAACAAGGCCTGGCTGATCTTCAGCCTCCAGGTCGCCGCTTCGACTTCCGAGGCTCCTGGAAAGATCGCCAAATCGTTGATGATTACGCCCACCATCCCAGCGAAGTGCGCGCCACACTCGCAATGGCCCGCTTAATGGTGACCAGTGGTCTAAGCCCGTTACCTTGCCCACCTAAACGCCTTTTAGCTGTATTCCAGCCCCATCGATACAGTCGCACGCATCAATTTCTCAACGATTTCGCCACTGCACTCGGTGACGCTGATGCCGTACTTCTTGCTCCCGTTTACGGCGCCGGCGAACAACCCATTCAAGGTGCCACTAGTCAAAGCCTGGCTAAAGCGATCAAAGCTCAACATCCCAACCTGCCAGTCAAAGTAAGTGAAGACCTCAACCAACTAACCCTATTAGTTCAACAACACAGCCTCGAGGGTGACCTGGTGTTAGTCATGGGTGCAGGCGATGTGAATTGTCTTTGGAGTCAACTAGAACTTCTTAGCGAGACCCAGAGATATCCATCCTCTCTAGCCGCTTGAGCAAAGTGATAGGGATCAGGCCACAGCCAATGGTTTCCCTTGCCAATTTCACGAGCTGGCGCGTTGGAGGGCCAGCTGAATGGTTTGCATCACCCAACAGCGTGGATGAACTACTAAGCCTGATTACCTGGGCCCATGAACGCAAGATGCCCTGTCGGATTATCGGGGCAGGATCAAACCTACTAATCAATGATGCTGGTTTGCCAGGCCTAAGTCTTTGCATGCGCAAGCTCCAAGGAAGTGAGCTAGATGCACAAACTGGCATTGTCGAAGCCTTAGCCGGTGAGCCAATTCCCAACCTTTCCAGACGCGCCGCAAAGGCTGGATTACATGGCCTGGAATGGGCCGTTGGGATCCCTGGGACAGTAGGAGGTGCAGCCGTAATGAATGCAGGGGCCCAGGGCGGTTGCACAGCAGACTGGCTGGAATCTGTACAAGTAGTCGACCTAAGTGGCAAGGAACCTTTTGAACTGAGCTGCGACGAACTTGGCTATGCCTACCGTCACAGTCGCTTACAAGAAAAGCCATTAGTGGTTCTCTCAGCAAAATTCAAATTAGAGCCAGGTTTTGATCACGAAGAACTCCATCGCATCACGAACAAGAACCTCACTCATCGCACTACAACCCAGCCCTATCACTTACCTAGTTGCGGCAGTGTATTTCGAAACCCCGAACCCCTCAAAGCCGGCCGTTTAATCGAATCTCTAGGTCTTAAAGGCCACCGAATTGGCGGAGCAGAAGTCTCCTCAGTTCACGCTAATTTCATAGTCAACATTGGGGGAGCAACTGCTACCGAGATTGATCAAATGATCACCCTCATCCAAGAAGAGGTACAAGCAGCCCATGGTGTGATGCTTCATCCCGAAGTAAAAAGACTTGGTTTCGAACCGACCACCTAACCTGCTCTTTCCTCCAGCAATGCAATGGCAGGCTTCGGACTTCCCAATTTCGGCCAAATAACCGAAGTCTTCCGTAAGGCCCAGCAGATCCAACAAGACGCCCAAAAATTACAGGAAGAACTAGATGCCATGGAAATCGAAGGCAGCAGCCCAGATGGCAGGGCGAGTATCTGGCTCTCAGGCAACCAACAACCGCTGCGTGTGCGTCTTGACCCCACTCTTCTAGCTGAAGGCCAAGAAGCCAGCGAAGCTGCTACCTTCGCCGCTCTTCAGTCCGCCTATGAACACTCCACCACAACCATGAAAGAGCGAATGGAAGAACTCACTGGCGGCCTAAACCTGAACCTCCCCGGAATGAACGACTGAGGCTCTCCATTTCTTGCAAAAAACGCTTGTAAATCGGATAACGCTCCCAGCTTTTATCAACTCCACAGCCGGGCTCATCGCGATGAAAACAATCCCTAAATCGACAGGGATTACTTTCAAGTTGACAACGAAGCTCAGGAAATAGCAGCGGAAGTTTTCTCAAATCACCTGGAAGCTCAGGTCGATTAAACCCTGGGGTATCTGCCACAAGGGATCCTGCGCAAAGCCGATAGAGCGCAACATGACGAGTGGTATGCCTTCCCCGCTGCAAGCGCCCAGAAACTGCACCAACCCGCAGGGATGCCTCAGGCAGCAACTTGTTGAGCAAACTGGTCTTACCAACACCAGAAGGGCCGCAAAGCACAGCAAGACGATTGCTGCTGAGTTGATCTTGTAGAGAATCCAACCCCTCTCCGGTCTGCACAGAGACCGCTATAGGCCGATATCCCCAACCCCGCAGCCGAACTAACTGCTCCTCTAGTTGATCTGAAGTAATGAGATCCCGCTTGGTGAGGATCAAATGAACCGCTAAACCAGTCTGCTCAGCAGATAGAAGAAAACGACTGGCTTGATCTGCATCAAAGCAAGGCTGCTTTACTGCCAAAGCAACAACTACTGCCGTTACGTTGGCAACTGGCGGACGATTGAGCCAGCTCTGCCTAGGTTCTACATCACTAACCACTGCTCGGCACTGCTGCCAATCAATCGCTTCCACCCACACACGATCCCCAACATGGATTGCAGCACCGCGATGATTAAGTCGCGTGCGACGAGTACAAAGCAACCGCGATGGTCGAGCATCAGTTAAGCCAGTCAATGCAACCAATGAAGCCGGGTTAGAAATCTCGAGTTCCACCTCAAGAAAATTGGCCTGCAATGCAACCACCATGCCAGCAAGTCGCGGCGTCTCAGCCACCACCACAGGTCACCATCAACCTCAACCAAGTAGCTTCCTTGCTATAGATCTCGACCCGATGGCCTGCTTCTCTTAAACCTGCAACGACCATTTCCTCCGGTTCGCCACAATCAAGATCCACCTGAAGAAGCTCATTAGCCTCAAGACCCTCAAGAGCCAAGCGAGCGCGAATAAAATTCTTTGGGCAGGAAATACCACGCAGATCAATCTGCTGGTCCGGAATAGACCCTGCCATCATCCCTTCTGGCCAAACAAACGCGCAAACAAACCACTGTTGTGATGGTGATGCTGCTTCCCTTTAGCGGAATGATGGCCAGCTAAGTCTTCTAATAAGCCACGCTCCTCCATTGATATACGGGTTGGCAGCTTGACATTGACAGAAATGGACTGATTACCTCTAGCCACTGGATTACCCAATTTCGGGATGCCCTTGTTTTCAAGTATGAGCACAGCATTGGGCTGTGTACCGGCAGGAATCTCAAGGCTGGTAATGCCATCAACCGTATCAACTTCAATTGTGTCGCCAAGGATTGCCTGTAGGTAACTGACATTGACCTCTGAAAGAACCGTGAGCCCATCACGCCGCAATTTTGAATGATTTTTCACCGTCAAAAACACATAAAGGTCCCCAGAGGGCCCACCCCGCAAACCAGCATTTCCCTCACCAGCAACCCTCAAACGGGTTCCTGTATCAACCCCAGCAGGAATATTGATTCTTAATTTCTTACGAACCTGGTGAACACCCTGTCCACTACATGAACCACAAGGATCTGCAATCACTTGTCCATTCCCATCACAATTGGGGCATTCCGCGACCTGCGTGAAACTACCGAAAGGCGTCCTGGTTGCTCGCCGAACCTGACCAACACCTCCACAAGTTGTGCATGTAGTCGGTCCACTACCAGCTTTAGCCCCACTTCCACTACAAACATCACAGGTCTCTAAATGAGGCACTTTGATTTCGCGTTCCTGACCGAAAACAGCTTGCTCAAATTCAATCTTTAGGTCGTAGCGAAGATCATCTCCCTGCTGCGGTCCTCGCCGCCGTGAACGACCACCACCACTACCGCCAAAACCACTGAAGAAGGTCTCAAAGAGATCGGCAAAACCACCCATATCTCCCATATCGGGCATGCCACCTGCACCCCCAAGCCCAGCCTCACCAAATTGGTCATAACGGCCACGAGTCTGAGGATCACTCAGCACCTCATAGGCACGCCCAATCTCCTTAAAACGATCCTCAGCACCAGGATCCTTATTAATGTCAGGGTGATACTGGCGTGCAAGGCGGCGATAAGCCCGCTTGAGGGTGTCGCTATCAGCATCCCTACTTACCCCTAGCAGGTCGTAATAATCAGCCATCAGCTCATCAACGCTCCTTCACCCTAAAGGGCAACACCTTGCAATCAGACTCCTGCCGAAGCAGGGTCTTCATCACCTTTAGACGCATCTATTGACTCATCATTTGATTGAGGCGAAGCAGACTCACCACCTTGAGGCCCTGGTCCCATGGACACTTTCACCAGAGCGTGACGAAGCACCCGGCCATTGAGGTGGTATCCACGCTGAAGTTCCTCAATAACAATATCTTCCACATATTCCTGACTGGGCTCCCTTGATACCGCCTCATGGAGGGTGGGATCAAACGCCTGACCAACAACCCGCATCGAAGCAACCCCCTGTTGTTTAAGCACATCAACGAGTTGTTTATAGAGACCTTGATAACTGCGATGAAGAACCTGAGCCTCCTCTCCCTGAGGCTCTAATTGCTGACGAGCCCGCTCAAAATTATCCACCACCGGAAGGATTTCACTCAAAGTGGTGCAGGTGAGCTGTAAGCGAAGGTCATCCTGATCGCGACTCTGACGTTTGCGGAAATTATCGAAATCGGCAGCAATTCGCATGTACTGACTACGAAGAGTTTCGTGCTCTTCCCGCAGGCTGCTGTGCTCCTGCTCCAGCTGCAGTAAACGAGCCTCATTATCCGCTGGTGGAGCAGATGGGGATGAAGGCTGATCCTCATCGGAGCTCATCGATACCATTGGCTCCTGAGGAACCTCAGCCTCGAAACCCTCAGCAGCAGGATCGTGAGCTGGGGTAGGGGCGTCTCCACTCATGCTGACCGTTTGCAGATTCACGTCTAGACATGTTGAAGGGAGAAGTACACCTCCCACAAGCGGCGGAAGCCCGCACCTCCATTTGATCTCTTCTTCGTGACCCAGGTCCGTCCAATCCCCAAAGCAGCCAACAGCAGCCAGCAGCGACTGGAACTGGAGCTACTTCTACAAATCAGCCTGGTCACACCAGAAGAACTTGCCATCGGACTGGATCTGATCGCCAACCACAACGCTCTAGATGCAACAACCTGGCAACAATTCCAAGCCCTACCCATCAATATCAATGACCACCATATGGAGGTGGCAATACCGCACCAATTCGATGAACTCAGTAAAAATGAACTGATCTCAGAACTTCAGTCCCGCGGTTACACAGCAGCATTCCGTATAGCGTTGACATCCGATCTAGCCAGCTTGCACAAATCAGCAAGCACTAAACATCAAGTTGAATCTGAATCCAAACCGAAACAAGCAAAACCTTTAACCGAATCAAAACCCTCCCTTCTTGCAGGCTTTAGTGCAGAAGGTGTCCTCGAAGAAGACCTAGATGAACAAACTGGGCTTACAAATGCCATAGAGGACTTGGAGTCCAGCTTGCTGGACTCAGAGAGCTCCCCCGTGATCAGCCTGGTGGACCGCATTCTGGTACAGGCACTCCAGGTAGGAGCCAGTGACGTGCACGTAGAACCACAAGAAAACGGACTACAGATCCGCTTCCGTCAAGACGGCGTACTACAGAGCTACATCGAACCTCTCCCGAGTCGATTAATCCCCGCTGTCACCTCAAGATTCAAGATCATGGCCGACCTAGATATTGCAGAACGACGAATGGCTCAGGACGGTCGTATTCGTCGAACATATCGAAATCGTTTAATCGATTTGAGAGTCAACAGTCTGCCCAGCCGTTACGGAGAAAAAATCTGTCTACGACTACTCGACAGCAGCTCTCCCCAACTAGGACTGGACAAACTAATCAGCAACGCGAATGCCCTTGATCTCATACGCAATCTGGGTTCTAAACCCTTCGGCATGATCCTAGTAACAGGTCCTACAGGGTCCGGCAAGTCAACAACTCTCTACTCACTATTGGCAGAACGCAACGAGCCCGGCATCAATATTTCCACTGTTGAAGATCCAATCGAATACACCCTTCCTGGCATCACCCAGTGCCAAGTAAATCGAGAAAAAGGCTTCGACTTCAGCACAGCACTAAGAGCATTCATGCGCCAAGACCCAGACGTTCTACTAGTAGGTGAAACCCGAGACCTAGAAACAGCCAAAACCGCCATCGAAGCAGCGCTAACTGGTCATCTGGTGCTAACCACCCTGCATTGCAATGACGCATCAAGTGCTATCGCACGCCTTAATGAAATGGGCGTTGAACCATTCATGGTAAGCGCCTCTTTAATTGGAATTGTCTCCCAAAGACTACTAAGAAAACTGTGCAGTACTTGCCGCAAGTCTTATCACCCAACCGAAAAAGAATTAGCTCGATTCGGATTAATGGCCCATGCAGAAACAGGAGTAACTTTTTTCAAAGCCCACCATCACGATGAAAGCAACCAGCCATGCCCCAATTGTCAAGGAAGTGGCTACAAGGGCCGAATAGGAGTTTATGAAGTACTCCGCATGAATGAAGAACTCGCTACAGCCGTGGCCAAAGGTGCCACTACAGATTTAGTCAGACGTATGGCATTAGAAGCCGGCATGAAGACTTTGCTTGGCTACAGCCTTGATCTAGTGCGAGAAGGCCACACCACTCTTGAAGAAGTAGGCAGAATGATTCTCACCGATTCGGGAGTGGAATCAGAGCGACGTGCCAGAGCACTTAATGCACTCACCTGCAACAGCTGCGGGGCAGGCCTCGAGGACGGCTGGCTGGAATGTCCCTACTGTCTAAGCGCTCGCCAATGAGGGAACCATCATGGATCTGATGATCGAAGACCTGATGGAACAGCTGGTTCAAGGTGGCGGGAGTGATCTCCACATTGCTACCGGCCAGCCCCCCTATGGACGGTTCAACGGCGAACTAAGACCGATAAGCAAAACCGCCCTATCTGAGGAAGCATGCAACAAGCTGATTTTCTCAATGCTCAACAACAGTCAAAGAAAAACACTTGAACAGACATGGGAGCTTGACTGTGCCTACGGCCTCAAAGGTGTTGCGCGCTTTCGTGTGAATGTCTATCGACAGAAAGGCAGCTATGCCGCATGCCTTCGCGCTCTTGGCAGCACTATCCCGAGTGTCGAAGTTCTCAACCTGCCACCTGTAGTCATAGAAACTAGTAAACGACCAAGAGGATTAGTACTAGTAACAGGCCCAACCGGGTCAGGCAAAACCACAACCCTTGCTGCCCTACTTGACTACATAAATCACACAAGAAGCGAGCACATCCTCACGATAGAAGATCCGATTGAATTCATCTACAAAAGTGATCTCAGCCTGGTGCACCAGCGACAACTCAATGAAGATACTCGCAGTTTTGGTAATGCCCTACGTGCTGCCCTACGAGAAGACCCAGATGTAATTTTGATAGGGGAAATGCGCGATCTAGAAACAATTCAACTAGCAATCAGCGCAGCCGAAACCGGTCATCTCGTCTTCGGCACCCTACACACCAGCTCCGCAGCACAAACGATCGATCGCATCGTCGATGTTTTTCCACCCAACCAACAAACCCAGATCAGAGTGCAACTTTCAGGCAGCCTGGCAGCCATCTTTTCGCAAACCCTCTGCCGTCGCCAAAATCCACAAGCAGGACAATTTGGGCGCGTAATGGCTCAAGAGATCTTGATAAATACCCCAGCAACTGCAAACTTAATTAGAGAAGGCAAAACCGCACAGCTCTACTCCCAAATCCAAACTGGAGGCGAGCTAGGAATGCAAACTCTAGAAAAAGCTCTTGCAAATCTCACTAAACAAGGTGAAATCAACCGCACTGAAGCGTTAGCCAAATCCAGTAAACCGAAAGAACTGGAGCAACTTCTTAGCAATGACTAAAGGGCTCAGCTAAGCGATGACATCCTTCATCGCTACCTACGAATCCGCAAGTGGTCAAACACGCACGATAACCATCAAGGCGGCTGATTTAACAACAGCAAAAAAACTACTGCGTCGTCGTGGAATACGCGCCACAGACCTCAGAGCAACACTCAATGACAAAGCAAACAGTAAAGAACAAAAAAGCAAAAATTCATCAAATAGGGGACTACTTTCCATCGATCTCAGAGCAGCTTTAGAAAAGAGCCCCGGGGTAAAAGAAAAGGCCGTATTCGCCAACAAATTATCAGCTCTGGTGAATGCAGGAATCCCAATCGTGCGCAGTCTCGATCTAATGGCAAATCAACAACGCTTGCCAATGTTCAAACGTGCCCTGATGAAAGTGAGCCTTGATGTAAATGAAGGCACTTCAATGGGTGCAGCTATGCGCCAATGGCCAAAAGTATTCGACCATCTCAGTATTGCCATGGTGGAAGCTGGAGAACTTGGTGGTGTTTTAGATGAATCCCTCCAGCGACTCGCCAAACTATTAGAAGACAACAGCAGACTTAAAAACCAAATCAAAGGAGCCCTAGGTTATCCAGTAGCCGTACTAATAATTGCCGTACTGGTATTCCTAGGTATGACCATTTTCCTAATTCCAACCTTTGCCGGCATCTTTGAAGACCTAGGCGCCGAACTGCCGATGTTCACCCAACTCATGGTTGACTTAAGTGAACTATTGCGCTCCTCCTTTTCTCTGATTTTAGTAGGTGTACTACTAGTAAGTGTATGGATCTTCAACCGCTACTACGCCACTCATCAAGGACGCCGCCAAGTCGATCGACTGAAGCTAAAAATGCCTCTATTTGGAGATCTAATCATAAAAAATGCCACAGCTCAATTCAGCAGAATCTTCAGTTCACTCAACAGAGCAGGCGTACCAATATTAATGTCACTAGAAATTTCTAGCGAAACCGCTGGAAATTCAATCATTTCAGACGCCATACTTAAATCCCGCACTCTTGTGCAAGAAGGAGTGCTACTTAGTGCAGCACTAGCTCGTCAAAAGGTACTACCCGAAATGGCCCTCAGCATGCTGGCCATTGGTGAGGAAACGGGCGAAATGGATCTAATGCTTAGCAAAGTGGCTGACTTTTACGAGGATGAAATCTCTACCTCGTTGAAGGCTCTTACCTCAATGCTAGAACCCGCAATGATCGTAGTAGTAGGTGTCATCGTCGGCTCAATACTGCTGGCGATGTATCTACCTATGTTCACGATATTTGATCAGATCCAATAGCAAACTAATGACCCTTTGCAATCGCCTGACCTGCTAACCAACCGCTAGTCCAACAATGCTGGAAGTTAAACCCCCCCGTAAGCCCATCTACATCGAGAAGTTCACCAGCGAAATAAAGCCCTGGGCAAACCCGACTCTCCATTGTCGCAAGATTCACCTCATCAAGCTTGACTCCTCCAGCAGTAACAAACTCTTCACCGAAAGGACCTCTACCACGAATCGAATAACAACTGGCCATTAAAGCTTCGATCAAACAACGCTCCAAGGCGGCAGGACAATCCGCCCAACGTTGCTCCGGATTAGCACCCACCTGAGCTAAAAGAGACAACCAAAAACGACGCGGCAAATTGGGGAAAGGGCGCGCTACACCCAGGGTGCGTCGACCTTGCTGTTGACGAAGCTCCCGCAATGACTGCTGCACCAAATTGCGATTACTAGTGCCAGACCAATTCACAACAAGCTCTGCGCGATATCGATCACCATGCAAAGCCCTTGCAGCAAAAGCAGTAAGGCGCAAAATTGCCGGCCCACTTAATCCCCAATGAGTAATCAACACCCTGCCAATCTGCTGAAAATCTTGTCCTCCAGCTGTGAGCTTGAGCTGAACGCCGTCGAGAGTTAACCCAGAACAACTAGTTAACGAAGGTGCCTCCAAGGCCAATGTGAATAAAGAAGGAACAGGTGGTACAAGCTGATGGCCCATGCCTGCCGCCAAATGGCGACCACTTGGATGCCCTCCCGTAGCCAATAACACCCGATGAGCCTGAAAATTAGACCCATCACGACATTGAACTAGAAACCCTTCTGCACCCTTACTATTCAAGCCCGTTACTACCATCTGCTTACGCAAACTGACCCCAGCAGCCTTAGCTGCCTGTTTCAAGCAACCCACAACAGCAGAAGAACAATTGGCAACAGGGAACATGCGCCCGTCCGGCTCAGCCACAAGCTCCAGGCCATGATTTGCAAACCAAGCCACCGCATCACCAGTGGCAAAACGGCTAAACAGGCCCCGCAACGGACGACCACCTCTGGGGTAATGGGTAACCAAATCACCTGGATCCCAACAAGCATGGGTGACATTGCAGCGACCGCCGCCACTAATTTGCACCTTCCTCAATGGCTCAGGAGTGGCCTCCAATACAAGAACAAAAGGCAAACCCTCCTCTGCGGCAGTGATCGCCCCCATAAACCCTGAGGCACCACCACCAATAACAATCAGATCAACTGGATGGTTGGAAAGTAAGGGCAACTCCGTTATTGCAATAGCGCTTGCCGGTTGGCCTTGGACCATCATTAAAGACATGTCCTTGATGACCACCACAACGAGAGCAGTGATACTCCGTGCGAGGAATAATCAATTTGAAATCTACTTTCGTTTGAATAGCCTCTGCTAATGGCTGCCAAAAACTTGGCCAACCAGTTCCACTATCGTATTTCGCCGTGGAAGAAAACAACTCAAGATCGCAACCTGCGCAGTGATAGACGCCCACTCGCTTCTCCTTATCGAGCGAACTAGAGAAAGCAGGTTCAGTCCCTTCCTCTCTAAGCACCCGATAAACCTCTTTCGAAAGGCGCTGACGCCACTGCTCATCACTAAGTGACCAAACTGGATCCTCATCAGCCCCAGAAGCAGCCAATACTGCTCCAGGCCACCAATAGATGCCTGTGACTCCTGCGATAAATACTAGGAACAAAGAGCGACGACTTAACAGCGAAGCATTGCTATGCATTAATGCAGTCAAAATCGATGGACTCGGTTCTAGAAAAGCACAGCGCAACTAGACACTCAGCATGGGTAGATGGTTAATCCTTTGACACCACTAGTTGATGGTGCCTATCGGTTCAGCGTTGCTCCAATGCTCGATTGCACTGATCGACACTTCAGGGTGCTGATGCGACAAATCAGTCGCAGAGCTTTGCTTTATACAGAAATGGTAGTGGCCCAGGCACTAGAGCACAGTAACCATCTTGATCGTCTGCTCGACTTCGACGAAATCGAGCATCCAATTTCCCTACAAGTAGGTGGTGATGATCCAATAATGCTGGCAAAAGCAGCCCGCCTAGCCGAAGCCTGGGGTTACGACGAAATCAACCTCAATGTGGGATGCCCAAGCCCAAGAGCTCAAGCAGGCAACTTCGGAGCCTGCTTAATGGCAAAACCTGATCAAGTCGCACGTTGCGTCGAAGCTATGGCTGAAGCAAGTGCTCTGCCAGTAACGGTCAAACACCGGCTAGGAATTGATGATCTCGATATTGACTCTCTGCTAATGGCGTTTGTCGACCGAGTATCAATCGCAGGAGCAAAGCGCTTTGCAGTGCATGCGCGAAAAGCTTGGCTAGAAGGTCTTGATCCAAAGCAAAACCGCACCATTCCGCCACTTCAACACCAGCGTGTAAACGAACTCAAACAACAACGACCACAACTCACTATTGAAATGAATGGAGGCCTAAACACCCCCGCAGACTGCCTACAAGCACTGCAAATCTGTGATGGGGCGATGGTGGGACGAGCAGCTTATGCACATCCATTGCGCTGGCAAAGCATTGATGAGGTGATCTATGGCGAACCCCCACGCTCGATTAATGCTTCACAAGTTATACGGGGATTAGTTCCCCATGCCGAAACCCATTTGCACCGAGGTGGTCGACTCTGGGATCTTTGCCGACATCTATTGCAACTGGTTGAGGGTGTACCTGGCGCCCGATCCTGGAGAAGAGACCTTGGTATCAAGGCTCAAAAAGCTAAAGCTGATCTAAATGTGTTGCACAAAGCAGCCCAGCAACTTGAAGATGCTGGGCTGTAAAGGCTGACTTAGCCCTCTGCGCCGCCATATCCGCTGTAACTATCTCCACCTTCACCCTCAGGAGCAGCTCCTCCCCGGCGGCGGCGAGTACGACCAGCATCATGAGAGCTTGCATCAGCAGAAGCTCCGCCGTAGCTGCGATCTTCCCAGCCACGAGCTCCGGAACTGCGATCTCCACCATCAGATACAGCACCACCGCCACCACCAGCACCACCACCAGCACCGCCACCACCGCCGCCGCCATATCCACCGCCGCCGCCGCCA
>CAJWUF010000027.1 GCA_913047395.1 uncultured cyanobacterium
GGTTGGGGATAAGGATCTGCTTCGAAGTGCGGCGGGGGCTTTATTGAACTTTTTCGGATTACCCGGAAGGGAACTGCCACCGTTGGTGATGGATCCCTTAGATCTCTTTCAGGACTTTCTTGATGAGATCTTCTTGGTTGATTTGATTCATTTTTAGCTGCCTCCCAGTCCTGTCTTGGTGGCATGTCTGAGCTAGGTGAAGCCTCTCTGACTCTTTGATGTACATGACGGCGTAAGGACTCTTGATGTTGTGGCAAAGAAATGCCTGCGGCTAAAGCAAATAGTGCGCCAGCGCTGCTGCCAATGGCCATCCAACCTCCAAGTGTCCAGGTTGGAGAACGCCAAGTTAATAACCTTAGGTTTACAGGCTTGTTGAGATTGAGTCCTGCCACAATCAGCACCGCCAACAGGGGGCTAAGACAGGGCAGAAGTAAGAGTTTTTGCAGCCCAGTCATCAGCAAGGTCCATTCCAGCGATTTATGGGAGCAAGCGTCTCTCCAAAGCCATCGAACAATCTCACTACAAGAAAGTCGATCATTTCCTCGATAGTGCTGGGCTTGGTGTACCAGGCAGGAATTGGTGCTGCAATTCTTGCTCCGGCTTCTGCAAGTGATGTGAGGTTACGAAGATGAATAAGGCTTAAAGGCATTTCTCTTGGTGCAATGAGCAGCGGACGGTTCTCCTTTAGGTGCACGTCGGCACATCGCTCGATCAAAGTGGTAGACACACCAGCGCAGATTCGACCAATTGTGCCCATGCTGCAGGGGATGATTGCCATACCTTTGGTGCGATAACTGCCACTGGCGATGCTGGCAGAGTGATCATTCCAGCGATGACAATCAAGTTTTCCAGTTTTCACATTAAGACGATTTCGCCAAAATATTTCCTGCTTAGATGGATCACCTGGAATTACAATCCCCTTTTCGGCTTTCCATAGTTCATGAGCACCTTGGCTGATAATTAGATGAACGTAGCGATCGTTCTCAAGCAATAGTTGCAGCGATCGCTCCGCCAGTGGCTGGGCTGAGGCTCCAGTTACAGCAAGAATATAGGGATTCACAAGCTAAATTTCACTTAGGTTCACAGGTAGTTGCTCCATGGTTTGGTTTTCATCCTGCTTAGATTTATTTATATCAGCTTCTTTACTCTCTTGGGTTATTTCAAGTTCGCCATCTGTCTGAGACTCCGCAACAGATCTATTTACTTCCAGGTCGATCTGGTTACGTAAGACATCTACCTTGAGAACCTTCACATTAACCAAATCACCAAGCTGAAAAACTCTACGATTCTTTCGGCCAACCAGTCGATTTTGACGGGAGCGATATTCGTACCAGTCATCATTTAAAGAGCTAACATGTACCAATCCTTCCACCATTGATGGTGGTATCTCTACAAAGAAGCCATAGCTTTGCACTCCACTAATAACACCTGGATGTTCTTTCCCTACTAGAGGTTCAGCCTCACGAGCTTGAGCCATATTTATAAGATCTTGTCGTAGTAGCTGGGCTTGATGCCGAAGTGTATTGAGGCGATTAATTTGTTTTTCGTCACATAGGGCCTTAAGGCTCTTGTCTTGGCTGCCGCTGAAGAGAGGCCAGCTAATCGTTGTTGGGCAGTCGCTAGATCCTAAATCGACTTTTTCCCTCTGGCGGACATTGGGACGATCTTTGCCTTCATTTAGAAGTGTAGCCATAATTTGTTGATTGATAATATCGCTGTAATGAAGAGTCGGGCAGCACCAGGGAGCCTGTGGGGTTGATTGTATTGAGTTATCACTCTCAAGTGGAATTCCTGCATCATTGTTTTCATTTAGACTGACTGGAATGTCAAGCTTTAATGTTGTATCTGGTAGTGCATATCGCAGTTGTTGTTCCAAAACCCTTCTGCTTTCTACTTTGCTAAACGCTTTTGCAAGTTCAGCAGCAGAAGAGCAGCCATCCGCATCAAGTTCCAGAGGCAAATCAAGGGCTATTGCACATTTTGCTACATCATTTAAGGTGCTAGTATCAGCTTCTAAAGTTTCAATCTGGATACTGGGAAGTTGCAGACTCTTTGCGTGTTGTGCCCAGGCTCGATTAGCAGCTCTTAGTATTGGACTTAACACTGAGTGAGGGTCGGCTTGATTAAGTGGCAAAGTCCATTGATGTCGATACGAATCAGGCTCAGCCCAACTTAAGTCACCTAAGCTATTAAGTTCTGGTATCGGCAGATTAAGTTCTATAGAGCCACTTGCTAGCTCTCCTGTTTGTAGTGAACGAGCACAAAAAACAAGGGTTTCAAGTTGAGCTAGGTGATCTTTAATGCTCTTTAGTGCAACAGGGATAGTACGTGCTTTTGGCTTCCTGTTATTAAGAGCGCTGAGGGCTTTAGGACTAATCTCGGCTACTGGTTTAATAGTGCTAAGGCTGAAATCCCACCCTGTCAGCTCTCCATCAGCTGTGATATCAAGAGCAACGCTTAAAGCTTCATTTATTTCTCCAACATTAAAACCGCATGCCTTTGAAAAAGCTTGGCTGAGTAGAGGATGCCACACCTCTCCTAGGCATAGAGCTTCTGCACGGTCTTTAATCCATATATCTAGGTTATTGCCGATTCCTAGTCGTTCTGCAACCGTAGGTACATGCACCCATAAGCGAGTTCCGCCTGCATGGGGCTCGACATGAACAGCCGGTAATGGAGGGGCGTCTGATACCTGCCAACTACGAAGCAACAAAGAAGGCTGTGAGGTGAAATCCTTTCTACGTTTGCTTGATGGGGTTTTAAGTGTGCCTCGAGGTGGAGCCGCTCGATCTTGAAGATTAGCCTTTGTAAGCAGAAGATCTCTATCGCTTGAAGGGCCTCCATTAAGAGGTAGTGACCTTGCTACATGGCCTTCGGCGGGAAACTGCGCAATTGGATAACGGTCAAGCTTTACTTCCACAACCGAAGTTTGCTCGCCATCATTTAGATGAGCTTTATCATCATCTGGCAGCTTGATCGTGGCAAGAATACGGTCATCAAGTGGTAAAGCAACAATATTTTGATCCTGTTGTTCAACATGAGCAAGCAGGCTTGTAGTGGTCCTTTCGAGTATGCATTGAACTCCACCTTCTGGCGATCTTCTGCGTCCTCCTTCTCTAGTAATTCGAACTAGAACTCTGTCTCCATTCCAGGC
The DNA here is from genome assembly GCA_913047395.1 of uncultured cyanobacterium. Lineage (GTDB taxonomy): Bacteria > Cyanobacteriota > Cyanobacteriia > PCC-6307 > Cyanobiaceae > Prochlorococcus. The sequence goes on from CAJWUF010000027.1 coordinate 3,155, forward strand.
ATGGTTGAGCTGATGATCGCGAATATAAATATCATCTTCTCCGTCATCTCTAAGGGCAAAACAGAATCCTTTACTGCTGCAACGCAGGCGAGCTTCTATGAGCGATTGATCATCACTTCGCTTTATTCCAGCTCCCTCTTCATTTTCGACAATGCCGAGACGAATCAGCGCTTGTAGTGCTACTTCAAGGGCGTGGCGTTCGGCCTTAGTGGTGAGCTTGAGAATCTTTTCAAGTTTTTTTGTCTCTAGAGACCCAGTTGGTGGGAACTGCTCGAGTAGGTCAGCGACCGTGAACTTCATTGAGATAAAAGGGAGGGAACCGGGCTTCATGTCCGGGGGTGCCATCACCGCAGAGGCGCCCAAAAAACACGTGGCGTCAACTCAGGGTGTGCTGTAACTCTAGACATTGGTTGATCAATTCTTAGTTTGAGGGTTTTTCAACTGCAGGAGCAAGCATCAGGTTTGACCACAAAAGCCTTATGCCAATGACTAAAAAGCCGACCGAGGCCACCAACTGCAAAAGGTTCCCTGGGATCACAGTTGCCATAGATCCACCTGCGATGGCTCCCAAAAGGCTTGCAAAAACTAAGGCACTTGCAGAACCAACAAAAACAGCTAGTGGCCTATTTGTTGTCCCACTAAGGGCCACGGTTGCCAGTTGTGTCTTGTCTCCCAGTTCGGCCAGAAATACCGTGATGAAAGTCGATAGCAAAAGTGTTAGATCCATTTTTTTCTCAACTGTTTGCAAGCACGATCGATTGTGTGGCTTGAATTCCAAGCCACAATCCCAAGCCCACCATCAGCAAGCCGGCCATTTTTTCAAGTCTTGCTGGTGGTAGAAAGCTGGCAAGCCAGCGACCAACAACAACGCCGACAAAGCTTGCAGAAATAAGAGCTAGGGCTGCTCCTAGGAATACAACCCATGGCTGGCCAGACTGCGCAGAGAGCAAAAGGGTTGCAAGTTGGGTCTTATCACCTAGTTCAGCTAAAAAAACGGTTGTGAATGTTGTCACCATCACTGTTGCAAAACCCGCTTCCTGATTTGAAGCCACAGTTTCATCTTTAGTGTCCACTGATTTCGATGCGTCAACCATCTTTTTTGTTCAGAAGGCGCAGGTTACGTTCAAATTTACGTAGCTCAGGGCTTTTGCCTCCATAGACCCAACGAATTTGCTGCCGGCAGCAATTGATGGCAAATGAATCTGAATCACCTTGCCGTAGATGAAAAAGTGATTTCAAACTACTGACCCTGCAAAAATCAGGACGCGAGTCATAGATACGGCATCGCCTGCTACCACTGTCGTAATGACGACACCAGCCATCACGGTTGACCATCTCAAAATAGATTTTTCGTTGCTTTTCATCGAGTACCTCGATAGCTTCCGCTCTTTCACTTGGATCCAAGCGGCAGCAGGCTCCACAATTGTTGATGCATTGCCACTTAATCGATCGCTTAGGCATCGTTCTTGCTGTGACAAGCCATCACAGAGAAGGCTCTAGGCCTCACTTTGTTTGACCTTAGTCTCGTACCCTAGGTTCGTCAAAAGCGATCATCTCAAAGACACCATGGACGCAGCCATCCGCTTACTAGAGATCTTTGGGCCACTTGGTGCAGTCGCCCTGGCAGGACCAGCAGTGGTCTTCCTTTTGTTCTATCAACGCCGTTTCGGTCTTTGAAGCTTGGCAAGAGCGTGATAGACAGGCTCGCGTGCAATAAGCCGTCCTACGTAGGCGGCTAACACAGAGCAAAGAACCACCCCTGCAAAAAGTTGTTGATCACCAACTAGTCTCCAGGCAAACAGAATGGAGACTAGGGGAAGCTGTGTGACACCAGCTAGTCCAGCTGCCATACCAAGAGCTAGGCCTAGGTGTGTGCTGGAACCGAGCACTTCACAGATCGTGTAACCAAGCACACCACCAAAGGCGAGAGAGGGGTCGATAAGGCCACCCGGAACACCTGAGGCCAATGCAATTAAGGGTGCGAGTACGCGCACCATAATTATCCATAAAGAACTAAAACCCTTTAATAAAGAACCACCGTCGGGGAATGGGTTTGGAATTCCATCTTCGATCAGTTGCTCTAAGAGCGCTTCTCCATCCCCAGCGCTTGCCCCCCAGCTGGTTAGTGCTAGGAGGCTCAGGCAAATCCCCAGGATCACTCCAGTCCTTATTGGGCGCTTGCTTATGAAAGGCTCAAGTCTTGAAGTGCACCAGACCAATCCTCTATTAAAGAAACCTCCTAGAAACCCAGCCGCCAAACCAATTGGTAAGGCAATTAACAGTTGCTCAGATTCTGGCACCATCACATTGATCACCCCGAGACCAAAGATCGGTATTCCGCCAAGGTTGCTAAACCAAGCTGCTCCGATACCAATTACAAGAGCTGGCCAAATAAGGTTTAGGGAATACTCAGCTGTAAGTTCCTCAAGCATGAATATTGGACCTAGTAGTGGGGTGTTAAAGGCACCCGCTAGTCCGGCACCGCCTCCTATTGCCACTATTTGTCGCTCATTTAGTGATGGGAGCCAATGTTTTAATCGTTGATGAATAGCGCGGGCAACGGCCGCTCCAACTTGTACAACTGGACCTTCTCGGCCAAGGGGGAACATGGCAAGTGTTGCTATAGACCAGAGGATGCTTCGTTGGATTGTTCTGGGTGCAGCAAGTGCAGAGTTGAGCTGTGACTGATCATCAAGCGCATTCATCGTTTGGGGTATTCCAGAACCAGCACCATCTCTCCATGGTCCCCTTTGCAATAGCAAAAGGATTGGCATCACCCCAATCGGCAGGAGGGCAAGTATTAGGCCAATTGGCTGCCAAACGCTTTGCGATGTTGTGGGTAAATGCTGAAATAATAATTTCTGAATGTGATCAATCTGATTAAGGGGCAGGCAAGCAATACCGATAATTAGCCCGATTATCAATAGACAAATTAGATGTTGGAATAGCTGGACGGTTTCGGATTTCTTCCTTTCGATTACACCGGGAATTAATTCCTTGAACCGTCGTAGATCAAGACTCATGGGCGTAATCCTAATCCCAATAAACCATCTTCTATGAGGCTGACTACGTAGGGATGATTTGCTTTTTCATCTTTGCTTGTAAGTTCTCCATTTATGGAAAATGTTGCTTTTAATACTTCTCCTTTGGGGTTGATAAGCATTACTTCTCCTTGTTTTTCGATAAGGCAGCGATATGTTCTCCCTTTTCTATGAAGTCTCATTTCAGGGCAATGGGCCCTCATAGCGAGGATTTCCAGCTGCAAGCGTTCTTCTCCTTTATAGCGGTTCAAGTTAATGCGGAACGCTATATCAACTCGTTCGGGTACTTCTGCTTGGTCTCGCCATCGCCAGGCAATAGCTTTCTTTTGACAATCACCTTGGGCTAAGACCATTTGTAGATGACCGCCGCGCATTCTTTGCTCCTTGATAACAAGACAATCTCTTGCCCAGAAAATTGGAATTTGATGAGACACACCAAATGGTTCAAGTTTTTGAAGACCCTTCCATAGATCCCAGTTGACTTCGTGCAGTTTCAGAAATGCTTCTGGTGAAATAGGTATCCCATCTCCTACTTTGGCCAACCATTCAGCTGCCAAATTGTTTAATCGTTCGTGCAGAGCACCTACTTTCTCGGCTCGAATTGTGAAGCCACCAGCTGCAGGATGACCGCCAAAACGCTCAAGGAACTCAGCAGATGCTGTAAGTGCAGCATCGACCGCAAAGCCTGAGGGCGCGCGTACGGAGGCACGTAGTTTCCCGTCTCCTTCCCCAGCCAATAAAGCAGTGGGGCGGTGGTATCGCTCCATTAGACGAGCAGCCACAATTCCGATTACTCCATGGTGCCAATGACTCTGGGCGAGCATTAAAAAAGGTGATGGCGTTCTGCCTTCTGCCTCAACGAGTGCGATTGCTTCCGCCTCGATGGCATTACACAAATCCTTGCGCTGTCGGTTGAGAAGATCGCACTGACGCGCTAAAGACATGGCTTCATTTTCATCATCGACTGTCAGAAGGTCCACCACTTGTTGTGGATCTCCCAGTCGCCCTACAGCATTAATCCTTGGGGCGAGTTCAAATCCGATGTCATCTGCACTTAGCGGGCGTTCCTCGAGGCCAGCCAGTCTTTGCAGAGCTCTTAACCCTTTACACCTGCTTTGGTGGAGGTTATTCAGTCCCTCTCGTAACAATGTCCTATTTGCACCAGTTAGTGGTGCCATATCCGCAACAGTCCCTATGCAAAACAAGTCTTTTGCAATGGCAACTGCTTGTTGAGATTGCATCACCTTTGCAAGACTTGAAGCCAGCACATATGCCAGTCCAACGCCAGCCAAGCTCCGGTAAGGGGATTGTTGAGGAGTTGTGGCTGGATGGAGCAGGGCAAGGACCTCAAGGGGTGAATCGGGAAGTGTGTGATGGTCAGTGAGTACGACTTCCATTTCAAGGCTTTGGGCAAGCTGTAAGGCGTCCTCGGCAGCGACCCCGTTATCTACGGTCACAAGCAGGCGAACACCCTGCTCATGAAGTCTTTTCACCATTGAGCTGTTAAGACCGTAGCCATCACTGCTTCTGCTCGGAATTGCTGTGATCGGCTTTGCACCAAGAGCTGTTAATGCAGCTATGAGTAAGGCTGTACTTGTCATCCCGTCCGCGTCGTAATCGCCACAGATGGCAACTACTTCTGCTTCTATGCAGGCTGTCTGCAGACGTTTTATTGCTTTAGGCAGGTCTGGAAAGTGCTGATAAGGATCTGGTGGTTTAGGAGGATCCAATATCAATGCTGCAGCTTTGCTATCAAGCACACCTCTGCGAAGGAGTACAGCACGTAGAGGCAGTGGAAGGGGCACATCAGCCAATGGATTCGGCTCTATGGCTTTTGGCAGTTGCCAGGCCCAGGAGAGCGGTTCAGATGATGGCAAAGGATCCTGGCAAGCTTATGCATTTTGAGTGTTGGTTCAAGCTGGAATGGTGTTACTCCATTGCGGGATATGAGCAACTTACGTGCTGTGTTCTGGGATGTTGATGGAACCCTCGCTGACACTGAAATGGAAGGCCATCGAGTGGCCTTTAATGCTGCCTTTGCTGAGGCTGAGCTTCCTTGGCATTGGGATCGACACCTGTACGCCAATCTCCTGCAAGTGCCTGGTGGGGGGCAACGTATTCGGGCCTACGCATTACAGCAAGGCAAAGAGATCGATGAGGAGCTTCTGTCTCAGCTACGTAGTCGTAAGCAACATCATTATTTGGAACGTATTCGTTCAGGAAATGTCCCTTGGAGGCCCGGTGTACGGCGTCTTGTGAATGAACTTCAATTTCATGGCGTTCAACAATGGATAGTAACCAGCAGTGGTCGTGATTCTGTGAATGCCTTACTTGAAATTAGTTTTACGTCAGGGGATGTTCCTTTTCAGGGGTGTATCACTGCTGAAGATGTTGCCTGTGGTAAACCACATCCAGAAGGCTATTTATCAGCCCTTTCTCTTAGTGGCTCTGAAAAAGATGAGGTAATAGTGATTGAGGATTCAGCAGCGGGTTTTTCTGCTGCAAGAGCAGCAAACTTGCCATGCTTGCTTACCCCATCTCCGTGGGACCAAGAACTGAAATCCGAGTTAAGCCAAGCCAATGCAGCTCTTGACAATCTTGGTGAAGTATCGCTGCCTTGCAAAGTGATAGTTGGCCCCCCTTGTCTCAATGGGTTAGTCACGCTGGAGTACTTACAAGATCTCATCCTTGTGACTCGCCAATGAGTCTGCAAAACACACGTCTTGCTCGTTTTCAGCGTCAGCTATGGGACCATCTATCCCAGGGCTGGTTTGGGCCATGGCGTAGACGCAGTGTGGCCTTAATTTCCTTGCTGCTTGGCTTTTATCTAGGTACCAACCTCACTTCCTATTACTTGCAAAAACTAGATATGAGACCGCTTGTTGTATTAGTGATGGTTGTTATTGTCGAGCTTTTGGTTTTCTTGCGTAGCCGTGTTGTGACTGAGCCTTGGCCGCTTCGTTGGCTTGCACTAGATAATCTCAGGCTTGGGGCTGTTTATGCGGTAGTACTTGAGGCGTTTAAGCTTGGTTCTTGATTATCAACAGAACAGATCATTAACGCCCTGGTCTAATCCTGTAGAACCACAGATCAAGTTTCCAACTAAGCCCTTTGAACAGTTATTGATCAAGCTTGGTTGGTCTGACCCTCAGGCCTGGCTAAGTCATTGGAATAAACGGGGTGGAATCTCACTAAAAGATGGTCACTGGCCTCCAGGTACCCGTAGCGATTGGATCTGGGGACTCGGTTTGCCTTTTCTTACTTTGTTAGAAGGCTGTTTAGGCAACAGTGGCAAATCATTAGTTGGCATTAGTGGATTGCCTGGGTGCGGTAAGACCAGCCTAGGTTTTTGGTTAGAGGCCGTAGCTCAGGAATTGGATTGGCCTATTGCGGTTATCTCATTGGATGATTTTTATTGGCCTTCTCCAGAACTTGACCGTCGTATGGACGGCAATCCCTGGGGAGTGCCAAGAGCCCTTCCAGGTAGTCATGATCTTGATTTAATCAATCTCTCGCTCGATAGATGGATAGAAAGTGGTCGTTTACATACACCAAAGTTCGACAAAGCACTACGAGGTGGCCGAGGTGATCGTTGCGGTTGGCGCCTTTCAGAGCCGAAGGTTCTTGTAATTGAGGGATGGTTCCTTGGCTGTTCTCTAAGCAAATTTGAACCGAAAGAGAGCTGTTTTGATGAGCTGCTTATACCGCCGCTGAACTCTTCAGAGCTCGATTATCGCCAAATTGTTCAAGATGCATTAAAGAGCTATCGGCTGATATGGGAACGATTTGAATCGATATGGCAGCTCAGAGCCCTTGAGCCCACATCTACAAGACTATGGAAGGCTGAGCAGGAATCATCAATGCAACGTGATCGAGGCATCTGCCTTGATTCACAAGCTTTTGAGGGTTTTGTGCGAATGATTCTTGCTGCTATACCTCAGGGCTGTCTCCAAGCGATTCAGGCTGACGTCGTGGTTGATCTCAATCCATCGCGACAGTTGATTTGGGTTGGTCAGAAGGATTGTCAGCTTTCTGCTTCTTCAGAGTCGGCCATTGGATAAACAAATCCTTGTGCACGACCGCTAAGAACCGATTTCCCTATCGATAGAGCTCGTTCTGCAGCAGTGGCAGCTTTAGCCTTCCAGGTGGCATGACGCTGATTTCGCTTGCCTTTGGAGGTTTTTTTCTTTGGTACAGCCATCTCAGCCAGTAATAGCCAAACGATGATTTTCCACCTTTATGAGCCTTGAGTCAAATCGCTAGGCTCATAACAACACAACTCTGCTCTGAACTCAGCCCTATCGATACCCCAGAAGTCATCATTTCAAAAGTGATCACCTCAACAGGCAGACCTCTCCCAACCCTCAACTGAGCACGTGTCCTTACCCTTCTTCAATCAAATATTTTCGATCAGCTATAGCCAGCTGCTCAATCAGATCACAGAGAAAAAGGTGAAGTCGTTGGAGTTAATTCCAGCTCGGCGAGAAGTAGAAGTGCTTTATAAGGATGGTAGCAATGAGAAAGTATCTGTATTTGCTAATAATCAGCAGATTCTCCGAACGGCGGAGGCAGCAGATACTCCCTTGACTGTTAAGGACATACGCAAGGAACAAGAACTTGTTGGATGGGTAGTTAATATTTCTCTGCTATTGATGTTAATTATTGGATTAACCTTCCTTTTTCGACGCTCTTCCCAGGTCGCAAATCGAGCCATGGGTTTTGGTCGTAGTCAACCTCGATTGAAACCTCAAGAAGATCTCTCTATACGCTTTGAAGATGTTGCCGGGATATCAGAAGCTAAGGAGGAATTACAAGAGGTCGTGAAGTTCTTGCAGCAGCCTGAGAGTTTTATCAAGCTTGGAGCTCGTATACCGCGGGGTATTCTTTTGGTAGGAGCGCCAGGTACTGGGAAAACCCTCCTGGCTAAAGCAATTGCAGGTGAAGCTGGCGTACCTTTCTTTTCGACAGCAGCTTCTGAGTTTGTTGAATTGTTTGTAGGAGTTGGTGCTAGTCGTGTACGCGATCTTTTTCGTAAGGCTAAAGAGAAGGCTCCATGCATAATTTTCATTGATGAGATCGATGCCGTTGGTCGACAGCGAGGAGCTGGCATCGGTGGTGGAAATGACGAGCGAGAACAGACTCTCAATCAGTTATTGACAGAAATGGATGGTTTCTCTGATAACTCGGGAGTTATCCTTCTTGCTGCTACCAATCGGCCCGATGTACTTGATACTGCACTGAAACGTCCTGGAAGGTTTGATCGTCGCATAGATATTTCCCTTCCTGATCGACCCGGCCGAAAGGAGATATTGGCCGTACATGCGCGAACAAGACCTCTTGCTGACGATGTTTGTTTGCAGGATTGGGCACGCCGTACCCCTGGCTTTTCAGGGGCCGATTTAGCCAATCTTCTGAATGAAGCTTCGATACTTACTGCAAGGCAAGAGAAAGCAGCAATAGGCAGTGAGCAGCTTGAAGCGGCACTTGAGAGAATAACTATGGGGCTTACGGCAGCCCCCCTGCAAGACAGCGCAAAAAAACGGCTAATTGCTTATCACGAGGTTGGTCATGCCTTGGTGGCGGCCTTTACTCCCAATGCTGATCGGGTTGATAAGGTCACACTTTTGCCTCGTGGTGGAGGTGTCGGAGGCTTTACGCGTTTTTGGCCTGATGATGAAATCCTTGATTCAGGTCTTATAACCAAGGGATATCTCATCGCAAGGCTTGTAGTTGCCCTTGGCGGTCGTGCTGCGGAATTAGTTGTATTTGGACCAGATGAAATCACTCAGGGTGCAAGTGGAGACCTCCAGAGCGTTGCGCAACTAGCCCGTGAGATGGTGACACGATTTGGTTTTTCAAGACTTGGTCCAGTAGCACTTGAATCATCAGGTTCACAAGTATTCCTAGGACGTGATCTCATTCATACTCGCCCAAGTTACGCTGAATCAACTGGCAAAATCATTGATCAGCAGGTACGAACATTGGCGTCTGAAGCCTTAAAAAGAGCCGTGAATTTACTTTCTTCAAGAAGAGAAGTTATGGATCTACTGGTTGAAGAGTTAATACAAGAAGAAACAATCAATGCTGATCGTTTTGAGGTATTGGCTGGTTTGAATCCAAAGACACCCTCTAATCATGTAGGCGAACTAGATGATCTTGACAATCAAGCGCAAGATGCAATTAACGAACTTTCCTCTCACAACACCACTACCGCTTAGCCTGTGATTGTTAAGGGGATCAGCATGGCAGTCATCGTCGGACTCATGCGATTTCTCAAGAGTCGCCTTGCTTGGCTCTTGATTTTTGCGTTTGCAGCTTTTTGGCTATTGATGCGACTACAGGTCGAATGGTTGTGGTTTGCTCAATTTGACTTGCAGTCAATGCTATTGCGTCGATGGCTTTGGCAGCTGGGTGGATTGCTGATCTCACTGTTTGCAATTGCAGCTTGCTATTTTTGGCAGCGCCATTGGATAAATCCAAAAAATCATCAGGATATAAATGAACCATTTATGCGATTGATTGGATGGCGCTATGGCTTAGTCCTAATTTGTTGCCTTGTCTTGGTAGTGGGAGATCTTGTTTTATTAAGTCGGTTGGCTTGGTTGGCTTCATTTAAACCCTTTGTTCTTGGATATTGGTGGGCTGAACCTTTTGAAGGGCTTTGGGCGGTTGTAATACCCCTTTTAACAGTTTTAATAACTACTACATTAATGCTTGGCTCTGTAAAGGTTGGCCGCCTTGCACAAATTGCTGGATCTGCATGTTTCAGCATTTCGGTTGCTAGAGGTTGGGGCCTTTGGTCCCTAGCTTTGGCTATCCCACCAACTGGTATTAGGGAATCGCTTCTTGGAGCAGATGTAAGTTTTGGACTTGGGCGTTACCCCGCCCTTTCTGTTGGGTTGACACTTCTGTTACTTCAACTTGTTCTTACCGTTAGCACATCTTTTTTCATACAGTTAAGCAAACCAGTGACACTATCAGACTGGTTATACCCAGGTTTAACGTCTAAGCAATGTAATTTGCTAAGACCAATAATATCTCTGATCTTACTAAATCTAGCAGCGATTAATTGGTTGTCTCGGCATCAACTACTTTGGACTGAGAATGGAACATTTGCTGGAGCTGGATGGCTTGACGTTCACCTGATCATCCCGCTTAGGAACTGTTCAAGTGTTGGGCTTCTGCTTCTTGCACTTTTATTGATACCGACTTCAGGAATATACAGACTTCGCTTATGGAGGGTGGCCGTTGCAACATTTGCGATTATTTCAGCACTTTTAGAAATATTGGTGGCGCCTGTTGTCCAGTGGATGGTTGTAAAACCAAGAGAATTGGAGATGGAGAAGCCATATTTGATCAATGGCATTAATGCTACAAGAAGGGCTTTTCAATTGGATTCGATTACTACCACTCAAATCAATCCTCAGCCTTATCTCACTCTATCTGATCTAGAAGAGGGTGCCAGTACACTACAAAATATACGTCTATGGGATAGCCAGCCACTATTGGCGACTAACCGACAATTACAGCAATTAAGGTCCTACTACCGTTTCTCAAATGCAGCGGTTGACCGCTATAATTTATTACCTGGGTCTATGAATCGCCAACAGGTGATGATCACAGCACGTGAACTTGATCAGACGGCACTGCCTAAAAGATCACGTACTTGGCTCAACCGTCATTTTGTATTTACCCATGGATATGGATTTACACTTAGTCCAGTAAATACAAAGGCGGTAGATGGTTTGCCCGAGTATTTCATAAGCGATATAGGTAGAGCAACACGAGTTGAAGGTAGTAAGCAACTAGAAATTAGCAAAGAAGATGTTATGCGATCAGTTCCGATAGGAAGAGCAGCGCTTTACTTTGGCATGTTGCCCTCTCCTTATGCATTGGCACCGACAAAAGTTAAGGAATTGGATTATCCAGAAGGTGATAACAATAGCTATAATCATTATTCAGGTAGTGGGGGTGTACCGCTCAAAACAATTTGGCAACGTATTGCTGCAGCTGTATATCTTTACGAACCAAGACTTCTTAATAATGTCTCACTTACAAATAAGTCACGCTTGTTAATTCGACGTGAAGTGCGTCAAAGGTTACTTGCTATAGCACCATTCATAGAAGTTACAGAAGATCCTTACCTGGTGTCTATTTCTATTGAAAAAGGCGAGAGTGGCTATAACTCCAGTCAAAACCAGTATTGGATAGTTGAAGGTTATACCAGTTCGCGCTCATATCCATATGCTGCAAGCCTTCATAATGATCGTCCAGTTAGATATTTGCGTAATTCCATAAAGGCAACAGTTGATGCATATAGTGGGCGTGTACAGCTTTATATAAGCGAGCCACAAGATCCAATAATCCTTGGATGGCAAAGATTGTTCCCAGATCTTTTCAAACCTCTTGATGATATGCCATCTGGGTTAAGAGAACACCTTAAAGTACCAACCGATTTGTTTGATGCTCAGGTTCAGCAGTTACTTAGATACCACGTAACTGATCCTACTATTTTTTATAGTGGAGATGATGTATGGCAAGTTCCAATGGAGCTATATGGAAGACAGCAAGTGCCTGTGATTCCGTACCATACGACTGCGCAATTGCGAGCAAGTGAAGGCCTTGAGTTTTTATTATTACAGCCACTTACGCCTCTTGCTAGGCCCAATCTCTCTGCGTGGTTAGCTGCACGTAGTGATGGGAGTAATTATGGAAAGTTAGTATTACTACGCTTTCCTAGTCAAACACCAATATTTGGCCCTGAGCAGATACAGGCTCTTATCAACCAAGATCCTGAGATAAGTCAACAATTTGGTCTCTGGGATCGTGCTGGATCTGAGGTTGTTCAAGGCAATCTACTGGTAGTACCTCTTGGCAATGCACTTTTATATGTTGAGCCAGTTTACCTAAGAGCACGACAAGGCGGTCTGCCAACATTAACTAGAATTGTAGTAAGTGATGGTAAACGAATTGCAATGGCAGAGAACCTTCTTGATGGACTACGAGCACTTGTCAAGGATTCAAATGCAAGATAAGTATATATATCAATTAAATAACCCGTCACTTAAACAAATGACGGGTTAATAGCAAAGGTAAATATTAATTCACTGAAGTAATAAATTCAGCTTAGATTTGAAAAGTATTCTTTACTACCAACTGGGTCTGGATGCATTGTTTTATCACCTGGTACCCAGTTAGCAGGACATACCTCATCTGGATGTGATTGGACATGTTGAAATGCCTGCAAAACGCGTAGTGTCTCGTCTACATTTCTACCAACTGGTAGATTATTAATTGTGGCATGCATTACTACACCATTCGGATCAATAATAAATAATCCACGTAGAGCGACACCAGCATCTTCATCAAGGACGTTATATGCTGAAGAGATCTCTTTTTTCAGGTCAGATATTAGTGGATATTTAATATCACCTATGCCACCTTGATTGCGCGGAGTTTGTATCCATGCTAAATGGCTAAACTGACTATCAACCGAAACCCCTAAAACCTCTGTATTTAATTTTGCAAATTCTGAATATTTATCGCTAAAGGCAGTAATTTCTGTAGGGCAAACAAAGGTGAAATCAAGAGGGTAGAAAAATAGTACAACGTACTTACCTCGGTAGTCAGATAGACTTGACTGTTTAAACTCTTGATCAAAAACTGCTGTGGCGCTGAATTCTGGGGCTTGCTGCCCAACCCGTAAGCATTCGTTTGCTGTCATGATGTAGTGATGATTGTGCTGTTTTGTGGTTAGCTAAATTCGTGCAGAGATAGCTCAGCACGAATTTTAGTTGTCTTAATAAATTTATCATGCAACTTTCTCAAAACGATGGTTTTTAAAGGCAAAGTCTTGAGTTTGCAGGGGCAGTCACGTAAAGTGTGGACATGCTTAAAAAGACAACCTCATGGGACGAAGCCCTATTGCGCAAGTTCAGTAGTACAGGTCACTATCGCCTGCTACACCAACTTCGCAGCGAACTCAAGGCTCAACCACTCATCCGTGATTCTGAATCACGACAGCTGACCCTACAGTCAATGCCTATCCGTACTGGTAATCCTCGGATCAGCAGGAGGCCCAACGCCCTCGACTCAAATGAAGGAGATAACTCGCTCGTTGCCAATGCAAATGAAGTGCCGAGTTCTTTTAGGGATCGACTAAATGCAATACAAATGCGGTAGCCATTTATTTACTTATACTATGATTAATAATACTTGTAAATTATGATACCTCGTAGGATGACAGAAATTTAGAAATGAAAATATTAATTTTAGCAAGTGGCATATTGAATTATTATCAATCTAGATTAGTCTATCGTTATTCTATTGTAAGCCAGTATGAGTAAATTTAAGACTATTCCGAGTGTACTGATTGGTGCGATGTCATTCGCATTAACAGGGTATGTCAATGCTGAGGTATTTAGTGAACACAATCTAAATACAGCGATAATAAATTCAGTAAAAGCAGAAGATATAAATCTAGTTAGAAGTAAAACTAAATCCTCAGGCGTCATAACCTTTACCTTCAATGCGTTTGGAGATTCTGGTTGGTCAGATTCTCATGTAGCAAGACCTTCCTTTCGCGATAGTTTCAGGAAGGCCTTCTCTAAATTTAACCAATCACATTCCTTGCTCGGAGATTTTAACTATATAAACTGGGAAACTACTGTTGGCAATAGTTGCGATGTTTTTTGGTCTAAACCGATGCCTTCACATTATGCGTTCTTAACTCCACCTGGTGAGCTGAACTCCGCAGTAGAATTAGGATTTAATCTTATTGGCCTTGCTAATAATCATACATACGACTGTCTACAGTCTACTGAAGGTAAAGGCCCACTGTTGACCTTGAATCATATAGAAAAACTTAAAGCCACGTTGAAATCTAATGACAATATAGCTCTGTTTAGTGGAGTATTTAAATCAAAAGAAGATGAAGCACCTGTTCAAAGAATGGCTGTATCGGGTGGTTACGTACCAGTTCGTTTCCTAAGCGCTTATGTAGGCGGTAACCTTAACCACTGTAAAAATATGCTTTGTGATAGCGCACTAAAACGCTACGTGAAGGTTATGGCCAGCCAGAAAGGGCTTCGTGTTCTTGCCCTACATAGCTGGAACCCCACGAGTCACAAACGCTTAAAGGCAATTCTTCGCTCATGGTTAGCCAGGGGACTAGTCGATGTTGCTATTGGTACAGGGCCTCATATTGCAGAGTCAGTAGCCATCGTTAAGACACCTTCTGGTCAAGGTGTTCTTGCTACCAGTCTCGGCAATTTCATTCATCCCAGTCTTGGTGCACAAAAAAATAATATTATTCTGCAAACGAAATGGAGCTACGACAACAGAAGCAAAAAACTTAGCCTGCAGTCTCTAAAAACAACAAAAGTTAGTTGCGCAGGAGAATCATGCAAAG
>CAJWUF010000028.1 GCA_913047395.1 uncultured cyanobacterium
TGGCTCCCCTAGCGGATGCTGATGCAATCGCCTTAGAGGAAGCCAGCCGAGATGTGGCTCAAAGGGTGCCGCAACTAAACAACGCCTGCGAGGCATTGGCAAACCAACTGTCCAAACATCCGGCCGTTATCCGCGTGCTACATCCAGGCAAATGTGCCAACTTCCAGTCCCTGATGCGCCCCGGGGCCGGCCACGGTTGCCTGCTCTCTTTTGAGCTTGTAGGTGGATTAACACAAGCTAAACGGGTTTACGACGCCCTACAGGTCTGCAAAGGTCCAAGCCTCGGCACAAGCTTTACTCTTGTCTGCCCTTATGTACTGCTAGCTCATTACAACGAACTGAGCTGGGCAGAATCCTGTGGGGTACCTAGCCATCTGCTGCGTGTATCGGTTGGCCTGGAAGATCCCGATGCACTTTGGCGTCGCTTTGAGATGGCGTTGACGGATTGAACCCCCAATCCCATCTCAAGGTCATCACAACAGATCAGTGTCTTAACCCATAGAGCAAAATTCCAGCTAATTATTAGATCAATTCAATCTCCAGCATGTCCCGCATTTACGAAGACAACAGCCAGGCAATCGGCAACACTCCGCTGGTGAGACTGCACTCTGTTACTAAAAACGCCAAAGCAACTGTTCTGGCAAAGATTGAGGGCCGCAATCCCTCCTACAGCGTCAAATGCCGTATTGGCGCAAACATGATCTGGGATGCCGAAAAGCGTGGCCTTCTAAATAAAGAGAAGACGATTATTGAGCCCACCTCTGGCAACACAGGCATCGCGCTGGCTTTCACAGCAGCAGCCCGCGGCTACAAACTCATCCTCACCATGCCCGAATCAATGTCGCTCGAGCGACGTCGGGTGATGGCAGTACTTGGCGCAGAACTGATCCTCACAGAGGCAGCCAAAGGGATGCCCGGTGCAATTGCTAAAGCAAAGGAGATTGCTGAAAGCAATCCACAGAAATACTTCATGCCCGGCCAATTTGAGAATCCAGCCAATCCCGACATTCACTGCAAGACAACTGGTCCAGAAATCTGGAACGACTGCGATGGGGGAATCGACGTCCTGGTTTCAGGCGTCGGCACCGGTGGCACAATCACCGGCGTATCCCGCTACATCAAACAAGAAAAAGGCAAGAGCATCCTTTCTGTGGCCGTCGAACCAACGCATAGCCCGGTAATCAGCCAAACCCTAAATAAAGAAGAGGTAAAGCCTGGTCCGCACAAGATCCAGGGCATTGGCGCCGGATTTATCCCCAAGAATCTCGACCTTTCCTTGGTGGACCGCGTTGAACAAGTCAGCAACGACGAATCCATCGCCATGGCCCTGCGCTTAGCAGAAGAAGAAGGGCTACTTGTTGGTATCTCCAGTGGCGCTGCAGCTGCTGCTGCCATTCGTCTGGCAGAACAACAAGAATTTGCCGGCAAAACCATCGTGGTGGTGCTACCTGATTTAGCTGAGCGTTACCTGTCTTCAGTGATGTTTGAGACTGTGCCCACAGGCATCATTCAAGAGCCAGTGCCGGCCTAAGACGCATATCTGGCAATACAGCATCCGGCGGGATCCACATCGCATCGCCATAAGAGAAAAAACGGTACTGGTGCTCGATCGCCTCGGCATAGAGCGCCAATAACCGTTCACGGCCAACTAAGGCACTCACCAACAGCAAGAGAGAGCTTTTGGGCAAGTGAAAGTTGGTGAGCAAGCCATCGACTACAGCAAAGCGATAACCAGGCCGGATCACTAGGTTCACTGGCCCCCTAAACGACTTCAGAGTTCCACCACCTGCCAAAACTGCTCCTTCAAGAGCCCTCACGCTGGTGGTGCCAACCGCGATCACCCGTCCGCCTCGAGCTCGAGTGGCCATCACCGCCTCAACCACCTCATCGCGCACCTCCACCCATTCGCTGTGAAGCTCCAACTGCGTTAAGTCCTCTGTCTCTACAGGTCGAAAAGTACCCAGACCAACATGAAGGGTCACACGTGCCTGCAGCACTCCTCGCTGCGCTAAGGCTTCCAACAATTCATCACTGAGATGCAGCCCAGCTGTCGGTGCAGCTGCAGCACCGGGGCGGGCTGCATAGCGAGTTTGATAGCGATCGCTATCACTTGGATCATGACGTTGGATATAAGGCGGCAAGGGCACTTCGCCATAGCGCTCAAGCAACGACTCGATCGCCTCGGCATCTGCATAACAAGATGGAAACTGCACTAGCCGACCCCCACTTGCAGGGTCATTGCCAATTACCTGCAAAGCGATGGGCTCCTGATCCAAAGCCTCAAGCCAAACTTGATCACCCGATCGCAAACGTTTGGCCGGTCTGGCCAAGCACAACCAGCGCCCCTCCCCGCGTGGCTCAAGCACCAATAACTCGGCCAAACCACCGCTTGAACGCCTTACCCGCAGCCGAGCTTTGAGAACACGAGTGTCATTGATCACGAGCAGATCGCCAGCTTGCAACTCCTCCTGCAAGTTCCAGACCTTGGCATGTCGAGCTTTGGAAAGCTCCTCTGCAAATGCCGGCAGAATCAAAAGTCGCGCTGCATGACGTGGCTCTACCGGTGCCTGAGCTATGCGCTGAGGATCCAACACATAGTCGTAAGAACTGAGTAGAGAATCTCTGGTATCTAACACTAAAAGAAGATAAGACGCGAGAAGGGATGAATCAGTTTCGTCTTAAGGCCAAACCAATCAAATGAAGTTAATGATCAACTATTCCGCCAGGTAATAACGCACCACGCAAAATACCCTGCTGTAGTCACCTGAAAGAGCCTTGAATAAATAACTAGCACGCTGATTAAGCAGCATCTGGTCAAGCCAGTCGCGGGGGATGACCAACGCCATTACCACAGTGGTGGTGCGCTCTGGATGAAGCTCTTCCTGCTCCACTACATAGTCACAGAAAGGGTCAATAACAGAACTAAATTGGCTCTCCAAAAGGCGTAGCTCAAGTTCACCTGGTTGCTCGCCAATGAGTCCATCCCAAGCCGTACGGATTCGCTCTGAATCATCATTTTCACCAAGCACAATCACTGCCGTGACGGAGTCTGCAATTGAGCATCCGTAACGCAGCGCTTCCATAGAAGCGCTCATCAATTCTGGAATCCACACGATGCAGTGGTTACCCAAAAGAGGTGTACGAGGCTCCACCTTCAATGGGCCGAAATCAGGATCCAGAGCGAGTGCTGCATAAGCCCTGCGATAACGGCGACGGATTCGTGCCAAACCCCATACCAATAAAGGTATGGCAACCACCACCGTCCAGGCACCCTCCTCGAATTTGCTCACCACGATCACCACCAGCACCAGAAAAGTGGTGCTGGCACCAAGCGCATTCATCAACATTCGTCCCTGCCAGCCAGCACCCCGCAAACGCCACCAATGACGTACCAATCCCAACTGGGAGAGAGTGAAAGCCGTGAATACACCTAAGGCATAAAGGTTCACAGCAACAGTGGTATCGCCATGACAAATCACGATGATCAACGCCGTGACCACCACCAGAACGCCAATGCCGTTCTGATACACCAATCGATCACCTATCCAGCTCAACTGCCTTGGCAAACAATGATCTTCTGCCAACATCGCCGCCAAACGTGGAAAGCCCGCAAAGGCGGTATTGGCCGCTAACACAAGAATGAAAAGAGTGGAAAGCTGCAGGGCCCATAACAGAACACTGCTAGAGCCAAAAGCCCGAGAGCCAATCTGAGCCAACACTGTGACCCGATCATTGGGGACGATTCCATACATGTAGCCCAGGCCGCTCACCGCCAGGAACATGGTGGATAGCAACACACCTAAAACCAACAACGTGCGACGGGCATTAGCGACTGCAGGTTCCTTAAAAACTTTCACCCCGGTAGCAATGGCCTCAATACCAGTCATCGCCGAACAACCTGAACTGAAAGCCCTAAGGATCAAAAACCACCCAAGTGGCTGAACTGCTTGAGCAGCTGGTGGCATATCCGGCACAAAACCATGCACAAAAACGAGGTCTTTCAATCCTGCAAATATCAACAACGCCACCATCACCACAAAGGCATAGGTAGGTAGCGCAAAAATCCGTCCAGCCTCCTTAAGACCACGCAAATTTGCCCAGCCGATCAACACCAAAAGAAAAAGCGCCAACGAGACTTCGTGATCGAGCATCGACGGCACAAGGGAAGAGAGGGCCTGAGTGCCGGCCATTAAGCTCACCCCCGCAGTGAGGGTGTAGTCGATCAGCAATGCCGCACCCGCAATCAAACTGACATTGCGGCCAAGATTGTCGCGTGCCACGACGTATGAGCCACCACCTTCTGGATAGGCCTCAATCGCCTGCCGGTAAGAGAGCACAACAATGGCAATTAGTCCGATGATCGCCAAGGTGATCGGCACGGAAAGCCCCAAGGCGCCGCTGCCGCCAAGGATCAGAACACCAAGCGATGCTTCTGTGGCATAAGCCACCGATGACAAGGCATCCGATGAGAGGATCGGCAGAGCCTGAATATTGGCAAGACGTTGATCGGTAGCCCTGTTGCGCAGCAGTGGATTACCGAGGAGTTTCTGAAAAAAGCTCAAGTCACCTTGGAATCATTTTCTTCAGGATGCACAAAAAAAAGCCAATGGTCTCTCAGCGAACCTGATAACAACTCTCTGACAAAAAGATGCCCAGTAAAGACAACCTGCTTCAATCTTGCCCCCTTAGTGATCTGGTTAGACAAACTGAGCTGATAAAGCTGCCAATTAAAGCGCCAAAGTTTCCGGTCGAGTCTCAATCAATTCAGCTAAATCCTTGAGGAAGGCTGCAGCATGAGCGCCATAGATCACCCGGTGATCTGCCGTGAGATTTACCTGCATCTGAGGCTTAACCGCAATAGAGCCATCCTTAGCTGCTACGACAGAGGGCCGCGATGCAGCTACCGCCAAAATTGCGCCAGTTCCAGGAGGGAGAATTGCATCAAAACGATCTACGCCGAACATACCCAGATTGGAAAGAGTGAAGCTGCCGGTGCTGTATTCCTCAGGCTGTAGTTGCTTACTGCGAGAACGCTTCACCAGATCGCTCCACTGCCTTGACATCTCGTAGAGGTCAGTGCGATCAGCGTTCTGCAACACCGGTGTAATCAGTCCGCCGTCGTCCATTGCCACAGCAACAGCAACATTCACCTGCTCTGGATAGGCCATCCCTTCAGAGCTATAGGCCGCATTCACCTGAGGATGACGAGCAAGCGTCAGAGCCACAGCCTTGGCCAACAAGGCCGTCATCGTCACGCCTTTGGGCTTCACCTGCTTATAAAAAGCATCCAACTTATCGGTGATAATCGTGTAGCCAACCCTGAAACAAGGGAAGGCCAAACTGGCCTCCATGTTGCGATTAACAGCTTGCTGAAGATTGTTGAAAGCTGCTGTTTCCCCGGAAGCTCCAAAGCTCTGACCTGCCGGAGCAGAAATAGCATTGGCAACACCTAGCGAACCGGCATGACCCACAGCAGCTGGGGCACTACCTTCTGCGACCCGAGGCACACTTATCGGCTGACCTGCAGCCTGCTGCACATCATCAGCCTGGATGCGCCCATGAGGTCCACTTCCACGCAGCTTATTTAGGTCAACACCCATCTGCGCTGCAAGTTTTTTTGCTCGTGGGGAAGCCACGATGCGTCCATTACTAACAGCCGTAACGCTGGCAACAGGTTGTGGGGCTATGGGAGGAGACGCAAGAGCAGCTGGTGCTGGTTCTTTTTTGGCTTTTGAAACCGCTTGCGCAGGGGTTGGATCAGCAGCAGGTGCAGCAGGAGCCTTGGCCTGAACAGCCGCAATTTCGGCCTCGCTTTCAACAATCAAACCAATCGTTTCACCCACCGGGGCCGTACTACCAGCCGGCATCAACACCGCAGCGAGGTAGCCGTCTTGAAATGACTCCACATCCATATCGGCTTTATCTGACTCGACCACCAGCACCGACTCACCGCGACCAACCTTTTCTCCTGGTTGCTTAAGCCACTCAATGATCTTGCCCTCCGTCATCGTCGAGCTCAGGGCAGGCATGAAAATGTCGTGAGTCGCCATATTGCTGTCAGGAGCAGGGGTTTGGGGGTGCGTTCAAAAAGTTTTAGTCTTTGAACCAACTATTCCGGCATTTTAATTGGGCGTGGAAGGGCGATTATCGGGCTAGGGGGCATCAGGGTTGGGTAGGTGGTGCAAGTCATTGCGCAAGCCCACTTATGGGAAAAAATTATAGGATTTTTTTGAAAGCAAAAGGAATGGTATGTAGGTTCATTTATCTATCGTTCTTTGTTGGGGAACTACCTTCTTGTTATAAAAACACCACCCCGTAAGGAGGAGATGGTGTAGATATGACAACTAATAGAACAGTGGTAGAACTTGACGATTTAACGCCTTACTCCTTACTGCAACTATCTATACAAGAAGGAATGAGGTGATTACTCTCTATAAATTGCTCAATAGTCCTAATTGTTACCCCTTTTGGGAACATTGTAAATCGGGGAGGTCTTCCCTCTCTTTACTCCATATTCATGAAGTCCTATTAGATATTCATTCATTATCCTATTGCAATCAGCAACTATCTTTGGATACATAGACCCCATTTCATATGGTCTTAAATACCTCTCTACATAATCCATAGTCATACTTAGAAATACCTGTGTTCCATCTATTAACAATTGAAGTCTCCAAAGCGTCTATTTATAGAGGTATGCCTCAAAGACCCTTTGTGCCACTATCAAATGAAAACCAAAACAGGTCTGCTTCTCCTTGCTGGGGTGGTTGCAATCACAGCAGTCCCATCTATAAGGTCTTCTATCGCTACACCTGTCCGGCAGCAGTTTGAACTCACAACAGGGCAAAAGGAGTTCATCAGGCAGTTTGATGAAGCAGTAGGCACAAAAATCCTTCCAGTGGCATCAAGTGCTGCTGCTGTTCCCATCGTCAAAGCAGCATCATTTGCTTGCGGAGACACTGCCCTGCAAAGAGAAGCAGTATTTGCTGTTGGTGGTAATGAATGGCAGGCAAAAGACGCTACAAGGAGGTTTGAGAAACTCTTTTGTGGCAATCAGGTGTAAGGGGTAGTTTGATTTATTAAGAGATTAGGATTGGTAGTTATAGTTTTCCAAAGTGTCTTGCTGCACGACACATATATGCATAATCAGTAAACTTACTGCCAAATTTGTTACTGGCAGTACATAACCCATGCCTTCTCCTAAAACTTGATTCGTCAAAAGAACTGTTCCATTGTGTTTTCTTCCTTGCCAAATCCTCCCGCACTCCTCCTGTCTTGCACCAAGCAACACCAAACTCGTTTACCTCACAACTAATATTTTCTTCTTTTATGCAAAGAGTTCCCCCAGTTTTGCTTTTTTAACAAAACCCCTTGTAAACGCACCAAACCAAGAACCACTATTCATAAGTGCTGTTCCACCTCTCACAGCAACAAAAACCCCAAGAAGGAGGATTGTTTTTGGCAAATCGTTTGAGTTGTCGTTGTTTGACATTGCTTGCGTTTTGCATTTATACAATGCATTAAGATCCTTCTTTTCATCAAAACGATTTGACATCGAACGATGGTGCATTAATGAATTTGGTTGAGCTTGCCACGATATAACAATTAGTCTTCTTTCTTGGTATTATCGCTAATCATAGATACACCTTGAAGAACAATCATATTTGACATTAAGAACCAGACACCTTCTGAAAATACATTTATACGATGCCTCAACTCCCTTGAAGGTATGTCTGCTTTAACTGCCACCTCTAATGCAGCATTATCCCTTAACGCCCACGACCCGAAGTAAATAGATAAACCCACCCCATAGACAACTGCAAAGCATCCAACAACTTTTTTCATTTGGTTATTATTCTGGAGAACCTACTAATAGCATTCCATATAGGTTTAGTCCATGCTTCTTGATTCTTCCACTTGAATACAAAAACCTTAGTTCTCATAGTGCCAAGATCTTTTCCCATGCATTTAAGGTTGACATCTTTCGCATTCACTAGGGCACCTCATCCAGGACTATTGCTATCAAGGAGAAATGAGGTCGAGAACATGACCATTGCCATCAACCAACCTGAAGCGTTTACCTGTTGCTTCTGCTCTCCTTTTGGCCGTTCGATAGGCATCCCCTTGATTATGTTTGGTTTGGTAGTGCTTCCAATTTCCGAATTGATCTTGATATTCCAAGTTGATCTTCGTCTGAGCAAAAGCATTCAGCGGCAAGAGCAGCAGAGAAATTAAGAGCAGACGTTTCATAAAGAAAATACCTTGATAACGATCACTGTGAGAATCACACCTTTTAAAAAAGACAACCACAGCATTGCATAATCACTAATTCGATAATTCCTCTGCCACCAAGCGATATATCTCTTATGCCATTTAATTAGGCTCATTTGCTTTCTTCCTCCTCTTTCCATGGGTCATTACACAATGTCTCTTGATGTTGATTTTGAGGGGATTCGTTCTGCCTTGATTCTTTTAGGTCTTTCCAATCGCACCACATCGCATTGATCAACCATTGCTGCGACTGACTCTGTGATCCCTCATCAAGCAATTTGATTTGGAATGGCTTGAGACCCTCTTTCCATTGCTTGTACTGCTCTTTCCAGTCCTCATCATTCATGCCACTACCTCCTGCTGCTGAAGAATTCGTCGAACCATAGCCATAGAAGTAGTCATACCCATAAGTACAGCAATGATTCCATATCCATCACCTTTATGCCGCATTTTTACCACTACTGCCTCTGACAACTCACGCATGGTTATTGACACGCCAATCAGCTCGCCTAGGCCATTCCCTAATAGGGCTAACTAACTAAATATCAAATACCCACTTTTGACAGCAAATAAGCCAAGAGATCAGACACCTTCAATTTCCTGCACGACACCATCGCGCACCACCACAGACACCTGCATCTTCTCCACCAAGTTGTCACCCACGTTCAGATCACAGAAACTTTCGATCTGACCTTGCTCCACAATCTGCTCCATCTCCAGTTCGCGCACCTGAGCCTGCTGCTGCAGCAGATTGCGCTTCTGCTCCTCAAGTTCACTTCGCTTTGCAGCCACCTGCTGCTGCACTTGGGCCACCTGATCCTGCACACGCGGATCTAAGGGATTGGAACTCTGGCGACGCACCTCATCAACGACCTGTTGGCCTTCCTGTTCCAACTGACCCAACTGCTGATCAGTTGTAGCGATGGCGTTACTGAGCTCACGTTCAGCCTCCTCCTTCCACACCGGCGTCACCACCGCGCGAATAGTGATAGAGCGTTTAATCGATAGGGTCGTGCCTTCGGACATGAAAATGATGAGTAAGAGCTAAGAGTCTCAGCCTGTGGCCATGAGATTAACTGTCTGCTGAAAACTAGATGTTCAACGGCCATAAAGGGCCGCAATCAATGCCCGATCACGAAGCCTGATCTGATCTCGCCGCTGCTTAAGAGTCTGCGTAAGCAGGCCGTTCTCAATCGTGAACGCCTCCACCAGGGCAACACCCATCAGCCGTTCATCTGCTCTAGAGCTTGAACGCTGAGTTAGCAAACGATTTAGTTCACCGCGTAGCAACCGCCGCAATGCCTCATCCCCTGGAGATCCACCCAAATCGTCCGGCAACGACAATCCCTGATCTTCTGCCCAGGCCAACATCACCTCGAGCTTAGGTACCACTAAGCCAGCAAGCTGCCGCTCGTCCTGGCCGACAAGCATCACCTGTTCCAACAATGGACTAGCAACCAATGCTGCTTCTAGCGGACCAGGCTCAATGTTCTCCCCACTGCTAAGCACGATCGTGTCCTTAGCGCGGCCAGTAAGCACCAATGAGCCATCGGGCAGCAGCATTCCCAGATCACCGGTATCAAACCAACCCTGCGCATCAAGCACCTTCGCTGTGGCCTCTGGTTTCCTCAAATAACCAGCCATCACTTGAGGACCCCGAACCAATACACGGCCACGTTGACGGAACATCAAGGGCGCCCCAGTTTCAGGGTCCACGATCCGAAACTCAGTATCAGGAAGAGGCGGCCCTGAACTGCCACGGATATTCCTCCATGGCCTGCGGCAACTGACGACTGGACTGGTCTCAGTAAGGCCATAGCCCACCAGCAGCTCCACCCCCACCGCCTCAAAGAAGGCATCCACATGTGGAGCAATTGCTCCGCCACCATTAATTGGGAAACGCAGCTGTCCACCACAGAGCTGGTTCAACACCTTTGGCCATAGCAAAGCCGCTGCTAAACCATGTAAAGGCCAGCGCAGCATCGCTTCTAGCAAGGCCCGTATCCGGATGTTCAAAGGCACCGGCTGCAGCAGCAGGTTGCGAGAAGTGCGCCAGGCCTTTCGCTGGGAACCACTATTGGCCAAAGCTGAGCGCAGCAAGCGTTGCTGCCCAACAGGCATTGCCTTCACCGCCTCTTCAAAGCCCGCCTGGATCGCCTCCCAAAGCCGCGGCACCGTTGCCATCACAATCGGTCTTACCCGAGGCAAATCCCGCTTCAGTTGCTTGATCGTGGTGTAGCTCTGCGTACATCCACAAGAAAAGAAGTAGTACTCAGCACTGCGCTCGTAGGCATGCCAGATGGGCAACACACTCAAAACCGGTGCGCCCGGTGAGGGATAGGCCACACAAGCCAAGCAACGCATCTGATGCAGGAGGTTGGCGTGGCTAAGGGGCACACCCTTTGGCTGTCCTGTTGTACCGGATGTATAGAGGATCGTGGCCGTTGCAGATGCCGCCGTTTCGAAAGAGCGATCCTTGATCGGATCAGGCGCAGGCTGCCCCGCACCTGCTGTAAGCAATGCATCCCAGCCCAACAATCCATCAGCGGGCTCACCTTCTAGCTGCAAAACCAGCCGCAAAGCCCTTCTCTGTTCTTCTGAAAGGGCAAGCTTGCGCCACAACTCTGCGTTCTGCACCACAAGGGCAATAGCACCAGAATCCTCAAGGATGTAACGCAGCTCTTCCACAGGAGCAGTAGCTCCTCGCACTGCATTTGCAGCGCCAGTGCGCATTAAGCCCTGATCAGCCACCAGCCATCGAGGGCTGTTCTCTGCAAAAAGCGCCACCACATCACCCCTGCCAATACCGAGATGGCGAAATGCCGCGGCAGCTAAAGCAATTTTCCCTGCAAGCTCTCCATAGCAAAAGCGCTCGGGGTGAGCTGCATGGGGGGCATCCACCGCCAGTATCTGCCCATGGTTCTCTGCCAACCAAGGCCAGATCTGATCAACGCGGCCCATGCTGGCGACATGGCTCTGACGAGCTAACGCTTCTTCTTCCTGTCGCGAAGGATGCCAGTACGCCTTAGCAACCGAACCCTCAAGGCTGTTTTCTCTCACCTTGCTACCTGCTGTCTCATGTGACATCTTCAATGCGCCCAGGACTACTAACGGCTCTCATCAAAGGCAAATACTGCTTGATTAACAAGTGAATCTGGGGTCTGCCATGCCAAGCCAAAGCGTTCACTGAAGCTCTGACGCATCAAAGGCTGAACCTCTGCGACCGTGAGCCCAGGAATCCATTGATCAAGCCGACCCACCGAATGGTCCGCCAGACCGCAAGGAACAACTGCGGAAAAGCCCTCCAAATCACAATCCACATTGAGAGCTAAACCGTGCTGAGTAATCCAACGACGACAACCAACACCAATTGCAGCCACCTTGCGACCTTCGAGCCATAAACCTGTAAGCCCCTGCAGACGTTCACCCGCTAATCCCAAAACAGCCAATACATCAATCAGCACCTGCTCGAGCTGGCGTAGATACCAATGCAGGTCGGTTTGATAGCGACGAAGATCCAAAACTGGATAGGCCACTAGCTGACCAGGCAAATGATGGGTGACCTCCCCACCCCTATCAATGCGAAACAAGGCAGCAGGCGGATTGTTGAGATCAAAGAGCAGATTGGCCTCACTTGCACCGCGACCCAGGGTGTAACACGGTTGATGCTGCAACAACCAAACTGCTTGCGGGGCAAGGGGTTGGGCAAACAAATGTTGCTGCCACTGCCGCTGCCAGGCCAATGCTGTATTTAACGGCACCAGCTCGCTGCACTCAAAAAGAAAAGCCGTTGGGGGCTTTGCTGATGCAGAAGTTTTACCTAGCTTGCTTATATCAACCGGCACCGGAGGGATGCCATGAAGCTAGTGATCCATGGACGCAATCTTGAACTGACACCTGCCCTACGCGAATACACCCAATCAAAACTAGAGCGAGCTGTTCAACATTTTGAAGACATGGTGGTAGAAGCTGATGTACACCTTTCTGTAGCTCGAAACCCCCGAGTGCCACAACAGACTGCCGAGGTCACCGTTTTTGCTAATGGCACCGTGATCCGCGCCCAGGAACGCAGTGAAAACCTTTACGCCAGCATTGATCTTGTAGCCAGCAAGCTCAGCCGTCAGCTACGCCGCTACAAGGAACGTCATAGCGACCATCACCACAGCCCAGGACATCGCGCATCATCAACGCCAACTACTGAAGCGGTGATCGATGAAGCGCAAGTCGATGGTTCACTACTTGATGGCAAAGAGGCGCATCTCCCCAACCCAGGAGTAAGGCGCAAATATTTCCCCATGCCACCAATGAGCGTCGAAGCAGCACGGCATCAACTTGACCTGATCGACCATGACTTCTACCTGTTCCGCGAACAAGAAAGTGGTGAACTGCAGGTGATCTACCGACGCAACCATGGCGGCTACGGGGTAATCCAAGCTCGAGCTTGAGCGTAAGCAGTCTTAATGTCCGCCTCCTCCAAGCAGCGTGATTTACCGGATCTAGCACCACTGATCAATCAGGCGTTGTTAGATCCCCACCTTGATCAAGAGGCCCTGCAGCAGGCCTGTGATGCCGCACGCCACTTCGGCTTTGCCGGTTTATCTACCAACCTCACTCGTCTTACTGCAGCTCGTGAGCGGCTCGGTCCTCCCGGGCCAACAAGGCTCATTGCCGTAATCGCCTTTCCCTTTGGTGCCATACCGAGCACGCTCAAACAGGCCGAAGCAGAATGGGCCGCTGCTCATGGAGCAGAGGAACTTGATGTAGTTCCCGATTTCTGGGCCCTCAGCCAGGGCAGAAGCGAACCCTTCGCAGAAGAACTAGCCAAACTCTGCGCGCTAGGGCTGCCTGTAGGCGTCATCCTCAACATGGCAAGGCTGCCTGCAGACAGCCTCTCCATAGCTGTTGATGCCGCCATCGATGCAGGTGCAAGCGCAATACAAACTGGCAATGGCTTCGGTCCAGCAGTAACTGCAGCTGATGTTCATCAACTTGCAAACCTGGCTCGCGGCCGTTGCGCAATCAAGGCAGCAGGAGGGCTTCACACTCTTGAGCACAGCCTCGAGCTAGTGGAAGCTGGTGCCACTCGTATTGGCACTAGCCGCGGCCCAGAACTAATGCAAGCACTACGCCGCGGCCAAACGTGAGTGGAGAGCGGCGCCTAAACGGCCTCTCCCTCAAGGTGGGCCCCCTCGGGGAACATGATCGACTTCTCACTCTGCTCAGTGATCAAGAAGGAGTGACACGCCTTGCAGTACCAGGAGCGAGGCGGCCACGCAGCAGCCTTGCCGCAGCAGTACCGCTGAGCTTGCTGGAGCTACAGGTAGGAGGACGCCGCGGTCTAGCCAGGGTGCGACAACTGAAGGTGCTGCGCAGCTTCAGCAATGTCGGGCAACAGTTGGAGACACTGGCAACTGCCCAGGCCCTTGCCGAACTCAGCTTGATGCTGGTAGCAGGAAACGATCCTCTACCTGGCCTACTCAACACAGTGCTAATCCATCTCGAGCGACTCGAAAACCTCAGCCAGGTTCATCCGCTAGATCTAAATACAACCCTGGCCAGCAGCGTGCAGGCTTGCGTTCATTTACTTGCACTAGGCGGCTATGGCCTACCGGTGCAGAAATGCTGCCGCAGCAACTTGGCGCTAGAACCACCCATAGGCCAATGGGAATGGCGCTGCAGCCTGATGCCAGAAGAAGGCTTTGCAATTGGCTCTCTGCCCGGAGCAGCACTTGAACTAAACCCTTCAGAGCTGGCCTTATTACAACGGCTGCTTCGTCCTGCACTACCCATCCGCCGCGATGGCGAACTAATGGGGCCAAGAGAAGTGTGGCTGCGACTACTTGCTGTGGTGGAGTGCTGGATTCGCACCCATCTGCCACACAACGTGCGGGCCCTGGCGATGTTGCGAGAAGCACTGATCAGCGCAAGCGATGAGCGATCATGACCGCGACACCACATCCATCTTGAGCGGTTCAAACCTAAACAACCCTGAACCGACCCTGCCTACCGGCGCGAATCCCGAAGGACGCCGTGGGCTGCAAGCAGTGATCAAGCTGGATGGATTTCGCCGGCTATGGATTGGTCAAATCTTCTCGCAGTTAGCTGACAAGTTCTACATCGTGTTGATGGTGTATCTGATCGCCCAGTACTGGGTGAGCAGCACACCTCAAAGCAACGATGCCTTGGCAGAGATTGCGGCAGCGATTCGGATGGATTTCGAAACCCGCGCCCAAAGGATCACTCTCTTAGCGACAGGGATCTATGTAGCCAACACAATCCCAGCTATGGCGCTGGGAACGGTGGCGGGGGTATGGGCCGATCGCTGGCCTAAACGTCGGGTGATGGTGGCCTCCAATGCCCTGCGCGCTCTGCTGGTGCTCTTGGCCCCAGCCTGTATTTTGCCTGGCCCTCATTGGATCGGTCTGAGCTGGGGATACTGGGCGCTACTGGTGATGACCTTCCTCGAATCAGTCCTCACCCAATTCTTTGCTCCTGCCGAACAAGCAACCATCCCACTATTGGTGCCCAAGGAACATCTCCTGGCTGCCAATTCTCTGTATCAAGCCACCAGCATGGGTGCCACGATCGTGGGATTTGCCCTTGGCGATCCGATTCTGCGCCTATTAAGACAAGCTTTTTTAGCTCTTGGACTCCATGGAGGGGAATTCCTACTGCTGCCTTTCTGCTACGGCATGGCAGCCCTGAGCCTCAGCCAGATCCGAATTAAAGAACAGCACCGCTTGAGGTCCAAAGAAAGCGTTTGGAAAGAAATCGGAGATGGATTACAGGTACTGCGAGAAAGACCAACAGTGCGAATGGCCATGGGCCACCTCGTATTGCTCTATAGCCTGCTCGCCGCGCTGTATGTCTTAGCCATCAGCCTCGCCTCCTCCATCGAAGGCCTTGGACCCACACGCTTTGGCACACTGCTGGCGATCAGTGGGCTGGGAATGGCCCTCGGTGCTGTGGTGATAGCCCAGATCGGCCATGACTTCAGCCGCCGCCGCCTAGCAGCCACTGGCCTTGGTGTAATTGGCTGGAGCTTGGTGCTACTTGGCCAGCTGCAGGGATCCTTGATCTTCACCTTGCTGCTGTGTGGATTACTGGGAGTAGGGGCAGCGCTTGTGGCGATCCCAGCGCAGACGACTCTTCAAGAAGACACCCCAGAAGAACAGCGCGGCAAGGTTTTTGGCCTACAGAACAACCTGATCAATATTGCCCTTAGCCTTCCGCTTGTCCTAGCTGGCGCTCTAGTGAGCAGTTTTGGTCTAGTACCAGTGCTTTGGTTGCTTGCTGCACTTGCAATCCTGGCAGCTTTACTAGAGCGACCGTGGCAGCGCTGCTAGCTTTCACATTCAAGTAGAGGGTTGCAGCAGGTGGCGCACATCGCCTGGCTGGGAAAAAAAACACCGTTC
>CAJWUF010000029.1 GCA_913047395.1 uncultured cyanobacterium
CGGTTCAACCTGGAAAACATGGCCAATTCTGCGCCTGAGTCACCACGTGCTGCTGATGAAAAAACAGATTCAAAAGCATTGCCTACATTTTTGACAAAGCTTTGGCGTTCAGAAAGTGCAAGATAGGGGGCTTGCCTTTGTAAAAAAGTAAAGTCTATAGCAAGAGCACGTTTAGCAAGAGGCTGCGCCTTATTATATAGGCCTTGATTATTATAAAGGCCAGCAAGGTTATTGAGACTAATAGAAGATTTTGGATGCTCAACACCTAGGACCTTCACTCTAATCGCAAGAGCTCGCAGATATAGAGGCTCAGCCTTGCTATATAGACCTTGTTGTGAATACATCAAAGCTAAATTGCTAAGGATGAGTGTTGTATCTAGAGGATGTTCACCAAGGGCATTCTCATTGATCTTTAAAGCACGCTGAAAAAGAGGCTCAGCTATGTTGTATAGGCCTAGTCTCCTATACAAGTTTGCCAAGGGAATGATAGTCATTACCATAGACCTATGATCTGTTCCTAGCGCTTTCTCCTTAATCGCAAGCGCACGCTGATAAAAAGGTACGGCATATCTATATCGTCTCTGTTCTGTATAAAGTTGAGCTAGATTAGTGAGGGTAACTGCAGTCTCTAGATGTTCTTATCCTAGTGCCTTCTCCTTTATCGCAAGAGCACGCAGATATAGAGGCTCAGCCTTGCTATTTAGTTTTTGGTAATAATAAATACCTGCCAGATCATTCAGGCTGGTTGCTGTTGATGGATGCTCGGCTCCCAGGGCCTTTTCCTTAATTGCTAAAGCACGTTCAAAAAGAGGCTCCGCCTTTTTATATAGGCCCTGCGCTTCGTAAAGGAGAGCCAGATTACGGAGAGTAGTTTCCGTACCTTTAGCCTCCGCTCCTAGCACCCTCTCCTTAATCGCAATAGCACGTAAGTAGAGGGATTCTGCCTTGCTATATAGACCTTGAGTTTGATATAGCAAGGCAAGATTATTGAGGCTTATTGATGTGCTTAGATGCTCTACTCCTAGCACTTTCTCCCTAATCGCAAGAGCGCGCTTATAGAGAGGCTCTGCCTTCTTATATAAACCTTGCTTCTCATATAGCAAGGCTAGGTTATTAAGAGTGATTGCCGTGGATTCATGCTCTGCTCCTAATGCTTTCTCATCAATCGCTAAAGCACGTAGATAGAGGGGCTTAGCCTTGCTATATAGACCTTGCTTAGAATATAAAAAGGCCAGATTATTGAGGCTAACTGCTGTATCTGGATGATCTGGATATAAAGCTTTTTCTTTTATTGCCAAACCTCGCAACAAGTGAGTCTCTGCTTTCTCGTATAAACCGAGCTCACTATAGATAGACCCTTGCCAACATAGAGTTCCACCAACATCAGCATGTTCAGGCCCTAGCTCCTTTTTTTCAATCGCAAGTACCTGCCCCAAAATATCAATTGCTTTCTGATAATTACCAGCCTCTTTTGCTTGTTTAACTTCTTTAGTAAGCCTCTCTATATCCTCAATAGCCAAAGATTTTCCATCTGATGTCTTGGCCTGGGCAAGCAAAGCCTCAGGAATTGCTTGAGATGCCTTTGGCATAAGCGCACCATCAATCACTACCGGCATCAGCAAAGCTGCGGCCAAAGCAAAGAAATTTCTAGAAGGATTCATTAGACTTACTCTGCCTATTTATCATTAGCCTTATCCTCAACTGAACTGCTGCGCCTTTGCATTGATGAATTCTCAATCGCATCACCTATCGGCTCTGATCGCCCGCCTATATGTTGCGCAAGAAACTGTTCAATAACTGCATAGAGCGCTAAGTTATTTTTAGGGTTTGAGTTCCCGTGACCCTCATCTGGAAAGACAATAAAATCAACTGGTAAATCATTCGATTGCATAGCCGAAACAATGGCCTCACTTTCTGACAACTTGACGCGTACATCATTAGCGCCGTGAGAAATCAACAAGGGACGCTCAATTCGATCAGCATAAGTAAGGGGTGAAATTGCATCAAGATCGATCTGGCCAACACCTATCATCCGCTCGAAGGGTTTTAGTTCTGGCTCCCAATAAGGGGGAATGGATGCAAGGAAGGTTTGCAAGTTAGATATTCCAACGATATCCACTGCGGCAGCAAACACCTCAGGGTCACGCGTTAGGCCAGCTAAAGCGGCATAGCCACCGTAGGAGCCGCCCATAATTACGACCTTATCGGGATCGGCAATGCCTTCATCGATGGCCCATTGCACCGCATCGATGAGATCATCCTGCATGGCGGCATACCACTGGCCTTCACCAGCTAGCAAATGTCGTTTACCAAAACCAGTCGAGCCTCGGTAATTAACACTAAGCACGTGATAACCGCGATTTGCCAGTAGCTGATGTTGAGGGTCAAGGCCCCAACTATCACGAGCCTGAGGGCCACCATGCACCAATAACACCAGAGGTTGAGGGCCTGATTTATTCAAGCTTGAACGCGTTAAATAAGCAGGCAGACGCAAACCATCACGAGCTTGCAATTCAAGGCTCTCCATTGGTGCAAGCTTGTATTTATCAAGCAACGGCTGAGTCGAGAAAAGTTTGCGCGCCTTTTGTTGGTTGCGATTCCAAGTCCAATACTGCGGCGAATGAGTATCTGAGTACAGCATCACTAGCCAGATACGAGATTCAAGGTCACTGCCAACTATGTGGAACTCACGATCTCCTGCAAGCTTTTTCAGAGCAGTCAGATCATTTGCAACTTTTTGATCGAGGATCACCTTGCGACTGCGCAGGTCTGTTTCAATCAACACCTGAGGAGCTTCAGTTTTGGGATCCGAAAGTTCAACACCAAGTGTTCCGCTGGCTGACTGGTGCACTACTTCATAGGGACAGTCTTGTTCACAACTATTGAGTTCTTCTGTTTGCCAACGCACCAAACGTGGCAAGCCGTCTTCATCAATGTTCAGCAGTCCATATAACCAATCACCATTGGCATCAAATCCTGCTGGCCCAGATCCAGTCTGGCCATCTTCAAAGCTGAATTTTAGGAATGGCTTCCAACCATCTTGGCCAGGCAAGCGCAGGTCGTAAGCGGAACCACCATCCGCTTGCATCCGCTTACGGATAACCAACCGCCAAGCATCATCGATCCAGTCCGCCGAAACAGAGTGGCCATCATTGACTTCATGTAGCAAGCGTCGCTCGCCACTTTCTAGATTGAGCACCCAAAGATCGTGATAGCGAGGATCGCGATCATTGACACCGATCACCAACTCATCGGGGACCTCACGGTCCACACCAGCAAGATAAGCGCTAACACCCTGGCCAGGGGTAAGTTCTTTCGTCTCACCACTGCTTGGGTCGATCCTAATTAAGACTGTATTTTCGTCTCCGTCTCCATCGCGAGAGGTAATGAGGTAGCGACCATCGCGACTCCATCCGGCCGGCTTCGCCGGTCGGTCCGTGCTGTTTGTGAGCCGACGGGCGATAGATCCCTCCTTAAGTTCCTTAACCCAGAGATTGAGGACTCCCCGATAGGGAGCCAAATAGCTAATCCGCTCTCCATTAGGACTCAAGCTGACTCCAACGACCTCACGATTTCCAAACAACACCTCACGTGGAATGAGCGGAACCGATTCGCTAGCCAGAGTGTTAGCAAAAACAGGAGCTGAAAAAACAGGAGCTGCAAGACCAATAGGAAGAGCAAGGATTAACAACCACCGCAGTGATGTCATCGACAGAACTCTTACCATTGATGAATGCTCAGATTGCAGTCAGTCTGGCCAGGATCAATCCGATAGCCAAGTAAAACCCTACAAATCACTTCTCATTCATTAAACGCAGAGATCCCTATCAACTCAAGAAGACAGCACATCTCAATCAAATCCATGAAAACACCCTGGCCAGATCGGTTGGTAGTACTTGCCTTAACCGCAACTCTGCTCATTATTTTTGGCCTAATCTTCTCCTTGAGGCCTACCGGGCAAGGTAACCAGCCCTCTATACAGTGGCGTGATGCTCCAGAGGCAAGCTCTGGAACCCTGCAGATCTAAACCACCCCTGACCATCTGCGCCCCTAAAAAAAGTGGCAATGCATGGCTGGGTTCAGCATCAGGATGCTGATCGTGCCCCCACCATCAGACTCCAAGCAGCCACGCAAGCTAAATCCGCTCCCAAAAGGGTTGGTGGAGCTATACGGGCTTATGGCTGTGCTGATGGTCATTATTCCCGAGTGGCTTGCAGAAATCACTCTGAGCATGGGGAACAGCGGCACCTCAAGCCAGCTGCCAATGACAGCACGTGCATGGCGAACCCTGCCCGAGCTGCAGGTAGCCGCTATGAGCCTGTACGAATTAAGGCAAATGGCTAGGCAACTCAAGATATGGGGCTACTCCAGCGACAGCCGTGATGAACTCGCAAAACGCCTGCTAAAGCGGCTGCAGCGCGGCATCCCGACCCAATGGATCAAGCCGGGGAGGAGGTAACGCAATCCCTTGTGATAGCTTGCATTTGCCGGGGCGTAGCGCAGCTTGGTAGCGCACCACTTTGGGGTAGTGGGGGTCGTGGGTTCAAATCCCGCCGCTCCGATTCAATCACCGGCTTAGATCTCAGTCGCACAGCTGTGCACTCAAATTGATGTCACGCCAAATCACAGCCCTTGCAGCAGCTTTATCGCTGATGCCACTAGGACAACCGCTGCTACTGGGAACCCTTACTGGCATCACAACAGCAACCACAGCAGTTCTTCTTCAACCCAGTGCTGCTGTTGCTCAATCAAGAAAGTTAAACAATGCCCAGTGCATTTTAATAACTTCAGAGCAAATAGAGACCATGAATGAAGATTGCCATTTTGAACCATCGGTGAATGGAAGCTTTACAATTAGCAAGGTCGACAAGACTGGTGAACCAGTTAGATGCTTTTTAGGTAAAGAAGATTGGGATAAAGATCTAAAAGTGAAATACCCCTGCATCATGTTTGTTTCTGCCTGGATTATCGAAGAAGGTGTTGCAGAAGTTAGAGGCCTAACAACTGCTGGAATAAACTCTCGTTGGGGTAGATATGTTCGAGATCCTGACGAACCTGCCTGCTGGGAGTACTCCTCAGATTTACCAGCTCTAAGCAAAGTAAAAGAGCCTGGAGACAGGATTTGTGTCTACAGCAAATGATTGGCTTAGTTTCCCCCAGCTTAAGTACTACCTCTTAGCGAGGCTTTAGAAAAGGGCTATCAATATGTACCTTATATTTATCTACAAGCATCTCTTCCCTAAGAAGAGAACCTGAAAGACCAATCCAAAGGCTCGCTAATAATCAGCCTGTTGGCACAGCGCACTATCACAACTTAATCATTAGAGCAGCCAATACAAGTGCTAACAGGCTTGCCATCGCAAATCGCCCATGCACTAACTCGACTTGACTTAGTCGCGCGAAAGTCATAGGAGGCATCGGCAAGCTAACGAATAGGAAGAAAAACCCCAGGCTTACGCCTTGGGGGAGCGTCTCACGCCATTTAACAGCATAACAGTAGCGTTTAATGCGCAGTGGGGCAAAGTGCCGAGGGCGCAGGCTGAATTATCGCTGCGCGCGTGTGTGGAGCCTGTCTTTAATAGTGCAAACACACCATGGCAAGGCCTGCGGCCTTGCCATGGACCATGTCAGATCCAAGACATGCTTGATTTATTGAACAACACTTGAGCGCTTAAATCCCTAATATTTAGGTGCTCTTAGTTCTTATATGAAGCACCTAGAGAAGCATTTTTGGCCTTTGCTCCACTTAGCTCAAATCCTAATCAGCCTATTTCGCTGAACAAGATATCAACATTAAGTGCAGCGAAAACCAAGCCTTACCACGATGTAGAGAGTTGACCGGCGTAAAGTCGATGGTTTTAATGACTAAATGCGCAAATGCTGTAGACATTCATGCCAATTGAAATCGTATAATGCCTTGCCTAAAAGTTCTAACTATTCATTTTAGATCAGCTTGGTAAACATATTCAACGGCCACATCCTATTTGCTGATCATGCCTACACATAACATCATTATTTGCCATTAATAGGACACTGGCTTAGATCTATTGACTTACTTAAGCTATACTAGGAAATGAGATTTTCAAGCCGTCTAGAAACATCTGTATAGCAATAGATGTAAGAAGCATACCCATCACTTTAGTAAGAACCTGCATAGTTGAAATGCTAATTCTAGAAGACAGTAATTCTCCTAATTCGAAAATTAGATATATCAATAAAGCTATCACTAGAATAACAATGCTTAATAAAGCCTTCCCTTCAATAGAAGAACTAATTGGATCAGCAATTGCAACTGTAAGCGTACCTGGCCCCGCCAGAAGCGGTATGCCAATAGGAACGACTCCTTTTACTGAGGAGCTCTTATCTCGATCAACCGAATCAGGGTCATGGTGTTCCTCAGGTGGCTTAGCTCGAAGCATGGAAATACCAATTAAGACAACAATCAGACCACCCGCTATTTGAAAGGCTCCACGGCTTATTCCGAAAATATCCAACATTTCATTACCTAGCCAAGTGGCAATCAGAAGTGCTACTAAAAAAGTTATAGAACTACTACGTGCTATTGCTCTATCGTGGCTACGCTCACCATCTGTAAATGAGAGATAGATCGGCAAATTGCCAATAGGGTTTGCAACAGTGAAAATACCAATAGCAGCATTTAGAAGAGACATAAGACAGTGGCATTTAATTGTTTGTGACAACAGCCCTAGGGGGCTTTACTTTAACTCTACATTAATATTACATAGCAGATTTTTTTAGATCGCGCAAAAGTGCCTTAGCCCCTGCCTGAAACTAGCAATAGCCTCAATTGAAGGCAGTGCTTTTTTAATAAAGCAGCTCTTGCTTATAGATATGAATCAAAAGCAATAGTCCTGGTGCGACAGTGAAACCATCACGGGTCTTTGCAGACAATCACATTCCCACGCTAGCTAATGCGGTTTGCATTGCTTTAGCAGATGAGCTGCCTCAAGGTAGCTGAATCCAGCTCTGCATACAGCTTTATTGAAAGTATTGGCTGAATATCACTAGGAATATTTTTTCTACAAATGCTTCAGGGGGTCTTCATATAGGAGGTAGCTGCTCGCAGTAAAAAAAATAAGGCCATAGAATGGCTGATCAACTTCCTAGCAAAGGTTTCTAGTCGAACATGTTTCGCAAAGAAGAAAAAAAAGCCTTGACCCGCCTGGCTTTGCTATCCATCGGTTGGCCTGTTGGTCTTGATCGGTTTTATGACAGCAAAACCCGTGACGGAATTTTGTCAATCATCGGTTGGTGCCTTGTCTTTGGCGGCATCATGTATCTAGCTCCTTGCCCTAGCACTTTCCAGAACGGAAGCAGCATGGCAACAATGAGCCCTCCGAATCCATTAGTAATCATCCCCATGGCACTCGGCGTGGTTGGAGCACTGTTGGTTTTGCGCAAAGGCTTCCGTCTTCTGCGTCAGTTTGAGCAGGCAGGCGACTAAACCTCTGCAGCCTTGGGGCCGCAGATCCTTTTTAAGAGGAAAACCCCCAGGTATTGACCTGGGGGAGGCTTGTTCCCTCGCACTTAATGTCATAACGCTAGCGTTGAGCCACTGCAATAGGTCAATATGCCCTGTGATTCAACATCGAGCTTCTGCTGAGCTCAGCCTGAGCTCGAGAATGGCAATCTCCTTTAGGTGATTAACAGAGTAAATACTTTGTGTAGTTAAGCCAGCAATAATGACGATTAAAAAGCTGGTTAGCAATCACTGTCTAAGCATAAAAGCTGACAACTTAATTAGCACTCTTATCGAGATCTGCTCAATTACGCTCTGAATCATCAGATTGGAATCTAGTCGCAACCGCATAACGGTCCAGCCAGCGATTGACACGTCCTCGCTGGGGAGCCGGCACCTCCTGAAGCAATTGGGATAACTCCAAAGCACCAAGACGCCTTATTTCCCTCACATCTACGTGCCAAAGGGCCTCTGCCTCACGAATCAAGCGTGCCCAAGTGCGTACCTGCTGCCATTGACGCAGCCTCAGCCGTAGTGGGTTACAGAGGACCTGCCGACGGAAAGCCCAGTGCGGTAAAGGGTGATGCTGGCGAGATAACGCATTCATTAGTACAGCTTGACGAATTCAAAGCCTGAAATGCAAATTCATCAGTGTGACTTCAGAGTGCTGAAACAAATCTGCTCTTGCACTAGTTATCGAAGGTACCTAGCGGCTCAGTATCTGGCACCATCAGGCAGGGCGCGGAACTCCTCCCAGACCTGAACGGCCTCCTCCTCAAGCATCTGCTCCTGTGGAATATGACGCTGAGCAATTGGCTTAAGCATGTCTTGACTGATTTCTTCATCTGAGAACAGATCTCGATATATCTGCCATGAAGCGGCGTAATAAATGTGGCTGATCCTGGCCCAGTAGGCGGTTGAGTAACACATCGGACAGCACTGACAACTGCTATAGAGCTCGCAACCTGACAAATCCCAGGTGCCTAACTTTCGGCATGCCTGACGGATGGCGTTCACCTCGGCATGAGCTGAGGGATCCAAATCTTTAATTACGCTATTGCCACAGGAAGCAACTACGGCACCTTCCTTGACAATCAGGGCCCCGAAGGCGCCTCCGCTTTTACGAACTACCCCTGCATCACGCTGAATGCGAATAGCCTCGCGCATGAAAGTCAACTGTTGTTGTGTAGCCATCGAAAATACTTACCTCTACAAATCAGCTTTAACGCCCGCAAGCTATCAGTACTGACTGTGCTGGAATTTTAATTATAGAAGCAAATGGCTAAACAAACAGGTTACTCCTTGTAATTACGCCAACCCACGATTATAAGTCATCAATTAAAAGTCATCAATACAATGTGCGTTTGCTGTCTATCTTAATAGAAGCATAGATACGGTCGAAGGAGTAAATAGAAACTAAGCCAGAAGCAGAGTAAGCAGTAGCAGTAGCAGTAGAGAGTTTCATTGATTTAGTCCTGGTTGGTATGTGATGTTTTGGGATGTTGTGAAATTGCTTGCTTCAAAAGATTTATCCGCAAACATATTCACAGGAGACTTATCATCTTTTTAAAAGTGATTGAAAATACTTCTCATACTCTTTGTCCCCCTTGAATTCGTTTCGATCTTTTAAAACGATCTTCCTGCCATTAGAATCTGTTACCACGAAAGATTCATGCTTATAGCTAAAGCCTTTAGCACCAGATAAACCTACAAGATCAGCAGAAGAAAGTTCCTGATCTAACAGTTCGCTGATGTAGTCGTTGTTGGATGTAGTCATGGTTTTGAAGTTGGGTATATGGAAATCAAAGGCTTGATTGGTTTGCCTTTGATGCACATACCATCGCTTTTCTAAGCATCCAAGGTGTTGATCTAAAGCAATCACATCTGTGACCTAGCTCACAGCAGCCCAGATCAAAGGAATAGCCCTGAAATAAATCAGGGCTCTAACCAACTTCTCACCAACTCTCACTCAGCTCTAAGAGAAAGGGCATGATTACCATCACAGTTTTTTGTGATCTCGCTCACAAAAACCACAGATATTTAGCAACTCATGCCTAATTAAAAGCAAGAGTTTTGCTTGGATCCTATTTAGGCACACACAGCCCGTTGCTCATCTTGATCAATAGAAACCACCTGAAAATCAAGCTCGGCGGCCTGACGATCACTCAAACGCCTTGTCCAAGCACCTTGAACTGGATCATTCCAACGAAAACCAGCCTGCTTGGCTAGATGTCTTTGCTGATAAGAAACCTGGGCACGCATCAAACGCCGTGGCTCAAGCCCATGAAGCAGAAGAGTTTCTAAATCATTGCAACGGCAAAAAACCTCCGCCAGATATATGCAGTCAGTAAGAGCACGATGTGCTGCCCATACCGGTACGCCATAAGCGAGTGCCAAATCCCTTACAGAAGGTCTAGAGCGAAGCTGACGATCCACTGGCCAAGCAATATCTTCCATTGTGCAAAGCCAGGGTTTGGATACAGCCGGGAGGTGGTCCTTCCCAAACCATTGACGATCAAAGGCGGCGTTATGAGCAACCAACAGTTCTGCAGCATCGAGTAAAGCTTGGAAATATTCCAGGCCTTCTCGCCAGGGCTGATTCAGCCTGGTGACATCAGCAGGGATGTGATTAATCGACTCAGCTGCATTGTCCTGCACAGGCAGCAGAAAAGAATGCTGCGCCAGCACCGCACGCCGTGGTGCATGAAAAAGAATCGCTCCCACCTCCAGGCAATGATCCTGTTTGGGATCCAACCCTGAAGTTTCCGTATCGAGGATGAGCAACGTCTCTGGCAAAGGGATCGAGGCTTGTGAGGTAAAGCTAGGGAGAGCAACTGCTAAAGGCTGCGGAGAAGAGGCCGCCTCTAGCAAAGGCTCAACAGCCTCTGACGAAGAAACAACAGCCTCCTCTACATCCATTTCACAAAGAAGATCCAACTGGCCAGCGGCTAACTGTTGCTTCTTCTCTTCCACCACTTCGTCTGCCTCAATCGATCACTTGTATTCTCCCGTAGCCATCAAGGGGCTCCCTAGGCTGCTCGTTAGCGAAAAGAGCTCCTCATGACCCTCCAAGTTGGTGATAAGGCCCCTGCCTTTGTGCTTAAAGACCAAAACGGGACCACAAGAAGTAGCGGCGAGCTCAAAAACAAAGTACTAGTACTGTTTTTTTACCCAAAAGACGACACACCTGGATGTACAGCAGAAGCCTGTGGCTTTAGAGATGATCATGCCGTCTTCCAGAAACTCGGCGCAGAAATTTGGGGAGTGAGTGGTGATGATGACATCAGTCATCGTCGATTCGCAGAGAGATATCACCTCCCCTATGCCCTTCTATGCGACAAGGACAACACACTTAGAAAAGCCTTTGGAGTGCCACGAACCCTTGGGCTTCTACCAAGCCGGGTCACCTACATAATTGATCGCCAAGGCATCATCCGCCACATTTTCAATAATCTTCTCGATGGACCTGCTCATGTGCGAGAGGCACGTCAAATAGTGGAGACGATCACCAACCAACCATGACCAGATGGAGACGTCTAGGTAAAGCCTGGGGGCTCTGGCCAGCCCAACCAATCGCACTCGTTGAGATGATAGGCGGTAGTTATCTGGCGGCGAGTCCTCAGCTCAGCTATCGCCGACTACTAGAAGCCCTAGCCAGTCAAAACCTGGCGGTTCATACATGGGGCTATGTGCCAGGCTTTGACCATCAAGCGCAAGCAAATGAAGCCTGGAGCAGTCTGCGCCGTTGCCGGCAAGAACTTCAGGCAAGAGTCGGAGCGCTACCAGCACCACTGCGCCTAGGGCACAGCCTTGGCTGCAAATTGCATCTTCTCGCCCCAGATGGAGGCCGCAACAGCAAAGCTCTGGTGGCATTGAGCTTCAACAATTTCACAGCGGATCGTTCAATCCCCATGCTTCGGGAACTCGCATCAAAACTTGATTTCCGTACGGAATTCAGCCCAAGTCCTAAAGAGACAATGCGATTAATCCAAGAGTGTTACCACCAACCCCATAACTTATTGGTGAGCTTCGGGACGGACGACCTTGATCAGAGCCCAAGCCTTCTGCATTGTCTCCAACAGCGAGCTGATGATGCCACGCAAAGCTGGCATCTCCCAGGCGATCACCTCACACCAGCCAGCGCAGGTTTACGCCAGAACCTTCTCGGAGATTGGGCGGATGATTCCGCCCGAGCCGAGACAATAAAGCAACTTGTAGAAACTATCTGCCGCTGGGCATAACCACAAGCAAGTGATGATCATGCTCTAAGCCGATCGAGCACGGTGCGATCCTCAAGGGTGCTGGTGTCACCCTTGACTTCTTCTCCAGCTGCTAGCGCTCGCAAAATCCGACGCATAATCTTGCCGCTACGCGTTTTAGGCAAGGCATCACTACATCGAATCTGATCTGGTCGGGCGATCGGTCCAATCTCCTTACCCACATGAAGACGAAGCTCCTTAATTAAATCGTCACTGGCATCCCTACCGCTCTCCAAGGTGACGAAGGCAACGATTGCCTCACCTTTAATCTCATCAGGGCGCCCCACCACTGCCGCCTCCGATACTGCCGGGTGACTCACTAACGCCGATTCGATTTCCATCGTGCCAAGACGATGACCGGAAACGTTAATGACGTCATCCACACGGCCCATTACCCAGAAGTAACCATCCTGATCACGACGAGCTCCATCGCCAGCGAAATAAATGAAGCTGCCGTCACTGGGTCGGAGGTATTCCCAATAGCTCTCACGGAAGCGCTTAGGGTTGCCGTGCACCGTGCGCATCATCCCTGGCCAGGGTTGCCGTACAACTAGATATCCGCCCTCATCAGCCGCTACTGGATCTCCTTTGGAATCAACCACATCGGCCTGAATCCCAGGCAGGGGAAGGGTTGCAGAACCAGGCTTGGTCGGTGTGGCACCAGGCAATGGACTAATCATCACTCCACCAGTTTCTGTTTGCCACCAGGTATCAACTATTGGGCAACGATCACCTCCAATCACCTGTCGATACCACATCCAGGCTTCAGGATTAATTGGCTCACCAACGGTGCCTAACAACCTCAGACTGCTCATATCGTATTGATCTGGCACGTCACGACCATTTTTCATAAAGGCACGTATCGCTGTTGGGGCGGTGTAAAAGATCGTGATCCCATGCTTTTGAATAAGTTCCCAGAAAGCTCCCGGCTTAGAAGGACGCGGTGCTCCCTCATACATAACTGTGGTCGCTCCATTGGAGAGCGGCCCATAAACGATGTAACTGTGACCAGTAATCCAACCAACATCGGCGGTACACCAGTAGACATCACCATCACGGACGTCGAAAATCCACTTAAAAGTTAAATGTGCCCAAAGGTTGTAACCCGCCGTTGTATGAACCACACCCTTTGGCTTACCTGTTGAACCAGAGGTGTAGAGCACAAACAGACGATCTTCACTCGCCATCGGTTCCGCCGGACACTGCTGAGATTGAGCAGGCACAAGTTCGTGCCACCACTGATCCCGACCAGCCTCCATCACTACAGATTCCTTAGTGCGTTGCACAACCAGCACCGACTCCACGCTGGGGCAGGAATCATTGGCTAAAGCAGCATCAACAGCAGGCTTTAATGAAACGGCCTTGTCTTTGCGAAAACTGCCATCGGCAGTAATCACTGCCTTGGCCTGACCATCCACTAAACGATCTCTTAGGGCTTCAGCTGAAAACCCGCCAAAAACTACTGAATGTGGTGCTCCAATACGTGCACAAGCCAACATGGCAATGGCCGCTTCTGGCACCATCGGCATGTACAGGGCAACCAAGTCGCCCTTGTTAATACCGATGGCTTTTAAAGCATTGGCAGCTCTACAGACTTCAGCATGAAGCTGCTTATAGGTGAAACGCCGCACATCACCAGGCTCACCCTCCCAGATCAGGGCAGTTTTATCAGCATTGGGGCCATTGAGATGACGATCAAGACAGTTAGTTGAAAGGTTTGTAGTCCCTCCTTCAAACCAGCGCGCAAACGGGGGGTTCGACCAATCGAGCACAGTATGAAAAGGCTCAAACCATTCCAGTTCACGGCGGGCGGCCTCGCCCCAGAAGCTCTCTGGATCTAGCTTGGCTTTATCTGCCATCTGCTTGTAGGCCTCCAAGCTGCCAACCATGGACTGCGACGACTGCAGCGCGGTGGGAGGGAAAACGCGCTGCTCCTGCAGAACCGATTTGATGGTGGAGGAAGAATCAGATGACATAAGGCAATGAGCGACCAGAAATTTTCCGCATTCAAGCTAGTTAGCACAGATACATCAGCGGTGTGAAACGGTTGTTTAAACGGACCCCATAAACGCCTGTCAGCTAAAAGCTTCTAAGTACATACAAGCCAAAGGGTCAAAAATATTCGGAAGCAGCACAGTCACCACAAGTCAAAACAAAAAAGCAAAGCTATAATTAATTTCAAAGGAAGACATAGGGATAAGCAGTTTTTTGGTGTTCAAAACTTATCAACCTCTTGACAAACTGAGCTGAACATAAAATCTCAACATTATTTTCGCCCTTTTAATACATCAGACCAGCTACTACTGTCATGGATAACATTATCCATGACCTTGCGTTGAAAGGCCGCAACACTCTGGCCTAGGACCTCCTCCATTAGCTCAAGTCTCCATAGTAATGAACTGCATGGGTTATAAGGGTTCGCACGCCTGTAGTGAATGCCTCTGCAAAGCCTGGTTCGATTACTCCAAAGTATCTGCCTGGAAATCTGAAAGTAATCCAGCAGTTCGGCTGTTGTAAACCAAGAGCTGGCAGCTTTTTGATTTGCATCAGACATTGCTTCTGCAATCAACAATTGCTCTAAGTATCCCTCTCGTAAATCAATAATCAAGCTAAAGAGTGTGCCACT
The DNA here is from genome assembly GCA_913047395.1 of uncultured cyanobacterium. Classification (GTDB taxonomy): domain Bacteria; phylum Cyanobacteriota; class Cyanobacteriia; order PCC-6307; family Cyanobiaceae; genus Prochlorococcus. The sequence goes on from CAJWUF010000029.1 coordinate 14,366, forward strand.
AGTCAAACTCACATCAAGCCTGCCGCCAAAGTGAGTTTGATAAGGCTTCTGTACCACTTGCCCTATCTACCCTGCCTCCATAAGCTCGATTAGGCAGACCATTCCTGATCACTGAGAACTCAAAACGATGCCTAGAGAACATGACTGCGTTCTCCTCGATAGCTGCTAACAACATTGCCAAGGGCAACCTTGCTAGACTAGAAGAAAGACTTTAAGGCCAGATGAGTTGCACTGAGAAACTAGATATCTACTCTCAATACAAAAGCTTTATTCACAGCACAATCAAGGGCAATTTGCTCACAAAATCACTTTGGAGAAAACTATTTTGGACCACCGGTAGAGATTCAGATGAATACAAAACTGGCTGCGTTGATATCTATCTCACACACTTCCAACAATTACATGCCGAAATGCTAAATACCAATGCAGAACTGGCCAATAAGTAGCTCACTAGAAATGGTTTCAATTCACTACCTTCAAGCAGAACCCATAAACAATCTATGTCCATCCCCTATAACGTACTATTGA
>CAJWUF010000030.1 GCA_913047395.1 uncultured cyanobacterium
GAGAAGACCTGCTTCTATCGGAATACTGATTGTCTGACGTTGGCTGATGGCTGTGTCTGTCACTTGATGGGTAGATGATGTTTTCATCAGTAGTGGTTTCCTACTTTGCGGTGATGTACAGCAGTACTGCCTTCAGCATCGGCCACGTTGCCCTGTTCAACGACGGCATAAATAATCCAGTGATCGGGGCTTTCTAGGCGCTGTTCAACTCGACATCCGAGAAATGCCAGTGCATCAAGGAGTACCGGGCCACCATCAGCGGCATCCTCAAGCACGTTGATGCCTTCAAAACGGTCGGCACCTGGAGGGAATCGTTTGAGGAAATGACGCATTAATGGTTGGTAGTTGTCCTCTCGGAGCACGTTGATTACGAAGCGATCACCCACCTGCATCAAAGTCTCGATAGCGCGGTCTTTAGCGACTGCCACTGTGAGCCCTGGTGGTGTGAAGCTAGCTTGGCTGACCCAGCTCGCCACCATGGCACTGCGCCGCCTGTTGCTGCCTAAGCCTTGACTAGCCGTAACCACATACAACCCGCCAGAAAGGCGGCCGAGGGCTTTGTCGAGATTGCTATCTAAACTTTTCATCGCAGCCATGGTCTTTGCGCGGCTGAGTAGTTGGCCTAGATCGGTACCTGCTTCTTCAAAGCGTTGGTAGTCGTTGCTATCGGGCACTTTGCGAATTCGTAGGGGGGAGAAGGCTTCTTTTTGCTCAAGGCTGCGTAATTGTGATGCCAGCTCATCTATCGGTACATCGTTGCCGCCGTAGGCGTCGTATACAGCAACCCATTGTTTGGTGTTTAGCGCTGCAAGCAGGGTGCCGATTGAACTTTGTAGTTCTGCATCCGGTTGCGAAGGCCAGGTTGGTACAACTACGGCCTTGGCGCCTCCGATTAGCCCGCTTAGCTCTTGAGCTTCGCATGCGCGTAAATCAACGAGTTGCACTTGGGCATCGGCTTTGCCGATGCCATGCGCAATTGATTGACTAAGGCGATCACAAAAACCGTATTGGCTTAGATAACAGACAGCTGCATAGCTTTCGCTTTCGCTGCGTTGACTGCTCCATTGGCGATAGTCGTCGACCCAAAGCTTGAGATGATCACGAAGTAGTGGTCCATGACCGACGGCAATCGTGTTGATCTCTGGCAGCGTATCCATACGTTTGAGTGCCTGCACCAAGCTGCGTGCATTGGGTCCCATCAGACAGTCGTAATAGAAACGAAAGTCGGGAGCAAGAGCACTCGGATTTTTGTCGTAGACATCATCCGAGCAATAGTGCATCCCAAAGGCATCACAGGTGTAAAGGATTCCCGTGCCGTGATCGAAAGAGAAGATTGTGTCTGGCCAGTGAAGGTTTGGTGCACTCAAGAACTCAAAACGATGTGCCTTTCCGCTTGTTGGGTTTGTGCCTAGATCCAACTGTTCGCCAGTTTTGACTGCTCGAGAGCGAAAGGGGCGATGCACCTGATCTTGCAGGAACTGAAGCGCCACTTTTGAGGCCAGAATTTCGATTTCGGGGTTTAAATCGATGATTTCTCCTACTAGCCCAGAGTGGTCAGGCTCGGTGTGGCTGACGATTAGATAGTCGATCGCTGTTGGCTCGATTTGTTGCTTTAGTAGTTGCAGCCAGGTGTCTTTGAATTTCAGATGGCTGGTGTCGACTAATGCAGTTTTGGCACCGCGTATGAGGTAGCTGTTGTAGGTAGTTCCGTTGCGAAGACCAAACTCAATATCAAAGCGGCTCCGGTCCCAGTCGAGGCAGCGAATGGTAGAGGTATCTGTAGAGATTTCTTCGCATTGAAGCGACAACCTCTGATCCGAGTTGAGCGGTGCAACCGTGGCGTTCTCGCTGGCAACTGCCATGGATCCTTTTTGCCGATCTTGGAACTCTACGGAGGCCTGAAGCAGAAATGATTGATTGATCAGGCCGCGGCCAGTCTGGGTAGCCAGTTCACCAGTGGTGGGGCTGCGATGATCAGCACTAATACTGCAATTTGTAGGGCTACGAAGGGCAGAGCTCCCTGGTAAATCTCTCGGGTTGTGATCTCTTTTGGAGCTACTCCGCGTAGATAAAAGAGTGCGAAGCCAAAAGGAGGAGTTAGGAATGATGTTTGTAGGTTTGCACCAATAACGACTCCAAGCCATAACAGGGCATCTGGCCCTAGCAATTGGCGAGCTGCTGGCAGTAGGAGTGGAACAGCAATGAAGGCGATTTCAAAGAAGTCGATGAAAAAGCCCAGAACAAAAATGATCAGCATGCTCACTGCCATAAATCCAACCTTGCCGCCAGGTAGGTTCAGCAATAGATCGGCAATTAGTTGATCACCGCCTACACCACGAAATACAAGGCTGAAGGCTGTGGAGCCAAGTAAAATTGCCATCACCATGGAAGTGGTGCGCAGGGTTTCATCGCATACTTTTGAAAGACTGCGGCGGCTGAATCCTCCATTAAGTGCTGCTAAGACCATTGCTCCTGTCGCACCAAGGACGCCAGCTTCGGTGGGTGTAGCGATTCCGAAGAAGATGCTGCCTAGTACCAAAAGGATCAGGCCTAGAGGTGGAATGATGGTGGCCACCAGTTGAGATGGTCGCAATGGGCCTAGCTCGTTGGGATCTAGCTGGGGGGCTAGCTCAGGTTTAAGGCTGCTGATCACGAGCACATAGATGGCAAATGCACCAGCCATCAGCACGCCTGGAATTAGTGAGCCGAGAAAAAGATCTCCCACTGAGATGCCTAACTGGTCGCCGAGAACCACCAAAACAATGCTCGGAGGAATGATCTGGCCAAGGGTGCCTGAGGCAGCAATTACCCCCGTAGCAAGGGAGCGGTCATAGCCTGCCCTAAGCATGGCTGGCAGTGAGATCAGCCCCATTGTGGTGACTGTGGCTGCGACCACTCCAGTGGTGGCAGCGAGCAGTGAGCCCACCAGCACAACAGCTAGTGCTAGTCCACCGCGCAGCTTGCCGAGTAGTCGTCCAATGTTTTCGAGTAGTCGCTCGGCAATGCCTGATGTCTCGAGCATGGCGCCCATGAACACAAAAGCGGGTATGGCCAGCAAGGTGAAGTTGGCCATGATCCCTAGAATTCGCTGTGGCAAGGCGGTGACAAATAGCGGATCAATTACTCCGCAGGCCATCCCCAGCAATGCAAAGATCACGGCGATGCCGCCTAGGCAGAAGGCCACCGGATAGCCGCTTAATAGGGCAAAAATCAGTGCCAAAAACATCCCTGGTCCAAGAATGGCGGAGGGATCGAAACTGATTACATGGCCGAGTAGTTCAATCTCAATCAAGTGCTGTCTCCGCCGCGCTTCCCTTTTGATCTGAATGTCTAATTAATGGAGCCTTTAGCTGCGCCCAAGCCCGAATAGCTTCGGCAACTCCCTGTAGAGCCAAGAGTAGAAAGCCCAGCGGGATCAGCGCCTTCGCCCAGTAGCGAGGCAGGCCATTCGGGTCGGGTGAGGCTTCGCGAATGCTCCATGACTGCAGAGCAGGTTCGATCGAGATTGCCATCACTCCAAGGGCAAACGGCAAAAGGAATATCAGGGTGCCTAGTAGCTCTAGGCGTGCCTTGCGTCTTGGGCCCCAGCGGCTTTGAAGCACATCAACCCGCACATGCCCTTGGCGTTGAAGGGTCCAGCCCAACCCAAGTAGAAACACCAGATCAAAGAGGTACCACTGCCCTTCGATGAGTCCGTTCGAGCTGAGATTATGGCCAATGGATACACCTAGATAGCGTCCGACGACATTCCAAAGGCCTAATCCCAGCATTAGCAGCACTGACCAGCGAGCCACTACCGCGACGGCCTTATTTACGGCGTCAAGGCGTTTTGCCAGGCTCAGCCAGTGCTTCATTTAGCTGCTTTTAGTTGGTCATAACTGAAGCGAGCGAATGAGAATTCATTCACTTTGTTCCAGGCGTACACCTCTTTGCGGAAGCCTTGCCATTGCTGAAAAAGGTTGCGGAAGCTGGAATCTTTCGCAGCAGTATCGCTGTAGAGCTGGAACGCTGCATCCTGAGCGGCTTTGAGGATGCTGTTGTCGTAGGCCACGAGCTCAGTACCGCCTTTTTTCAGGCGCTGTAGAGCAGCCCCGTTGAGGGTGTCGTAACGGCTGAGCATGGTGAGGTTGGCTTCGTAGCAAGCGGTGTTGAACATCGCTTGGTACTCGCTGGGGAGTTTGCTCCAAGCTTGTTGGTTCACAAGTGCAGCCAAAGTGGGACCTGGCTCCCACCAGCCGGGGTAGTAGTAAAAGCGGGCTGCTTTAGCTAGGCCTAGTTTTTCATCGTCATAGGGGCCTGTCCATTCCGCTGCGTCAATGGCGCCACGATCGAGAGCCAAGAAGATTTCACCGCCTGGCAATACCTGCACGTTTACACCGAGCTGGGCCAAAACCTTGCCGCCTAGGCCAGGAATGCGCATCTTTAATCCCTTTAGCGATGCCAGGCCTTCGAGCTTTTGCTTGAACCATCCGCCCATCTGTGCTCCGGTGTTGCCGGCAGGGAAGCTAATCACCCCAAAATCGGCATAGATGCGGTTGATCAGATCGTTGCCGCCTGCTTCATAGAGCCAGGCGTTTTGTTGTTGAGCGGTAAGACCAAATGGAACGGAGGTGCCGAAGGCAAATCCTGGATTTTTGCCGATGTAGTAATAACTGGCGGTATGACCACACTCAACGGAGCCAGCCTGAACCGCATCCAGCACTTCAAGGCCAGGAACGAGTTCGCCGCCGGCGTAGGGCTTGATTTGAAAGTTGCCGCCGCTTAGTTCATTTACGCGTCGGCTAATTGTTTCTGCACCGCCGTAAATCGTGTCAAGTGAGTGGGGCCAGCTGGTGGCCATGCGCCAGCGCACCTGCGGTTGATTGCTACTGCTAATGCTGTCTTGCTCTTTGCGGATTGTGCAGGCACTTAGTAGGCTCGCGCCGACGGCAGCAGAGAGGGCTGTAGCTCCAGTTCCAAGAAGTTTTCTGCGCTGCATTTGCTTCCCTGGCTCAGTGCGATTTTACGGCGCAGATGCAAGCTCAGTGAACCCATGCTCAGCAGAAGAATCACTTTGGAAGGTGTTTTAGCTTTACGCCTGAGCCAAAGCACAAGATTTACTAACGTTGAGGTTTGTGTTTTGGCCTGGGTTTAAGTCCATTTGGCTCTTCACCTCAACTGTGATTGCGCTGTGGTTTTTGGTTTTACTGGTTGTGATCTCGAGGATTCCGTCGCTCAGCAGTTACAACCAGCGTGCGGTCGGGAGCTTTTCATCGATGCTGTTTTTGTCTACACCCGGCAGCTCAAGGCGAATTGTGTAAGCCGTTTCGGTTTCCACGATTTCAGCAGTAGGGAAGCGTTCGGCTGTAGCGAGTTGCTGTTTAAGTCGTTCAAATAGATCAAAGGAGGATTGGCGTAGGGTCAGTATTTTGAGATCTTCAAGAAAGTAAATGTTCAGGGCTTTGTTTGTTGCCCGCAGACCCAATTTGTATATTCCTGCTTAACTTATTCAACGAGGAAACCCTCCTTTGATATTTAGTAAGTTCTATCGTGTTCGGTTGCCACGGCAAGTATGTTGTGAGAACTGTAAGTTTTGATTATTGGTGTAGATTTTTATTCAGATCCACCACCAGCTACCAATAGATGCAGCTTGGCCGCAGCGCAGACCTTCTTCATTCCAGAGAGTCCAGATGCGAGCATTATTGATTAGAAACCTTTGGCCTTCACTGTCGATGCGGATGCCTTGGTAACCCGTGATGGCATCAAGCTGCAGCGCCCTGCCCAGGGCAGTGGCGCGTTCATTTTGTTCACATGGTGGTGCGGTTAAGCGGGAAGGCATGCCGATCATCTCTGCCCAGCGTCGTCGCCATAGTCGAAGTGCTGCAGCATTGACGTAGCTGAGCTTGGGATCGTCTCCGCCAGCATGGGCAAGTACGGGCGGTTCTGCGGCGAATAGCTCCTGGTTGATGAGACGTTGTGAAGACTGTTGTCTCTCACAGGCTAGGAGTGGGCGCCTGAAAGCTCGTTGGTGAGAGCTTAAAAGCAGGCTCACTAGCTTCTGCTGCTCTGATGAGAGCCATGGAGCTTCAGGCACCAGTTGCCATTGCCTGGATCATGGCCTGTTGGGAAAGGGCTTGTCCTTGTTCCTTGAGATGACTCAGGAAAGCTTGGCGGGCTTTTGGAAAGCGGGGTTCTTCGGCAAGCGGTAGATCTCCTGCTGCATCAAGCCCTGTATCGCCTTCCATCGCTGGTGTGATCACTACTAAATCAGCATCGAGGCTGGAGTCATAGTGCCACCACAAGCTCGGATCTACGACGGCCGGATGCGGTGGCACTGGTAGGTCATCGCTGCTGGTTAGCTCTGAAGCAGCCTCCTTTTTTTCAGCAGCTGCTTCTGCAAGTTTTGCCAGTACCTCAAGGCGTTGTTCGGCAAGATCTGCAAGCAATTTGTTGCGGGTGCGACCGCGCAGCTGAAATAGCACAAAGGGATCTTCACTGAAGCGATCCCCCATTAGGAAGTAGATGGCACTTATGTGCTTACAGGGATTGGCTTTATCTGGGCAGCTGCATTCACTACGTACTTCCTGCAGTTTGAAGGGAAATAGACGTCGACCACTGGCTGCAAATGCTCGCTCGATATCCGCCGGCATGATCCCTGCCAGTAATTGGGCAGACCAGCGTGCTTTTTGGGTAAGGGCCTCGAGTACGTAGCCCCAGTCTTCGTCGTTGAGTACATCGAGCCAGAGCTTTACCTTGTAGGGGTCTTCTCCGGTGCCTTGTACGCGAGCGTGAACCCGGCGCCCCTCAAAGCGGATTGAGGTGACATTGCCTTCTCTGGCATAGCTCCAGGCACGCTCCAGTCGTTTTTTGAACTTGTATGAATTGATCAATTCCATCCATTGCTCTACCCACCAGGGCTGTTGTCCAAGCCCTTCTTCGCCGAGGGCGGTGGTGATGTCGGTGTTGTTGGTGCTACTTGTCATGACTTCATTAGTAGATCAGTTGTCTTCTAGGGCTACAAGTTCGCGTAATTCACTTACGCCTAAGCCACCTAGCCAGTCTTCTCCAGAGCCGATGATGTCTTCTGCAAGTCGAGATTTTTCACGAATCATGCGATCAATCTTTTCCTCGACTGAACCGCTGGTAATAAATTTGTGCACCATCACCCGATTGACTTGTCCGATTCTGTAAGCGCGATCGGTTGCTTGGTTTTCAACGGCGGGGTTCCACCAGCGATCGACATGAAACACATGGCTGGCACGTGTGAGATTGAGGCCTACGCCACCGGCTTTGAGTGATAGCAGGAACAGTTGAGGTCCACGTGGATCTTCCTGGAAGCGATCAACCATGGCTTGCCTTTCCGTTTTGCTTGTGCTGCCATGCAAGAAGGGAACTTCAAAACGCCAGCGTTGTTGTAGGTAGGCCTGAAGCAGATGCCCCCATTCGGCGAATTGGGTGAATAACAGGGCTCGATCTCCTGCCTCGATTACTTCTTCGAGAATTTCCTCCATCCGCAGAAGCTTGGCGGAGCGTTCCATGAACCCCTTTTCAACTGCCTGTTCTTTGAGGGCTAGGGCGGGATGGTTGCAGATCTGTTTTAGCCGGGTGAGCAACCCCAGCACCTTGCCATGGCGCTGACCTCTGGGTGCTCGTGCGATGGCCTCCAGTGTTTCATCCACTGTTTTGCGATAGAGGATTGATTGTTCTTTGCTCAGTCCCACCCATTCGCTGAGTTCCACCTTTTCGGGTAGGTCGGAGATGATCGCCTTGTCGGTTTTCAGTCGTCGCAAGATGAAGGGACCCACACGACCCTTGAGGTCTCGAAGCGAGGCCATGTCGCCGTAGCGCTCAATCGGTAGTCGATAGCGCTGTCGGAAGAAGTCTTCTTCACCGAGCACCCTGGGGTTGAGAAAGTCCATCATTGCCCATAATTCACTGACACGGTTCTCTACGGGTGTGCCGGTGAGGGCGATCCGGAAGCGATTGCTTTTGTCAGGGCGGGCCATATCGCGTGCCGCTTGACTTTGTTTGGCGTTGGGGTTCTTGATTGCCTGGGCTTCATCGATCACTACTCCTTGCCAGTCGACCGTTTCTAAAAGTTCACTATCTCGCTGCATTAGCCCGTAACTGGTGAGTATTAGGTCGAAGTCTTTAATTGCTTTTTTCAAAGCAGCTGTGCTGGAGGGGCGACGCGGCCCATAGTGTTCCTTGACGTTCAACTCTGGTGTGAAGGCTTGTGCCTCTCGCTTCCAGTTGGTTAGTACGGATGTGGGAGCTATAAGCAATACCGGTCGTTTTAGTTCCTGTTCGGCTTTGAGATGTTGAAGGAAGGCCAGTAGTTGGATGGTTTTACCCAGACCCATGTCGTCGGCTAGGCAAGCTCCTTGATCGAAGCGATGCAGGAAGGCAAGCCAGCCGAGACCTCTTTCTTGGTAAGGCCGTAGCTGACCACAAAAACCTTCGGGAGCAGGTAGTGGGTCTGGAGCTTTTTGCTGGTGGTATTGCTCCAATACTCCTTGTAGCCGTGGACCGGCCTCGAAGCGATGCACTGGCAGTCGCATCAACGTGTCGCCTTCGGTTGCGGTGAGACGTAAGGCATCGTCGAGGCTTAGGCCGGGATTAGCGCTGCAGAAGTTTTCCGCATGCTTGAGATCGTTGGGGCGTAATTCAATCCAGGCCCCCTTGTGGTTCACCAGCGGGCTGCGCTTGCTTGCTAGTCGTTCTAGTTCGCGAAGCGTGAGGGTGACGCCACCGATCATTAACTCCCAGCTCCAGTCAAGGGTTTCGCCCAAAGTGAATCCCCTTGACCTCTCCGAGAGTTCAGCCTTGATTGCTAGGCCGAGTCGACTGGCTAGTCCTCCCGAGAGGCTGGCCGGTAATTCCACACCAACACCAACATCACGCAGCTGGGTTGCTGCGGTGCGTACTAATACAAAAGCTTCTGCAGGGGTGAGCTGCATCGCTTCTGGTGTGGCGCTGTCGAGGCCTCGTTCGATCGGCGCAAATACCGTGAGGGCTCGTCCCATGCCTTCTAGTAGTACTTCGCCTGGATGTTCCACGCGGATTTCGCCTAGTTGCATTACCTGGGACCCAGCTGCCCATGCCGTGGCGGCTGGCACTTTGAGGGTGGGATCAGCTTCTGCCTGCAAGGCGAAGCGCAGTTCCCAAAGGTCTTCTCCCTCGGCGGGGGTGAAGAGCTCCATACAGGCTCTGGCTGGGGCAACATTGCCAGCGACTCCTTCTCGCCAGTGGTTGCTTGCTGTAGCTAGGCGTTCGGCCTCCTCATTGCCGAGGTTGATCACGCCGGTATCGGAAGCAAGTGCCTCTTGCCAGGTTGTAAGTAAGGGGTCTAGCTCTTGCACATTGGCTTCAAAGCCAGTGCGGAGTTGTGCATCCACAAGTTCTCCGAGCAGGCTGGCTACGCGTAGGCGGCCGCTGCGGGGACGGCATGAAGCAACAGGGTTTGCAGCTCGCATTGCCTCTGGCCGTAAGCGGGTCATGCGGTTGCTGCGCCTTCCAGTAGGTTCTCGCCAGGGAAGGGCGCAGGTTGCCACCAGGGGAAGCCGAGCTGCTAGGTCTTCAAGGCGACGGCGATCATCTTCTCGGTTGAGTAGCGGTACCCATCGAGCTCGGTGGGGATAGCCCTCTCCTTTACTTAGTTCTACCTGTGGTAGCCAGCGTCCGCGAGCAATTATGCTCAAGGCCCAGCGCTGTAAATGGCTCCACCAGCGCAGTTCATCTGCTAGATCGGGATGATTCCCTGAAAGTGGCAGTTTCGAGAGCCAGGCTGTTGCAGCAGCAGGCTCCACAGCTAGACCCTCTACCTGCCAGGGCCACCATTCCGTTTGTTTGGGAATGGGCTCGCCTGCCTGTAAGGGCAGGCCTGTCCAAGCGGATGTATGGACCTCGTCATTGTCGGATTCTGACGATGAGCGCTTGGTTTTTGCTTTGGGTTTGACTGTTCGACTTGGCAGGGTGAGACATGCTGTGGCGTCGATGATTCCATCGGGCAATAGATCGTGCTCAACGAGCCAGGCACGCAGATCGTCTTGGTTGAGTGTGAAGGGATGGAGTGCAGGAGTCGCACCTGGCCCTGCTGGGGTAGCGACTCGCCAAGTGTCTGCCCACACCAGGAGGGCAGGACGACCAGAGCTGGTCGGAGTACGGATGGCTGGTAGCCAGGTGGCGTGCAGCAGGCTCATGGCCGCGACGCAAAAAGAATGCGTTGTGTTTCTTGGAGAAGGAGTGCGCTGCCGATCAACGGCAATCACCCCTGAAGGAATTCCACCTCTAATGATGCCAGGGCATCGGTCCCCCAGCCATATCGCAGGTCAGATCACCAGCAATAAATGACCAAAACCAGGCCTAAGTACATGCTTAACAGGCCTTCATTAAGCTTTGAAAGTGGGGAGCACCCAGCGGATGCAAGCGCATTTGACTCCTATCCAGCTTGTGGTTTGAGGTGGCAGCCAAGGTCATGTTGAGGCTTAAAGGCGATCATGGCTGGTGGATCCTTGTCCCAAGCCCGATTTTTTCATGGCCGTTGCAAGATCGTTGCCTTCTGGTGAGTCGCGACCTCGCACTGGGGCAGAGATTCGAAGTGCTTTTTTAGCGTTTTTTGCTCAGCGTGCTCATCAGGTAATTCCTAGTGCTTCGTTGGTTCCAGAAGATCCGACGGTGCTACTTACCATCGCTGGCATGCTGCCGTTTAAACCTGTGTTCATGGGGCAGGCGGAACGCCCTGCGCCGCGGGCCACAAGTAGTCAGAAATGTATTCGGACTAATGACATCGAGAACGTGGGCCGCACAGCAAGGCACCACACTTTTTTTGAGATGCTTGGTAACTTCTCTTTTGGCGATTATTTCAAGCAGCAGGCGATTGAGTGGGCTTGGGAGCTAAGTACTGAGGTTTTTGGCCTCAATTCAAAGAATTTGGTGGTCAGTGTTTTTCGTGAGGACGATGAGGCTGAGGCCATCTGGCGCGATGTGGTTGGGGTGAATCCCAAGCGAATTATTCGCATGGACGAGGCTGATAATTTCTGGGCTTCAGGGCCGACAGGTCCCTGTGGACCATGCTCGGAGATTTATTACGACTTCAATCCCACGCTCGGTGATGAAGAGATCGATCTGGAGAACGACAGCCGTTTCATCGAGTTCTACAACCTGGTGTTTATGCAATACAACCGCGATGCAGAGGGCAAATTAACTCCGCTCGCTAATCGCAACATTGATACCGGTATGGGCCTAGAGCGAATGGCTCAGATTCTTCAGGACGTTCCTAATAACTATGAAACTGACATTATTTATCCGCTGATTGAAACAGCTGCTGGTTTAGCAGGGCTTGATTATCAAAAGCTAGGTGAAAAGGAGAAGACAAGTCTCAAAGTGATCGGCGATCACAGCCGCGCGATTACACATTTGATCTGTGATGGCGTGACTGCTAGCAATCTGGGTCGTGGCTACATCATGAGGCGTTTGCTGCGTCGGGTGGTGCGTCATGGGCGTCTGCTCGGCATCGAGAAGCCTTTTCTGCAGGTAATGGGGGAAGCTGCGATTGCCTTGATGGCGGAGGCTTACCCCCAGCTCGAGGTACGCAGGGAGGTGATTCTGGCGGAACTGGAAAGGGAGGAGGCTCGTTTTCTTGAAACGTTGGAACGTGGCGAAAAGCTATTGGCCGATGTTTTGCTTGCGAAGCCCAAAATGATTTCTGGTGCTCAGGCCTTTGAGTTGTATGACACCTATGGCTTTCCTTTGGAACTCACCCAGGAAATTGCTCAGGAGCATGGTCTGACTGTGGACCTCCAAGGCTTTGAGCAGGCGATGGACCAGCAACGTCAGCGGGCCAAGGCCGCTGCTGTGAGCATTGACCTCACATTGCAAGGGGCTATCGAGCAAATGGCCGCTGATTTGGAGGCGACTAGTTTCAAGGGTTACTTGGCTTTGGAGCATCCCAGTTGTGTCTTGGCCTTAGTGGTGAATGGGGAGTCGGCTGAGCGAGCTAGTGCTGGTGACAGTGTGCAGATCGTGTTGGATACAACGCCTTTTTACGGAGAAAGCGGCGGTCAGGTGGGTGATCGAGGTGTGCTCTTGGGGGAAGGATTTGGTGGTGATGGAGTGATTGTTGCTGTTGACGATGTGAGTCGTAATCGCAGTGTTTTTGTGCATTTTGGTCGCATTGAGCGTGGCACGTTGGCCGTGGGCGAATTGGTTAATGCTCAGGTGGACCGGGCTTGCCGCCGCAGTGTTCAGTCGCATCACACCGCAACTCATCTATTGCAGGCGGCTCTCAAGCAGTTAGTTGATCCGGGCATCGCTCAGGCAGGGTCTCTAGTGGACTTCGATCGCTTGCGTTTTGATTTTCATTGTTCGCGAGCCGTTACCACCGCTGAGCTCGAGCAGATCGAAATTTTGATCAACGGATGGATCACGGAAGCTCATGATTTGAATGTTGAGGAGATGGCGATTGAAAAGGCCAAGGCCGCTGGTGCCGTAGCGATGTTTGGTGAGAAGTATGCCGATGTGGTGCGAGTCGTGGATGTGCCAGGTGTGTCGATGGAACTCTGCGGCGGAACCCATGTGGCCAATACCGCTGAGATTGGTTTGTTCAAGATTGTTGCTGAGAGCAGTGTGGCTGCTGGAATTCGGCGGATTGAAGCGGTGGCTGGCCCGGCGGTGCTGACCTATCTCAATGAGCGTGATGCTGTGGTCAAACGGCTTGTAGAGCGCTTCAAGGTGCAGCCCGGTGAGATTGTGGAGCGGGTGATGGCCCTCCAGGATGAACTGAAGGATGTCAATAAAACCCTTGCATCGTCGAAGGCAGAGTTAGCGCTTGCTAAATCAGCTGCCCTTGCCTTCCAGGCTGAAGCAGTTGGCAACAGCCAACTGCTGGTGTCTCGACTTGATGGGGTAGATGGCGCTGACTTGCAAAGTGCGACCCAGGGATTGTTGGATCAGCTCGGCGATGGCGCAGCTGTGGTGCTCGGTGGTTTGCCTAATCCTTCTGATCTAGGCAAGGTGATCTTGGTAGCTGGTTTTGGTAAGGCGATGATTGCCTCAGGCCAGCATGCCGGCAAATTCATTGGTGCGATTGCTAAACAGTGCGGTGGTGGTGGTGGCGGCCGCCCAAATTTGGCCCAGGCTGGGGGGCGAGATGGTGCGGCTCTCGATGAGGCGCTTAAGGCTGCGAAGATCACGTTGAGGCAGCTCTTGGGTTGAGCTTTTTGCCTTGTGGTTAATAGCTTTTGTTTGAGTTTTACTCCTAGAGCGCTCTGGCAATGATTGTTGGAACCTGCACTTGCTATTTAGACAGATTTAATTGCTCTTGTTTTAATAAAGAATGGGTCAATCGCTCGACACCATTCTCGTTATTTGAATGATGCTGGAAGCAGGTGATTTGCGTATTTAATGCCGGCATGCTATTGATATAGGATAAACTCTAAATGGTGATTGCAAAGAAGTTGGCAGAACATATTCTATGAATAAGCAAAGTAATAAGGCTTTGAGGTATGGCTTTTTTGAAGGTTATATCAATTATAATCGTCTAGGCAGAAGTCGAAGCGTATCTATTTAAGAAATCAGTCAGCTGGAGATAGAAGTGTGAACAAGCAGTGGTTTATTTTTATCTTTCATTTTCTCATCTTAATCAATCCATGAGTCCTTAATCCGAGATTTGTTTAAGTTGTTCAGCGGCATTGGCAATGCAGTGATCCAGAGGTCGCAAACTTTGGCATACTTTTTCAAGTAGAAATTCGTCTTTATCGTGCAGAGCAGCAATGCCATCAATTAGCAGGCTTATGACCTCGTTGCTACGCCGGATTCGTTCGCTTACTAGGGCAAGTAATTCGATAATCAGGTCTGAGTCATAGATCATCGCTTTGAGGAGATCGTCGCCGTTAATTGCTAACAGTTGTGCTGGGCCATCGACTACGCGAACGTCAGTGGAGTGGATGCCATTACCAAATAGGCCCATTTCCCCTAGAAGTGCCTCTGCTTCAAGTACCGCCAGAGTGCGAGCAGTTTGCCCCTTGCGTTGTAGCTGAATGGCTACTTTCCCTTGGGTAAGCAAAAGTAGGCATTCTGCAGGGGCTGCTTGTTTGATAAGCAGTTCCCCTGGCTTGGCATGCAAGCTTTTGGTTTCGAGCTCATTGCTATGGGCAGATAGAAGTAGCTTGAGCCGCTCGAGGACTGATTCAAGTTGTGGTTCTTGGCCCCACATTGGTGTTTTGGTTGTTTGCCCTCATGTTGGTCGCAGAGGAGCCGTCGGTCCAGCAAGGCATGTGCTGTTGACTTGAAAAAAGTTGCTTTAGTATTTTCAAATGCAATCTTCTGGAGGAATTAGTCTTGATGGCTTGCTGTCATTTTCAGCCATCTAACTGGCATTCCTGTATTACCATTCAATTATTGAAAAAATAATTGGAATGGCTGTTTTCAGCGTTGAGCAGTTGCAGGCTTTGCAATTGTTTTCAACTATAAAACCTGATCAGTGTGAGCAACTACTGGATCGTCATCTTGAATCGAGTCATGGGGCTGAACAGGTTTTCGTGATGGAGCAGGATTGGGGTGAGTCGGTGTTCCTGTTGTGTTCGGGTATGGCCAAAGTTCGTACTTATACAGCTGACGGTGATGAAGTGGTGATGTCCGTGTTGGGAGCTGGAGATGTGTTTGGTGAGATGGCTGTTCTTGATGAGGCACCGCGATCTGCAGATGTTGTAGCTCTAACGCCAGTGAAATTGATGAAGTTGAGAGCGGGACCGTTCGTGGCTTTGCTTCGTAAGGAAGTTGATTTTTCGCTTGCCCTGGCGCGGCTTGAGGCATCCCGTTTGAGGGATCTCAATCAGCGTTTTGCAATCCAGACCAGTGATGCAACCACTCGCTTACTGAATGCATTGGCCTATTTGGCCCGTAAGAGCTC
>CAJWUF010000031.1 GCA_913047395.1 uncultured cyanobacterium
GCTTGTGTCCTCAGCAACCTTTTCGGAGTTATCGGGCCAAGTTTCACTGAATACATAGATGTGACCCAGAGTGCGTTGGCCGTATTGGCGACGCATCAATTGCCAGCCAGGCTCAAAGACCAACTTCAAAAAATCATTGTCAGAGACAACAGCCCCTCGGGCCCTGGCTACGACCAGGGTTGGATTGGATGTATCCCTAGTGGGGATTGCAAGCAAATGCACATCCTCATTTGTTTTCACCACATTCAATCGATAGCGAGTCCCAAGGTCATCGCCCCCAATCCGCAGTGAATAACCATTGCCGTCGATGTACCGATTGCAAATCCCGGTGAAGTCAAACTTCGCGAGCAGAGGATCAACAACAGCCGGTGAGCTTCCTTCAACTGCAAAACAGGCTCGTTTGTTACTGCGCTGTTCGTAGATATTTAACTGCGACCTTTCACCATTACCAATGGGAGCCCTCACCACAATGAATCTGCTTTGCTCAACAGGGGCTGCGGTAAATAGGGATCCCTGGGCTTGAGCGGATGACGACCAATCAATAATGCCCGTTGTCCCAAGCAGAGCTATGGCAACAGCGAAGGAGAATGAATTAGCCATCTAGGCCTTGTAGGTGCTGAGCGGATCGTATAAGTCTGCCGAGCAATCGGCTCCCCCGATAAGGCCGGTTTATTGAGTCGACTTACTACTAAAAGTGATTGGACCTTGCCTGAGACGGCAAGAACCATAAGCAAGCAGATCATTTTTAATGCCAAGGTCTTTTTCTGGAATTGCTTTAGCTCAATACAAGGGCGGAACTGTTGGTGGCGATTTCATGCAGATAAAACCCTGTCAGGGGAAGCTCCTAGATAGTTTTCGTCTGCATTGTTCAGGCAATTGAACGAACATCAGAACTCTTAAAGCCGTGCTCTTTTAACTCAAGTTTCAGTTCATTTTCATCTGTGACCCGATCAACAAAAAGCACCCCTTCTAAGTGATCCATCTCGTGCTGGATGCATCGAGCCATGAGGCCATCGGCCTTCATCTTTCGCGGTCGTCCCATCTCATCGCGAAAACTAAGCACGATTGCAGCGGGCCTCACCACATTGAGGTAAACACCGGGGATGCTCAGGCAACCTTCCTCGTAGGTTTCGATGCTGGCACTGAAGCTGCTGATCTCGGGATTGATCAATACCAATGGCGGTGTAGTGGGGTTTTCCAGATCGAGGTCAAGCACTAAGAGTTGTTTATGAATTCCCACCTGCGGAGCGGCTAGACCAATACCTCGGGCTGCGTACATGCTGCGGAGCATGTCTTTTGTCAATTCTCTAATCGACTCATCAACCTTGCCAATCCTGCGGGTGGATTGCCGCAAAGCCCCATTACCCAGGGTGTGGATTTCAAGGGGTGGAGTTTCAAGCGGCTCCTTCGAGACGGCGATTGAGCCCTTGTCTTTTTCGGCCGTGCGTGCCAGCTGAGCGAAGCTTCGAGCCAAAGAACAGTTTCAGTATCAGTTGATTGATTTTAGGCAAATCCAACGAACACCTAACCCCAAACCGCTATGGACAACAAAAGACATAACCATCAGAACTCCAGCAAACCCGTTCAACCACTGTCAGCCGAGCTCGCGTTAGGAAGAACTCCTGCCTTCAAGGAACCGCGCCTGATTGGTGATTGGGTGCTTTGGTTGGAGCAACGTCCCCATGAGCAAGGCCGTACAACCGCCCTCATTCGCCCATGGGGGCAACCAGATCGCCCTGCCCAGGAGCTGACCCCTGCTCCAGTCAATTTGCGTAGTCGTGTTCACGATTATGGGGGAGGTGTAATTGCTACGGCTTTTCAGGGTGATCAGCTGTTGTTGGCCTGGATCGATGCTGCCGATGGCGGCCTTTGGTTTCAGCGCTGGCAAGGTTTCGAGCAAGCCTTGAGAGCAGGGGATCTCTTGTCTGCGATCAATCCTCCGATTTGCCTCTCATGCTTAGAAGAAGCTCAGCTTGCTGATGGCTTGATTGACCTGCCGCGACAACGCTGGCTTGGAGTCATGGAAGTAGCAGAACAGGACTTGCTGGTGACCTTCTCTTTAAACCATGAGAACCAGCCTGCCAAGGTTTTACATCGCCCTGCCGATTTTGCTGGTTACGCCACGCTTAGCCCCGATGGAAGTCAATTGGCCTGGGTGGAATGGCAACATCCGGCGATGCCCTGGGAGGCCAGCGAGCTCTGGTGGGCTTCCCTTAATCCAGCTGGTTTGATTGCAAACTCGATTTGCTTGGCCGGCAGTAGGCCAATGGATGACAAACAAATATCTATTTTTCAGCCCTTTTGGTTACCTAGCGGAGAGCTAGTAGTCAGTGAAGACAGCAGTGGGTGGTGGAACCTGATGGTGACAGATAAGGCTGTTGAACCAGTTCCGTTCCCTGCTTGGCGTCACCCCTGGCCGATGGCTGCGGAAACAGGTATGCCGCAGTGGGTGTACGGCATGAGGACGAGTGCCTGGGATGGAGAACAGGTTCTAAGCGCCATCTGCGAGCAAGGATATTGGCAGTTGAGACGTCTGGACAATGATGGCCAGATCAGCAATGTTGACCAACCATTTGATGATTTAGCTGGTCTGCATGCGCAAGCAGGTCGAGCTGTAGCCATCGCTAGCAATGCCACGAAGGGTCCTGGGCTACTAGAACTCGATTTGAATTCTGGCAACTGGAAGCACACACCAGCTTGTGAACCTGTAGTGAGTGCTAACGCGATCAGCGTTGCGGAGCCGGTCTGGTTTGAGGGGAGTAACGGGATGGCTAGCCAGGCTTGGTATTACCCGCCAATCAATGGCAGCAATAGCTCTGCGCCTTTGTTGGTCAAAAGCCATAGCGGCCCTACCAGTATGGCCAGTTGTGGTTTAAACCTCGGCATTCAATTTTGGACGTCAAGGGGGTGGGGAGTGGTTGATGTGAACTACGGCGGTTCAACTGGATTCGGACGGGCATATCGCGAACGCCTGCTTGGTAGTTGGGGGGAGCAAGACGTAACTGATTGCGCAGAAGCGGCAAGAGCATTAGTGGCTTGTGGCAAGGCGGATTCGACACGAATCGCCATTGAGGGCGGTAGTGCAGGTGGTTTTACCACCCTGGCCTGCCTTTGTTTTACCGACGTATTTCGTGCTGGTGCCTGTCGTTATGCAGTTAGTGATCTAACCGCTATGGCAGAGGACACTCATCGATTTGAAGCACGTTATCTGGATAGTTTGGTTGGCAATTGGCCCGAGCAAAGAGAGCTCTACGAGGAGCGCTCACCTCTTCTGCATGCCAGCAGGATTCAATGTCCAGTGATTTTTTTTCAGGGACTCCAGGACAAGGTGGTTCCCCCTGCGCAGACAGAACGGATGGCTGCCGCTCTGCGTCAAAACGGGATACCAGTTGAAGTCCACATTTTTGAGCAGGAAGGCCATGGTTTTCGCGATAGTGCTGCCAAAATCAAGGTCTTAGAAGCAACCGAGAAATTCTTTCGTACCCACCTAAGCCTTTAGCTGTTCTGTCTTAGGAAACCAATTGTGGAAATCAGCTCATCGCTAAAGCGATCTACTTCTTCAGGTGTATTAGTGAAGCTCAGACTGGCACGAGCTGAACCAGGTATCTCATAGTGGCGATGCAAAGGTTGGGTGCAGTGGTGGCCGCTACGAATGCAGATGCCTTCAGAATCAAGCAGGGCACCAATGTCATTGGGATGTAATCCATCCACTGTGAAGGCTGCCAGAACTGCTCTATCAGGCTGTTGTTGAGGGCTTGGGCCAAGAATCTTTAACCCATCAATGGTTTGCAGGCGATCAAACAACTGCAGTTTGAGCTGATGCTCCCAAGCTTGGATGCGATCGAGGCCAAGTTGCTGCAGGTAATCGAGAGCCACTCCCATGCCAATGGCTTCTCCTATGGCGGGAGTACCGGCTTCAAACTTGTAGGGCAGATCAGCCCAGCTGCTGTGCTCGAGATATACGTCTTGGATCATTTCGCCACCTCCCAGGAATGGGGGCATAGCTTCTAGTAACTCCTCACGACCCCATAGGAACCCCATCCCTGTTGGGCCGCACAATTTATGGGAAGAACCCACTAGGAAGTCACAGCCAAGTTGGGTCACATTTATTGGCATATGTGGCAGGCTTTGACAAGCATCGACCAACACCAGAGCACCTAAGTCATGGGCTAGTGCTGTTACCTCTGAAATGGGGTTGATACAGCCAAGGACATTGCTTAAATGCACCATGCTGACTAAACGAGTGCGCTCTGAAAGCTGGTGCTGAAAGTCGTTTAAATCAAGTTCACCAGAATCAGTTAGGCCCACATGGCGCAATACGCAGCCTGTACGGCTAGCGAGCATCTGCCAGGGAACTAAATTGCTGTGGTGTTCCATCAAGGTGAGCAGCACCTCGTCACCTTCTCGGAGATTGGCATCTCCCCAGCTGCGAGCCACCAAGTTGATGGCCTCACTTGCATTTCTAGTGAAGACGATTTCCTGGGAGCTATAGGCACTGATGAAATCAGCTACCTTCTGGCGTGCTCGCTCAAAGCCTTCAGTGGCACGTGCGCTTAGTTGATGAGCACCGCGATGCACATTTGCATTGTCATGGTCGTAGTAGTGGAGTAGTGCTTCTAATACCGGAAGGGGTTTTTGACTTGTCGCCGCGTGGTCCATGTAGATCAAGGGCTGCCCTAAGCAGGCGGTCTGACTTAGTAATGGGAAATCAGCTCTAGTCAGAGCTGCCAGATTGGCTGGAACTTCTGCAGCAGCAATGCTTGAGGTCAAGCTTTGTTCAGCATTAACGGAGGAGGTCATGATCGGTTCAAGCTCCATCTAAAAATCGAGCCAGTGGCTGCCAGGCTTGAGCCGCAGAAGGGAGCATGCAAATCACCTCATCGCAGAATGCCCGAAGCAAAAGCTGCGCGGCCTGGGGAGGTGCTATCCCACGGCTTTGCAGATAAAAAAGTGCATCTTGTTGTAACTGACTAACTGTTGCCCCATGGGCGCATTTCACATCGTCAGCAACAATCTCTAACTCAGGCTTCGTATCAATTCGGGCTCGATCTGAGAGCAGCAAGCTGCGACTGAGTTGAGCGGCATTGGTTCGCTGCGCCTCACGAGGCACCTGAACCACTCCATTGAAAACACTGCGACCATTACCAGCTGCCACTGCTTTATGCAGTTGATCTAAGGCTCCTTCTGGGCCGTTGAAGCGCACGCGCGAATGAGTATCAGCAAGTTGATTGGAATGGACTAATTGAAGGGCTCGTAATTCAGTGTGGGCACCACCATCCAACTGATTCAACTGGGGCTCATGGCGCATCACTCCCCAACCTTGGCAGACACTGATATGAGAGACCTCACTAGTTGGTTCCTGTGCAATCGCGAGATGAGTCAACAAGGCAGCTTCAGGATGCCCTAAGGCCAGTAAGCCATGTCGCAACTGAGCCTTCTTATGCAAGTGAACCCCTACGACCACACTGGTGAGATTGGCACCGGCACTTAATTGAACTTGTAAAAGCTCAAGCTTGGCCTGCTCTTCAAGAATTAAGAGCAGACGCGCTGCGATTACACCCCTGTTGGTGCTTGCATCGCATACGAGTTCAAGCGTCTTCTCAACTGAGCCGCTAACCCGCAGACCAATCACCCGTGGAGCGATGGCTTGATTTAGTTCTAAAGGCCATTGGCCTTTAGCTATCGCCAAATTCGAATTAGGCCCAAGGGCTTGTTGAAGCTCGGCTTCGTTGAGCAGGGTTAGGCCATCAGGAAGGGCAACTCCAGCGAGGGGATCCTGATCAGTACCGATCACTACACGAGTCACTTGATTGGCAATGACGGGAGCTGTTGGCTTGCTTAGAGAGCAGATCTGTTGAGGTTCAATTTCAGCAACAGGTGCAAGATCACAGAATCGCCAGTCCTCTTGGGAACGATCAGGAGCAGGAAGGGCTTCAAGTTGATTGCGAGATATGGATTGCAAGGCAGCCATTGGCCCTGATGGTGGCTCAAGGCGATCCAAAAGCATGTCGCACCAACTATTAAGAGCTGAGCAATGCTTGATAGGAGCTTCCACCATCAGGTCATCTCCAAAGTATCCAATTCCCGATCTACCCATTCATAACCATTGCGCTCTAATTCAAGAGCCAGTGCTTTATCGCCTGAGCGCACAATTCTTCCTGCAGCCATCACATGCACATAGTCCGGCTTGATCAGGTCGAGTAATCGCTGGTAATGAGTAATCAGAAGGATTGCATTTTCAGCATTAGTTAATTGATTAACTCCTGCAGACACGATGCGAAGGGCATCAATGTCTAGGCCAGAGTCGGTTTCATCGAGAATCGCCACAAGGGGCTCCAAAAGAGCCATCTGCAGGATCTCATTGCGCTTCTTTTCGCCACCGCTGAAGCCCTCATTTACCGAACGATCTAGAAAAACTGGATCCATCTGAACCAAGTTGAGACGTGCCCGCACAAAATCCTCGAATGCAAAAGTATCCAGTTCTTCTTTGCCTTGTTCTATGCGGCGAGCATTTGTAGATACCCTTAGGAATTCAAGATTGCTTACCCCAGGAATCTCTACCGGGTATTGGAAGCCAAGAAATACACCGAGACGAGATCGCTGATCTGGTTGCAGAGTGAGTAGGTCTTGGCCGCAATAACTAACGCTGCCTTTGGTTACGGTATATGCGGGATGCCCTGCTAAGACTTTGGATAAAGTACTTTTGCCACTGCCATTACGCCCCATTAAGGCATGGATCTCGCCTGCACGAATGGAGAGATTTACTCCATTAAGAATGGGCTGATCATCAACTCGGGCATGTAAATCGCAAATCTCAATTAGCACAGGTGCGTCGGGGCAAGTCACGGGTGGGGAGGCAGCTGGAGTAGAATAAAGGGAAAGGATTAGGCAAAGAGGCTGATTAATTAGCCAACGGAACCTTCCAGCTTAAGTGCTAATAGTTTATCAGCTTCAGCTGCAAATTCCATTGGCAACTGACTAAAAACATCGCGGCAGAAGCCGCTCACAATCATTGAAATAGCTTCTTCAAAATCTATTCCACGACTTTGAAGATAAAAGAGTTGATCTTCTGAGATCCTACAAGTGCTGGCCTCATGCTCGATACTTGCATCAGGCTGTTGACTACGCATGTAGGGATAGGTGTTTGCGGCAGCTTGGTCCCCAATTAACATTGAGTCACATTGGCTGTAATTCTTAGCGTCAAAAGCCTTTGGTCCCATCTGGACTAGGCCTCTATAGCTATTTGAAGAATGGCCAGCACTGATACCTTTGCTGACAATCGTAGAGCGAGTGCGGGGCCCTATATGGATCATTTTGGTGCCAGTATCTGCTTGCTGGTAGTTATTTGTGAGTGCTACTGAATAAAATTCGCCTACTGAATCTTCTCCTTGTAATATGCAACTTGGATATTTCCAGGTAATTGCCGAGCCAGTTTCTACCTGAGACCAGCTAATTTTACTGCGAGCACCTCGGCACTGACCACGCTTGGTGACAAAGTTATAGATACCTCCTACTCCATCCTCATTGCCTGCATACCAGTTTTGGACGGTGGAATACTTAATCGAAGCATCATCAAGTGCCACTAGCTCTACAACCGCTGCATGAAGAGTATTGGTGTCAAACATTGGGGCTGTGCAGCCCTCGAGATAGCTCACTGAAGAGCCCTCCTCGGCAATTATTAAGGTTCGCTCAAATTGTCCAGTGTCACCAGAGTTGATGCGGAAATAAGAGGACAATTCCATCGGGCACTCAACGCCCCTAGGGATGAAAACGAAAGAGCCATCGCTAAAAACAGCAGAATTAAGTGCGGCAAAATAATTATCATTAATTGGGACAACTGAGCCAAGGTAAAGCTTGATTAATTCGGGGTACTCTTTAACTGCCTCACTGATTGAGCAAAACACAACACCATGCTCGGCTAACTTCTCTTTGTAAGTGGTTGCAATCGAAACGCTATCAAATACTGCATCGACGGCAACATTTGACAAACGCTTTTGCTCGCTAAGTGGTATCCCTAGCTTATCGAATGTCTCCAGCAACTTTGGATCGACCTCGTCGAGGCTATCTTTTTTTGCTTTCTGTTTAGGTGCTGCGTAATAAACAATGTCTTGATAATCGATTGGCGGGTGGCTAAGTTCAGCCCAATTGGGTTCCTTTATTTTCAGCCAGTGCCTATAGGCCTTAAGTCGAAAATCTAGCAAAAACTCCGGTTCATTTTTCTTAGACGAGATTAATTGAACAACTTCCTCTTCAAGGCCTTTAGGAATCTTTTCGGTTTCGATATCAGTAACGAAGCCATATTTGTATGGCTGCGAAACGAACTGCTCAATTTGGCTTTGGCTGTTCATGGCTGATAGCCGATCAAATAGCAGTGAGGAAGTTTTGCCCCTGGAAAGAAACGAAACAATAAGGTTTCGTTTTCAGGAGCCTAGTGCACAGGACTTTGAGGTGACAGGCTTTTTATCCTGAGAGGCTAAGGAGCCGGAGCCTTTAAGAGCATCTCTAGAACTTGCCCCTGCGCCAAGCCATCGTCAGATCAAGTACAGATTTTGCTGTCAACTTTTCGATCTGCGTGGCATGGTTGTATAAGCACTTGCGATTCATGACCGCAGAGGCGCAGACCCCTACACGCGAAGTAACGCTCACTCTGTTGTTGCGGCAGGGGGAGACTAGTGCCGCAAATCTGGCGGCATCATTGGGCATCTC
The DNA here is from genome assembly GCA_913047395.1 of uncultured cyanobacterium. GTDB lineage: Bacteria > Cyanobacteriota > Cyanobacteriia > PCC-6307 > Cyanobiaceae > Prochlorococcus. Next base: position 8,707 of record CAJWUF010000031.1, read on the forward strand.
CGTGCAAGCAATGCGTCGTCATTTACGCAGCCTTGAGGATGATGGTCTAGTTGAAGCCAGTCCAATGCCTTCGGGCCCTGGGCGACCCTCGAACCTTTGGCAATTAACACCACAGGGACGCAGTCGCTTCCCAGATGGCAGTGAGCATTTTGCCCTTGGCTTGTTGGAGTCTTTGACTGCCACTCTTCCTCCAGAGACCTTTGCGGCACTACTTAGCCAGCAGGCACTTACAAAAGCCAACCTTTACCGCCACCAGATCGGCTCAGGGTCGATTCAGAATCGTCTAGAGAAGTTGGTGGAATTGCGTCGTCGTGAAGGCTATGTAACTGAATGGCAGCAAGCGCCAGATGGCATTGGCTGGTGCATCAACGACTTTCACTGCTCCCTACAGCGAATTGCCGAGGAGTACCCATCGGTTTGCGAGCAAGAATTACAGTTAATACGGCAGACATTTCCCGACTGCTTGGTGGATCGGGTGAATTGGCGTCTGGAATGTGGACACTGCTGTGGCTTTCAGATCAAGCCCACTCCACCTCAGGCATAGCTGAGCTAGAGAATTAAGCGGAGAGTTCTCTTGGCCTAGCGAACCTTGAGGACTCAAAGGTCAAAGATGAGCCAACCTCGTTATTAATTAAATCTCTAAAGTTACTTACCGCACAAATAGGTAGCTGAAATACCGCAGCTCCAGATCAGGCTCATTGCTGACCCTATTCACTGTGGGGGAGGAGAGCCTACTTTTTTCAAGTGCTCTCAACTGCATGTCACAGATCCCAGTGTGGTCAGTAGATGCTGACTGCAAGAGCTTTAAGCACCCGTAAACAGTCATTTGCCCACAGAATGTGATCCCAAACAAAAACGGAGTGTTTTTAGACGTGACCCAGGCCCTATCTTCTATGGCACGTCTAACCCTTCGTCAGCTCCGTCGGATGGCTAGTGAGCTGGGTGTGACCCTTTACAGCCGGAAGAGCAAGGAACAATTGCTCAGCGCTATTGCGCTGCGCCAGGGAAAGAAAGAAGCCGAGCGGCAGTCTCTAGAAGCTCAATTTAGTTCCCCATCCAGGCTCAAGGCAGATACGCGGGTGGTGTTCCTGCCACGAGATCCACAATGGGCTTATGTCTTCTGGGAGATCTCCGAGACTGATCGCATGCGGGCACTCTCTAAAGGTGCCAATCGGCTTTGTATACGTCTAACTGATGTGACCGGAATAAATGACAACACAGCACATCCCCATACCCTCCAGGAAGTGCCTGTAGATAGCCACAGCACAGAGTGGTATTTACCTGTTCCAATGGGTGATCGCGACTATCGCGTAGAACTTGGTTATCGCTTTGGGACGAGTTGGATGTCCTTAGCTTTCTCCTCAGTAGCAAGGGTTCCGGCACTGCAACCTAGTGAGCAGATTCTGGATCAATTTGTGCCCTTCAGCCTGGAGGGAATTACAACTAGCCCTCTGCCCAACGATATGCCCACTACACCACTTGTTGAAAACGATCCCACAGGCAGCGGATTGCATGAGCGGCTCTATCAGAGCGCTACAAAACACTTCCGCAGTCGCAGAGTCGGCTCCGAAGTCTTCCAGGAGCACAGCGGCATGGGTGCTCATGCAAGCGGCCTAAATGACTCAGGTATCGGTCTATGGGCCAGTGGGCGTAACGAGTCTGGAGTTGGTGGAGTGGCTCCACGTCAGAAGACCTTCTGGCTTGTTGCCGACGCAGAGCTGATGATTTATGGCGCAACAGATCCCTCTGCCCGACTAACCATTGGCGGTGAAAATGTGCCTCTCTCAAATGATGGAACTTTCCGCATTCAAGTTCCTTTTCGTGATGGAGAACAGACCTATGCGATTGAGGCCACTGCAGCAGATGGGGAAGAAAAGCGCAATATCACCCTAAATTTTCAAAGGACGACACCAAAAGACAATACAAACCCAGAAAGCCAAACACTCTCAGAATGGTTCTAAGCAAACTCTCTGGAAAATGACAATGTTGCGTTGGTTTGTCGCCCTTACCCCTCTAGCTGGGGCAATTATCTTCCCCCTTGCGGTGCCTTTAAGCATGGCCCTTTTTGGCATTGGCACAGGAGTTTTGGTTGCGCTGATTGTTGGCAGCCTCTGGTTTGTGACTATGCTGCGCACCGCTGAGATGCCCCATTGAAATAAGAAATTGAAATCTTGGTGGAATCCCCTCACTATGTAGTTGAAGTGAGGTAGTGGGCAGAGAAACCTTGAAGTGGATATTGCTAATAATCCTGGGTTGCACCAGTTGCAGCAAGGTAGGAACTGTAAGTGGCTCTACTCCAGGGGAGCTGCCGGTCCCTGATGGGATTCATGTGGTTTTTAACCACAGCGATTTGACGCGATACCGCAGTCCTCTCACTGATCAGTGGCGTAATGGCGACAACCTTGAGGAGTTCATAGTCAACGCCATAAATGAGGCCCAGCAAGAAATTCTTGTAGCCGTGCAAGAACTCAGCTTGCCTGGTATCGCGGAAGCTCTGGTTGCTGCTAAGCAACGAGGTGTCAGCATTAAAATGGTTATGGAGAACACCTATAGCCAACCATGGGGGGATCTGCATGAAGCAGATCTTTCTCTTGACAGACGGCGCCAATTAACTCAACTAAAGAAGTTGGCAGATCGCAATGGTGACAATACTCTTAGCGTGGAAGAACTCCGGCGCGGTGATGCGGTGGCAATCCTCAGGCGCCATCAAATTCCCTTGATTGATGATACAGAAGATGGCAGTAAAGGTAGCGGGCTTATGCATCACAAATTCTTGGTAATTGATGGTCATATTGTGATTACTGGTAGTGCTAACTTCAGTAGTTCGGGTATACACGGAGATGCCGGTGCAAGGAAAACGCGCGGTAATGTTAATCATTTGCTGCGCTTCGACAGCACAGAGCTAGCAGAATTATTCAAGAAGGAGTTTCTTTTGATGTGGGGAGATGGCCCTGGGGGTGCAAAAGATAGTCGATTTGGGTTGGCTAAAAACTCATCTGGTATTCAAGTTGTACGGGTTGGCAACACACGGATTGAGGTGCTTTTCCCTCCACATGATAAACATCAAAAGCTGAACGGTCTTAAGCTTATTGGTGAGCGAATCTCCACATCAAAAAAAGACATTGATATGGCTCTGTTTGTCTTTTCAGCCCAGAGTCTTGCTAACGAGTTGCAAGAGCGAGTGAAACATGGAGTGAGAGTACGTCTAATAGCTGATCCTGCTTTCGCCAGCCGTTCCTATTCAGAAGTCCTGGATCTCTTGGGTGTTGCGCTACCTGATCGCTTTTGCAAGATAGAAGCAGGTAATAAGCCATTTGATTCACCTTTGAAGGGTGTAGGCACCCCTCGCCTGGCCCACGGCGACAAGCTGCACCACAAGTTCGCCGTGATCGACAACAAAACAGTGATCACAGGCAGCTTCAACTGGTCGCCCGCTGCCGCTCACACCAATGATGAAACTCTGCTGGTAATTCGCTCACCCAAGCTCGCTGCTCATTTCACGCGCGAGATGAACCGCATGTGGCGAGGCGCTGAGCTGGGGATCACACCGCACATCCAGCACAAACTCGACCGTCAGAAGATCCGATGTGGCGATGGGGTGGAGAGGGGCTGAATGAGCATCAAGGAAAAGCTACATTTTCTTATGGGCAAATATCTTTCTAGCCACAATCCAGCACTGTTCGGCATACCTACCCTCAGCACCAATAGCCACTTGATCCAAAAACGAAAGCTGAAAATTAGAGTCAACAAATCTATTACGAGGATCCTGGCTAATAATGGTCTCAACACGCCAACCAGACCCAACTAAACTTGCAATTAGCTCAAATGTATTTTGCCCGCCCGATACAGCGCAATCCGTTTCCACAATCAACAACACAGCCCGCAAAGTAGCGACAGAATCCAACAATTGATTAAGAGCACGAAGAACCTCGAATTCAGCACCATCAACATCAACAAGGCACAGAGGTGAGCCGATAAGGAATGAAGAAATTGACTCAATCCGTTTCGAAAAAGAAATCATGTCTTGGACCCCGTTCTTCTTCGCGACAAAATCAACAGCAGATTCAGAGGTGGGATCAATATCAACTCCAAAGCAAGGCACCCGCTTCCACCTGGCGATACCAGAAAGGTAAAAACCTTCCGCACATCCAACATCTAAAAACCTATCAAACCTCATTTTATTACCAAAAATATAATCCTGAACCTCCTTTTCATAAGTCCCTTGCACCTTAGGCATCAACTGAGAAGCAAGGGATTTCGGATAAAGATGCATACCCTCAAACAAGCCTGTCTCAACTACTAGGCGCCCTTCACGAGAACATTGCTCCTCCAACTGTAGGCGTCTAAAACTATATGCGGCTCGAAACAATTGTCGAGGATCCAGCCCCTGATTCACCAAATCACAAATTGCCCTGTCTTCAATTAGTGCAGTATCGGGGACTTGGTACATTTAATCATTAGCAAATGACTTAATATTAACCACATGCCAAAAAATTAGATCAATGGCTTTAAAGAATTAGCCGCATAGAGAGCTGGACCACTCAATAAGGAAGGAATCACCCATGCTTGCTTCTTCTCCTCTGATAGTGCCCTGAGGGCATCGAGCAAATCCTGATCTCGACCTTCCACCAATGGGCGATAATGGTTGAGAGAAAGGTCCAAATCCCTTTGCTGCGCATCACGCCAGATCTCGGCGCAGATGGCTTGCCCCCTGGCTTGCGCAACTGGATCGTCAAAGCGTCCAAGGCGATTGATGAAATGGTCTCGACCATCCAGCCTCAGCCTGACTTGGAGAGCAGCGTTGTTGTCCCTCACCCTCGGTGGCTTCTTCAACATCCCTATCCCGTGCATGGGATTCGGGCTTAGGGCTGGCACCCCTCAAAAGCCAAGCCAGATCAACAGATCCAGTAGCTCTTCGTAGCCCTAAGAGGTCTCAATCCAGGCTTGGAAGTACTTCTGGCTTGGGTTTTGGCTTATCGCGTCAGGAGAGACCTGAGTATCCCTGAGCGATTCCCTCAAAACCACTGCAACAACGAGACTTCGGCACCCCACGCCTGGCTCGAGGTGACAAGCTGCACCACAAGTTCGCCGTGATCGACAACAAAACAGTGATCACGGGATCATTTAATTGGAGCCCTTCTGCTGCTCACACCAACGACGAAACATTGCTGATGATTCATTCTCCTTTGCTTGCCAAACATTTCACCCGGGAGATGGAT
>CAJWUF010000032.1 GCA_913047395.1 uncultured cyanobacterium
GCTGTTGGAGCGATGGTGCAATCTCTGACAGGAAGAGATGGACGCGTCAATATGAGCGAAAAATTCAAGTGGTTTTTTGATCTGCCCAAGCGGATTGGTTTAACGCCTGCCAACCCATGGCAAAAAGCCTGCAGCAAAGCTGGTTTCGACAAAATTGATTCCGCCGAGCTAGATAAACTTTTTGCTTATCTGCGCGGTTGCCTTGAAAAGATATGCGCAGACATGGAAATGCAAAGCCTCTTGCGCGCCCTTGATGGGGAGTATGTACTTCCTGGTCCAGGTGGAGATCCAATTAGGAATCCAGGTGTTCTGCCAAGTGGCAAAAATATTCACGCGCTTGATCCACAGGCCATCCCAACAAGAGCTGCTGTTGCTGCCGCTAAAGGTGTTGCTGACAAATTGATCGAACGCCAACGTCAAGAACAGGGCAACTGGCCAGAAACTATTGCCTGCGTTCTTTGGGGAACAGATAACATCAAAACCTATGGTGAATCACTTGCACAGATCCTTTGGTTTATTGGTGTAAAGCCTGTGGCTGACTCAGTCGGTCGGGTGAACAAGTTGCAACTCATACCTCTTGAAGAATTAGGCAGGCCAAGGATTGATGTTGTCGTGAATTGTTCAGGTGTATTTCGCGATCTCTTTATCAACCAAATGGCATTGATAGATCAAGGTGTCAAGATGGCTGCCGAGGCTGATGAACCTCTAGAACAAAACTTTGTACGTAAGCACTCTTTGGAGCAGGCTAAAGCTCAAGGGACAAGCCTTCGGGAGGCAGCTTGTCGCGTGTTCTCGAATTCAAGTGGTAGCTACAGCTCTAATGTCAATCTTGCCGTAGAAAATTCAACATGGGAAGAAGAGAATGAGTTGCAGGAGATGTATCTTTCACGAAAGACCTTTGCTTTTAATGCTGATAATCCAGGTGAGATGAACCAGAACAGAGAAGTATTTGAATCTGTAATGAAAACGGCTGATGTTACTTTCCAAAATCTTGATTCGGCTGAAATTTCTCTTACAGATGTTAGTCATTATTTCGATTCAGATCCCACAAACTTAATCAAGGGTCTTAGAGATGATGGCAAGTCGCCAACGAGTTATATCGCGGATACTACGACAGCTAATGCACAGGTTCGATCTTTAGGTGAAACTATTCGCTTGGATTCACGCACAAAATTGCTTAATCCAAAATGGTATGAGGGCATGGTCAACTCTGGATATGAAGGCGTTCGCGAAGTTGCTAAGCGACTTAACTTCACCCTTGGATGGAGCGCTACGAGTGGACAAGTTGATAACTTCGTTTATGAGGAGTCAAACGAGACTTTCATAAATGATCCTGAGATGCGTAAGCGCCTGATGGAGCTTAATCCTCATAGTTTTAGGCGAATTGTTGGGACTCTTCTTGAGGTTAATGGCCGTGGATACTGGGAAACATCTGATGAGAATATTCAGCAATTGCAAGAGCTATATCAGGAAATAGAAGATCGAATCGAGGGAGTAACACCTCCAGGTGATCAGCTATCTGGCGAATAAGTAGATCGTGGCTGATGATTGGAAAGTTTTATCTTCTATAGACAATAATTATATATTTGCTACTACTCGTCATCAGTTTATTTAGGCGTACATATCAATTAATATTAGTTAAGATCGGATGAATAATTTAAATGTATTTCGCTGAATGCAGCCCTCCTTGAATCCATGCCATTATTGCTAAATATATAATAGTTTAAGAATGTTCCGGTATCTAGCCCTGGCGGCAACTCTGGTTTTGTCAACTACGCCAATACATGCCAATACGCAATCTCAACAATTGCTAGATAGGGCAAATAATTATTACCCTGAGGATTGCAAGATGGTAATTGGATTGCTAACAGAAGCGATACAAATTGACTCTGCGAATGCATCTGCCTACTTTCTTCGAGGGTCATGTCACCTATGGCTTGATAATCCTCAAAGTGCATACACGGATTTAACTTCGGCGATCGATTTAAGTCCAAGTGATTCCTATGCTTGGTCACAAAGAGGTAACGCGCTGAGAGACCTTGGTAAGTACTCATTAGCCATAGTCGACTATTCTCAAGCTATAAGGTTAAATCCCCAAAGTGGAACCCTGTATACAGGCAGAGCCTTGCTATATCAGACGATGGGAAATAAAGAATATGCATGTAATGACCTTATGCGTGCCGCAGATCGTGGGGATGAGCAAGCAATACAGATGAGTGCCCAATGCCTATGAGCTATGCCGTATGTAGTCCAACTAGAACTATCTCGTCTGATACAGTCGCTAAAAACTACTAGTTTAAATATCAGCATAGGTGCTTAGATATGCATTTGAGTATGTGGTGAAGATTGCAAGTATCTGCTCATAATGAAACCCTAGATATATTTTAGGAATGTGTATTGTCTTTTAGGAATACTGCTTCGGACATTTTGATGACTTGAGCGATTGGACCCACATCATGTACCCTCACCATTGCAACTTTTTCTGCTACGCAACGGCAAGTCACCGCAGTTGTACCCCATATTCGAGCTTCTGGATCTGTTTCGTTTAGAACATCCCCTATAAAGCGTTTTCGTGAAGGTCCAACCAAAACAGGGAAGCCTTCAGAGCAGAGCTGATTGAGATTCTTAAGTAGTATCAGGTTTTGTTTAGTGGTTTTTGCAAAGCCCAAACCTGGGTCCCAAATTAACTGATTAGGCTTGATTCCAGCGGCTATGGCTAGGTCAGTTCTGCGCAGTAATTCTTGTCGTACCTCCTCGCTTACATCGCCATAGGACGTGAGTTGATTCATTGATTGACTATTACCACGACTATGCATCAAAACGTAAGGGCATTTTGCTTCAGCAACGAGTCGCAGTATCTCAGGATTACGACTGCCGCCACTGACATCGTTTATCCAGTTAGCTCCTGCTTCAAGTGCTGCTTTTGCTACCTCTAACCAAAAGGTGTCCACTGAGATCAACGCCTGTGGATGAGCAGTGCGGATTTCGCTAAGTGCTGGCATTAACCTTCCCAACTCGTCTTCCCAGCTCACCTCCTGCGCACCAGGTCTAGTACTTTGCGCACCTAGATCGAGTACATCAGCACCTTGTCCCAGTTGCATACTTGCCTGAGCCAGGGCATTACGTGGATCTAGATATTTACCACCGTCACTGAACGAATCGGGAGTGATATTGATCACCCCCATCACGCAGGTGCGTTCGCGCCATCCCTTAGGCCAGCATTGTTTAGGAGATTTGGTAGTTGGCAATTCGGGCAAAACTTTCAGGGTCAAGGGAAGCGCCACCTACCAACACTCCATCGATATCACTCATAGCCATCAGCTCATCAATGTTTCCTGGCTTTACCGAACCGCCGTACTGAATTATCAGTTCAGAAGAGCCTACCCAGCCGCGGATTAATCCACAAATGCGGTTTGCTTCTGTTGCCTGACAAGTTTTTCCTGTGCCAATAGCCCATATGGGCTCATAGGCAACCACAAGTCGCTCAGGATCAGTGCCTTCTAGCCCTTGTTCTACCTGACGTCGAATCACGCGCTCGGCTTCTCCACGTTCACGCTGCTCATCACTTTCCCCAACGCAGACAATCGGGACAAGGCCATGTGCTTGGGCAGAACGAGCACGCAGGTTGATCTGTTCATCACTTTCGCTGAAATATTTACGTGGTTCGCTATGGCCAACAATCGCGTACTGAACTTGATGCTCAATAAGCATCGTTGGCGAAACCTCTGCAGTAAAGGCACCCTCATCTTCCCAGTGCACATTCTGGCTTGATAATTCCAGGCGAGAACCACGAACTGCTTCTGCCATCGTGGATATGGCAGTGAAAGGTGGGGCAATCACCAGATGCCGATCATCGGGAGTGGCCTCGATCAATGGCAAGAACACGGCTGTGTATTCCCTTGCTTGGGCACAGGTCATGTACATCTTCCAGTTGCCAGCGATCACGGGTTTACGCACGTTCTGGTCCTCTGAAGTACCGCAGGGGCCAACTTACGGCCCTGTCGAAGCAATGGAGACAAAGTTTGCCTCATCAGTGCCCAATCGAATCAGGTCGCCAGGTTTTAAATGGCGCCCACGACGGGTTTCAACGGAACCATTGACGCAGACTTGCCCTGACTGAATCAGGTGTTTGGCCTCGCCTCCAGTGGCTACCCAACCCTGCCATTTAAGGAATTGATCCAACTTCATTTATTAGTAAGAGGCTTCACAGAACTAGTCTGGCTCGATGTTCTCTCCCTCTAAAGCCGGCTTCCGCAGATTGCTTCCTCTTTTGCGCCCTCATATGCGCAGGCTGACTTGGGGGGGTGTTTGCATGCTGATCTATGTGGGGTGCTGGCCGCTGCTGGCATGGCTTGCTGGTCAGCTGATCCCAGCCATCGGTGCAGGGGAGCTGATTTTGGTAATCAAGGTAATTGCACTGGCCCTTTGTGTTTTTCTGGTTCAGAAGCTGGCTCAGTTTGGACAAGACATCATGTTGGCGGGTCCAGCCTTGCGGGTTAGCCAGGATCTGCGTCGTGATTTATTTGCACAGCTGCAAAAAGTAGAACTCAGGGCCCTAGAAAAACTCTCCTCTGGAGACCTCACCTATCGACTCACTGAGGATGCCGATCGGGTGGGGGAAGTGATTTACAAGACCATTCAAGACACCACGCCAAGTGCGTTGCAGTTGCTAGCTGTATTTGCATATATGGTTTGGCTGGATTGGCAACTCTCGCTGGCCACTCTGCTGCTCGCGCCATTGGTGGCGATTTTGGTGAGCCAGTTTGGAGCCAGAGTAATGAAGGCTGCTGAACGCTCTCAGCAACAGGTCAGTGATCTTGCTGGTCTGCTTGGTGAAGCCATCCAAGGATTGCCATTGGTTAGGGCCTTTGCTGCAGAACCGTGGCTTCAAAAGCGCTTTGATGCCGAAGTTGATCTACATCGTCAAGCGCGTTACAAAACCCTGCGACTGCTTGCTCTGCAACATCCAGTCGTGGGTTTCATCGAAGCCGCTGGAATCCTTACGGTATTGGCGATTGGCGCAGCTCGGATTCAGTCTGGCGGCATGGATGGGCAGAGCTTTAGTAGCTACGTGGCTGCATTGTTGATGTTGATCGATCCCATCAGTCATCTAACGACTAATTTCAATGAATTCCAGCAAGGCCAGGCTTCCCTAAGTCGCCTGCGAGAAATTGAACGCGAACCAAGAGAGCCTCCTGACCTAGAGCATGCCCAACCGCTGGGACGTTTAAAGGGTGATCTGCTTTTGAGTCACGTCAGTTACGGCTATGAGCCTGATCAACTAGTGCTTCATGACCTTTGCCTTGAAGTTAAGGCTGGCCAGGTTGTGGCACTGGTGGGCCCATCAGGTGCTGGCAAAAGCACCCTTTTTTCGTTGCTTTTGCGATTTAACACCGCCCAGCAGGGAAGAATTTTTTTGGACGGTCATGAACTCAGCCAGGTAAAGGCCCAGGAGCTACGACATCAGGTTGCCTTAGTGCCGCAACGAACAACCGTATTTTCGGGCAGTGTGGCAGAAGCGATTCGTTTCGGTCGGCAGGTGAGCGATCAAAAAGTGAAGGAAGCCGCAAGTTTGGCCAACGCTCACGACTTCATCATGGGTTTACCTGATGGATATTCCACTCAACTAGAAGAACGGGGTACAAATCTCTCTGGTGGGCAGCTTCAACGGGTTGCTATTGCCAGGGCTGTGCTGGGTAATCCCGCTGTGTTGTTGCTTGATGAAGCCACAAGTGCGTTAGATGCTGAAGCGGAAGCAGCTGTTCAATTGGGCCTACGCCGGGCTATGCAGGGCCGCACCGTTTTGGTGATAGCCCATCGTTTGGCAACTGTTCAGGAGGCAGATCAGATTGTTGTATTAGATCAAGGGCGAATTTGTGATCTTGGTAGCCACGACGAATTAATGGCCCGTACAGGTCGCTATAGGGAACTTTGTGAAAGGCAGATGATTAGGGATTTGCAGAGTGCTACAACTATTCACTAAGGTATACGTCGCATTCCATTTAACCCAGAGCTCTTTCTCTAATAATGCTGTATAAAAGCTTTAATAGCTCGTTATACAATGTCTCCGAAATGGCCCTTCGGTGGGTCACAAAGTACCGACGACACTCAGGACCTGAGCTCCACTTCTGACATTCAAGAACAAAACTCCACAACGATGACTGACTCTGCAGCGAATACCAATGACCCGGTGCTTACCTTTGAAGGCAAGCGCTACGACCTCAGAACATTGCCTGATGAGCTAAAGGAATTAGTACGTGGAATGCAGGTTGCAGATGCACAACTGCGCATGCATGAAGACACACTTAAGGTCTTGGCACTTGGGCGTCAGACTTTAGCCATGCAGTTAAATGAAAAGCTCAAAGGAGTAGAGCCACTTTCAGATGCCCAATAAGACAGCTTCCCTTAGCTATTTGGAGTTGTCTGTCCTTAAGTGTTCTGGCTTCCTGAGAAGCCAGAGTATAATTTTTTGTAGTAAATAATCTAACTAATTAGCCAAATATTATTGGCCTTTTAAGTATTGGGAACATGTCCTCATTGTTTGCAGGGTTTGCACTTATGCAAACTTTAATGCACCTTGGCTTTGTGGTTCTTGGCTGTAAATAAGTCCATTCGAGCTCAAGGTCCTTGGTGGCCCAAGCACTTGATGTTGCCGAATAAGTGTTATCAGTTGCCAATGGCGTGCGTTGTTTTGCTATAGAGAATTCACTGATCAATATCGTTGAAATCAGTGTTAGCTAACTCAGAGTGAATATTGCTTATTTAAGGGGATTGGTTAGCTTTTAGGTAATTAATATCCCTGGTTGCTTAGATTTGCCTTGGATTGTTCTGTGGATAGCAAATTGACTTATAAGGAATGATAGATGCAGGAGAATTCAGGCAGAGGGTTGTAAATATGTTCTCAGGGGCAATGATATCTAGCAAGATTAATTCTAGTTCGACTCAATATCGACAAAACGAAAGAGCTGATGATCAGCAGGTGACTCGGCGTAAGCATCTGTCTGCACATGACGTTCACTTAGTACCCAAGAGCCGTCGTTGGCTAAAGGCACAAAAGTGTCCGTGAAATTAGTAATGCCACTAGAAGTCTTGCCAGTAGATGGGTCGCTGTACTGACTACTGTAGGTATGACTTAGGTATCCATGGCCTGTATCTGTTGTGCTTTTGGTAAAGATCGTAACGACAGTTCCGTGGAAATGACGGTGAACCATCTTTACTACATTGTTTTTAATGCGATAGCGATCGCCGGTGTTTTTGCCTCCAACGATTACCTCCATGCCAACCTCATCATTATCACCCGCAGTAAATGTGTTCTCGCCATGGGTCTTCTCAAAACTGCGTCGCACGCGATGAATAGCAACCTCCCATAGCTGAGAAGAAATAGCCTTATAAACCAACTCATCATCAATACCTTCAATTTTTGCTTTTAGATCTGCCCCTAACTCAAAACGACCTTCCTCTAAGCGATCGTCATGCAACCAGAGACATCGACCTCGGTAACCTAAAAAGCTTGGATCCCAGGTGTAGCGATTCTCATAGGCTGACTGAAATAGTTCTCGGCAGTCGGATCCTGGAGCCATAACGATGGAAGCAGTGTTGGCGGTCACGGCAAAGGGATTAGTTATCTGAACCCTAATGGGATATCAAACGTGGATGTCTTGAAGAGCCGCAATGGATAGAGTCTGCCCCTGAAGTGCTGTTATTCCTTCGACAGCAGCCCTTGCCCCAGCGAGCGTGGTAAGCGTAGGAACGGCGTAGTCAAGAGCTGCGCGTCGGAGATATTTATCGTCATGGGCGGCTTGGCGACCGATCGGTGTATTGATCACTAATTGAATTCGACCAGAGCGAATCAAATCTTCGATGTTGGGACGCCCCTCATGGACCTTGAGCACGGATTCAACTTTCAATCCAGCTTTTTCAAGGGCTTGAGCAGTTCCAGAGGTGGCAGTGAGTTCAAAGCCAAGCTGAATCAGTTTTTCAGCGACAAGAATTAATGCTGGCTTATCGCGGTCATGAGTAGAGAGAAAGACTGTTCCACTGATTGGTAAGGCTTCGCCCGCGGCAAGTTCAGACTTGGCGAACGCCATGCCAAAGCTCGAGGCTGATCCCATTACTTCTCCAGTCGATCGCATCTCTGGGCCAAGCACTGAATCAGCTCCAGGGAAACGTCGAAATGGCAATACTGCTTCTTTGACGGCTTGAAGAGGTGGTTGAGGCTCGCTATTGAGGCCAACATCTGCCAATGTCTCTCCTGCCATTAGTCGCGTAGCGATCTTGGCAAGGGGAACTCCTGTTGCTTTGGCTACAAAAGGAACAGTGCGCGAAGCACGAGGATTCGCCTCAATGATGAAAACTTGCTCAACACCTGCATCATCTCGCTGAACTGCAAACTGCAAATTAATCAGCCCTTGAACCTTAAGGGCAAGGGCTAATGCTTCACTCCAAAGTCGAATAGTGCTAAGGGCCTGCTCCCCAAGAGATATGGAAGGAAGGCAGCACGCGGAATCGCCAGAATGAATCCCAGCAGGCTCTATGTGTTCCATTAGCCCGCCAATTACTACGACTCCTTCTTGGTCACAGAGGGCATCAACATCGACTTCTACAGCATTCTCCAGATACTGGTCGATTAGTACCGGATGATTGGGTTCAACTTGAACCGCTTCTGCCATATAGCGATTTAACTCTTGTTCATCAAAAACCACCTCCATTGCCCGGCCACCAAGCACATAGGAGGGACGCACTACAACGGGATAGCCAATGCGTGCTGCTACAGCGCGAGCATCTTTTTCACTACGAGCTAAACCATTGCGTGGTTGGCGTATCTGCAGTTTCCGCAAGATGGCTTCAAATTGTTCACGATCTTCCGCTTGATCAATTGACTCTGGCGATGTACCCCATATACGAGTACCGGTTGATTGACCAATTGAAGTCTCCAGCCAGCGAAGTAGGGGTATAGCCAACTTCAATGGAGTTTGACCACCGAATTGAACAATCACACCATCCGGGCGTTCCACCTCAATCACGTTTAGTACATCTTCAAGAGTTAGCGGTTCAAAATAGAGTCGATCACTGGTGTCATAATCCGTGGAGACAGTCTCAGGGTTGCTGTTAACCATCACAGTGGCAAATCCCTGATCTTGCGATGCAAACGAAGCATGGCAACAGCAGTAGTCAAATTCAATGCCTTGGCCTATGCGGTTGGGTCCCCCACCAAGGATCATTACTTTGCGCCGCTTCTCTGGTAGGACCTCGGTTTGAGGGCTAAGTGAGTTCAACTGCCCATCTACATCTAGGCGAAATAGAGGCCTTTCATAAGTGGAGTAGTAATACGGCGTAGTAGATGCAAATTCGGCAGCACAAGTATCCACTGTTTTAAAAACAGGCTTGATATTTAGAGCTTCCCGTCTAGTGCGCACAGCAAGTTCATCAGAACCTGTCGCCCAAGCAATTTGACGATCGGAAAAACCTAGCTGCTTCAGGGTAAGTAAGCATTCCTCATCTAGTTCATCTAATTGCCGTCCATGGAGATATGTTGCTTCAATAGTGATTAGATTGCGTAGTTTTGCTAAAAACCAGGTATCAATCTTGCTAAGTGAATAAATATCTTCATCACTCCGTCCAGCCAGCATCGCTGTTCTCACAGCCATGATTCTCTCTGGAGAAGGTATACGCAGCAAACGCTCAATTTCAGAAGACTTGATTTCTGGCTCCTGTCGATCACAACCCCAGCCAGCCAGTCCTATTTCAAGAGATCGCAACGCTTTTTGAAAAGATTCTTCGAAACAACGGCCGATCGCCATTGCTTCACCTACAGACTTCATTGCTGTCGTGAGTACAGCAGGACTGCCCTTGAATTTCTCAAAGGCAAAACGCGGGATCTTGGTGACTACATAATCAATTGTGGGTTCAAAACAGGCAGGTGTTTTACCGGTGATGTCATTGATGATTTCGTCGAGGGTATAGCCGATAGCAAGACGAGCTGCAATCTTGGCAATTGGGAACCCAGTGGCCTTACTTGCAAGCGCTGATGATCGGCTAACGCGCGGATTCATTTCAATAACTACTACATCACCATCATCTGGATTGATTGCAAATTGAATGTTGCTGCCACCAGTTGCAACACCGATCTCGCGAATAATTGCAATTGCCTGATCCCTAAGTCTTTGGTATTCACGATCTGTGAGGGTTTGTGCAGGTGCAACGGTGATTGAATCACCGGTATGTACACCCATTGGATCGAGATTTTCGATGCTGCATACGATCACGACGTTATCCGCCAGATCGCGCATAACTTCTAACTCGAATTCCTTCCACCCCAGTAGAGATTTTTCGATCAAGATTTGAGAAACTGGGCTTGCATCAAGGCCGCTTTTGCAAATCGCGGCAAATTCTTCTGGGTTGTAAGCGATCCCACCACCGCTGCCACCAAGGGTGAAGGCTGGTCGGATGATGCGCGGAAAACTATTAATTGCTGCACCTACAACTGCTGCTTCTTCAACGCTGGAAGCGATCCCTGATGGGCAGACCTTTACGCCAATGCGCTCCATGGCCTGTTTAAACATCTTTCGATCTTCTGCTTTTTGAATCGCAGATAGATCAGCACCTATCAATTCAACCTTGAAACGTTCGAGAGTGCCGTTCTCGGCTAAAGCCACAGCCAGATTTAAAGCTGTTTGGCCACCCATGGTGGGTAATAACGCATCAGGACGTTCCCGCTCAATTACACGGGCCACCACTTCAGGAGTAAGTGGCTCTATATATGTGCGATCCGCCATCTCAGGATCAGTCATGATTGAGGCTGGATTGGAATTCACCAACACCACCTCAAAACCCTCGTCACGTAGGGCTTTGCACGCTTGAGTGCCTGAATAATCAAATTCACAGGCTTGACCAATCACGATTGGTCCTGACCCCAAAAGCAGGATGCGACGCAGATCGGTCCTCCGAGGCATGGGCTTTCAGGTATTGGCCAAACCTGACTAGCTTCCCATGCAACAGCAGAGATGCTTCAGATAAAACACCCCAGGTGCTCTGTAACCGCTAACTTTATAAGGAAGGAGAAAGATGAGACCATGAGCGAACTCCAGCGCCTTAAGGGGCAGCTGCCGCCAGAGATGCAGAGCTGGGTATTCGTGGAGGCGGCGGCAGCAGTAGATCCACCGTTGATAACCCTTGAAGAAATTGGCCGTGATGAGGTCGAGATTCAAATTGATCTCGAGCAATGGGATAACTTTGCACTCGATCATCGCAACATGCTTTTCTGGCATGAGGTTGGTCGCATCCAAAACGACACCATCCCTCGCGATGGCTGGGAGATGGCAGCTCTTGCTATCGGCCTCGGCGGTGCTATCGGCGAACTCTGGGTGCAAGACGGTTTGTTGCTGTTGATGGCCCTAGGTCTTTCTGGTTTCGCTGGTTATCGGCTTTATCTAAAGAACAACACTGAAAAGCGCCTTCAAGATGCCATCGCAGCTGATGAGCGAGCGATCGATATTGCCTGTAATTTTGACTACAGCGTGCCAAATGCCTACAAGAGCCTTGGCGGTGCATTGAAGGAGCTGGTGGAACAAACTCGCAAAAAGAAGAAGCGCAGTTTCTATGAAGACCGGCTAGAGGCCCTGCGCAAGAGTGCTGGTAAGGCACGCGCAGAGATGGCTGAACAACAAGGGTCTCGTCAATCAGTCACCAGTGAGAACGTTTATGGATAGTGAACAGTTGGCAGAAATGGCCGCTGATGCTTGCGATGACCGCAAAGCTACAGATATTCAACTGATCCGTATCGATGAGGTTTCTAGTCTGGCCGATTGGATGGTGATTGCCGGAGGGCTTTCTGAGGTGCAGGTACGAGCGATTGCTAAATCTGTGGAAGATCGCCTTGAGGCAGAAGCCGATCGCATGCCCCTGCGTCGCGAGGGTATAAACGAAGGCAAATGGGCACTACTTGATTACGGGGAGCTAATTGTGCATGTACTGCAGCCCAGCGAGAGGAGTTACTACGACCTAGAAGCTTTTTGGAGTCATGGAGAGCAGCATGAATTCACGAACTCTGAGCTTTCCAGGGCCTCATGAGTTCTAGGCATGCTTCCTTTTTTAATTGCTGGCAATAACTGAACAACAAGCGCTCGAGCCTTTGATTGTTGGTTTTTTTGCGTAGCTATTTTCCCCATGGCAATGTCTCTATCGAGTCTTGTGCTCAGTTCGAGGGTGATCCTGCCCATCTGTGTGCTTAAAAGCCATTGGCTTAATCCATGAGGGGAAATCTCATCTGATTTGATCTGGGTAGGGGCATTGGCCGGCTTGGTGTCAACGTTGCTGCTTGCTGGCTCGATCCATGGCCTATTTGATTGATCTTATGGTTATAGGGTCGGCTCTCTGCCAGGCTCTCTGAAGACCAGAAGCTCGCTTGAGCATGAATCTCCCATCCGGATTCGGAAGCTCCCAACGTTCGAGCACTCCGCCTCTTGAGGTGAGCCTTAAGCGTGGCTCCAGCGTGGAATCAATCCATCGTGTGCATGCCGTTGTTTGTGATCGCCGCGGGCGCATCTTGATGCGTGCGGGCTGTCCTGATTTTGAAACCTTTATCCGTTCAGCGTTAAAACCCTTTCAAGCTCTTCCATTTTTGAGCAGTGGTGCTGCTGAGCAGATGAACTGTGGAGAAAGGGGATTGGCAATTTGTTGCGGATCCCATTCAGGAACAAAAACCCATGCTCGTGAAGCATTCAGGTTGCTGTGGAATGCAGATCTTGATCCAACTCTGCTGCAATGCCCTACCCCGTCAGGAGGCAGCAGTCCGCTTGAACACAACTGCTCTGGCAAGCATGCTGGTTTCCTTGCTACTTGCAAGAAGATGGCATGGCCTCTTGATTCTTACCTGCAAGGAAGCCATCCATTGCAAGTGGAGGTAAACCGACGCTTAGCCGAACTATTAGCACTTCCAGCCGATGAGTTGGTGGCTGCCAGGGATGATTGCGGAGCTCCAACCTTTCGCCTACGACTAGACCATATAGCGCTGCTTTATGCCCACCTTGGAGCATCCAGCCAGGCAGAATTAGAACAAGTGATAAGGGCGATGCTGGCTCATCCTGAGCTAGTAGCCGGTGAAGGTTTATTTGATACCGAATTAATGTGCCGTGCTCATGGGCAAGTAGTTAGTAAAGGAGGCGCCGAAGGCATCCAATGTTTAAGCCGCGTGGGTGAAGGAATGGGTGTAGCGATCAAAGTAGAGGATGGATCAAGACGGGCAAAGCATGCTGTAGCTCTTCACCTGCTACGCCAGCTTGAGTGGCTCACCCCTGTAGGGCTGCAAGAAATGGAAGAACTGGTTTTATTGATTGCTCCAGGCGTACAGCTTGAAGTGGCCGGCGCACTGAGATTCCAGGAAACCTAAACAAAGCCCGCAAGTCGCCGACTTCGGCAGGTATGCTCTTTTGGTCGACGCGGGGTAGAGCAGTCTGGTAGCTCGTCGGGCTCATAACCCGAAGGTCGGGAG
>CAJWUF010000033.1 GCA_913047395.1 uncultured cyanobacterium
GGGGTTGGCCGTAGATGTTAACCAATGTAAAGCCAGAGTGTCGTTCAGCGAGAGCTGAGTTCGATCAGCTTCTGGATTACATGTTCAACTGCTCGATCGGGTGTTGATGCTCCGGAGGTGATGCCGACATTCACCTTCCCAGCAGGGAGAAAGTCTTTTTCGATTATTAGATCTTTATCTAACGGCTTGTGATTAATGGTGTTGTCTTCTCCAATGCGTTCTGGGGTATCAATGTGGAATGAGCGGATCCCTCGGCTCATAGCAATCTCTTGCAGGTGCGTGGTGTTTGAGGAGTTGAAGCCGCCGATAACTACCAGCAGGTCTAGAGGTTCATCCACCAAAGAAAACATTGCACTTTGGCGTTCTTCAGTGGCATCGCAGATAGTGTTAAAAGAAAGGAAGTGATCGTTGAGAACTTGGGGGCCATACTTTTCAAGCATTGTTCGCTCGAACAAGCGACCAATTTCTTCGGTCTCACTTTTTAGCATTGTCGTCTGATTTGCTACCCCTATTCGCTGTAGATCTTTGTCTGGATCAAATCCAGGCGAGCATGCTTTGGCAAAGCGTTTCATGAAATCTTTGCTATTGCCTTTGCCGAGAATATATTCAGCTACATATTGTGCTTCTGCAAGGTCCAGTACGACTAGATAGGTGCCTGCAAATGAGCTTGTGGCGAGAGTCTCTTCATGCTTGAACTTGCCATGAATAATTGAAGTAAAAGTGTGCTTCTTATGTTTTTCTACGGTATGCCAAACCTTGGAAACCCAAGGGCAGGTTGTATCGATTATGTGACAACCCCTTTCGTGCAGGAGTTGCATCTCTTGAACGGTGGCTCCAAATGCAGGAAGGATTACCACATCTCCATCACTAACTCCAGAGAAATCCTTTATACCTGCCTCTGCTGATATGAAGCGTACATTCATCAAACGTAGATGATCATTTACCGAAGGATTGTGAATAATCTCATTGGTTATCCAGATCCTTTCATTTGGATAATGTCTTCTGGTTTCATAGGCCATAGCTACTGCACGCTCTACTCCCCAGCAAAAGCCAAAAGCCTCCGCAAGTTTCACTTGCAAGCGACCATGCTTCATTACAGATCCGTTATCCCTAATCGATCCGATTAGGCTGCTTTGATAAGCCTTTTCAAGTGCTTGAGTGCGTTTTGAAGGCGACCCAAAACCACGTCTGTTATAGCGATCAGATTGATGCAGCGAGCGCTTAAAGGCTTGAGTATCCATATTTGTGGAGGCTGCATAAGTTGAGATTCTATTAGGGATACAGCCCAACTAAGCAAATAAAAAAAGCCCGGCTTATGCCGGGCTTAATGAGATCAATTTTGCAGATCAGTCTTTTAGTTACCGGCAGAGGCGAAGTCGGGGTAAGCCTCCATACCGTGCTCACCGATATCGAGACCTGAGATTTCCTCAGATTCCGAAACACGGATGCCGCCGAAGCAAGCACCAATGATCTTCCAGGTAATCCAGCAGGTCACCACTACAAAAACTGCATAGGCGATGCAGCCGAGTGCTTGGACGCCAAGCTGGTTGAAACCGTGGCCGGTGAAAAGACCGGATCCTTTATTAAAGAGTCCGACGGCCAGTGTTCCCCAGATACCGCAGGTGCCGTGTACAGAGAAGGCTCCAACTGGGTCGTCAATATTGAGACCATCGATGAAAGCCACTGAGAAGACCACGATCGCACCGCCGATCAGGCCGATTAGCCAAGCTGCCCACATCGCGACACCGTCACAGCCAGCGGTGATGCTTACTAAACCGGCAAGTATGCCGTTGATGATCATTGTTAGATCAGGCTTGCCGGAGCAGAGGGTCGAAATAATCGTTGCACCGATGGCGCCACCTGCAGCAGCCAGTGTTGTAGTCACTGCGATGTAGGGAACTGCCGCATCCATGCTGAGCTCGGAGCCGGCGTTGAAGCCATACCAACCGATCCAGAGGATGAGGCATCCCAGGGTGGCGATCGCCATGTTGTGACCAGGTAAGGCCTGAGCCTTGCCACCTACAAACTTGCCGATACGGGGTCCAAGCGCGATGGCTCCCACCAGACCAGCCCAGGCACCCACGGAGTGCACAAGGGTGGAACCAGCAAAATCTATGAAACCCTTCTGCGCTAGCCAACCATCACCATTCCACTGCCAGGAACCAGCGATTGGGTAGATAAATGCAGTGAGGATTAGCGAGAAAACAACGAATTCACCAAACTTGATTCTCTCAGCCACTAATCCAGAAACAATCGTTGCAGCTGTTCCTGCAAAGGCTGCCTGGAAGAGGAAATCAACGCTAGGGACCAATTCTGAATTAGTCACCATCTCAGAGGTGACAGTTGGGTCAAAAAACAGACCGCCGAACTTCAAAACACCTGGGATCACCCAGTCTGCTTTGTACATCATCTGGAACCCTATGAACCAGTAAGCCGTCACTGCGAGGGTGAAGACAAACAGGTTTTTGGCCAGGATGTTGACAGCATTTTTCTGACGACACATCCCTGCTTCCACCATTGCAAAGCCGGCGTTCATAAAGATCACCAGGACTGCGGCTATTAGCAGCCAGAGGTTGTTCGCTAGAAAACCTGGGGTCAGCTCAGGCAGATCAGCCGCATGTGCTGAAAGGTTGAAAAGGCCTAAGCCGAAGAGGGCGAAGGGCACACAGGCCAGCCACGTTATTGAACGATTGGAGCTGAAGCCACGGATGCTGCGCAGCAGGAGCATTGGTCCCTCTAGGAGACTTGCCTCCTGCAGTCGCACCGTGCGCCGCCCTGGGGGCTGATGCAAAGCAGTTGTCATTGAATAAAGAAGCAGATCTGCGAGATGCCAAACGAGCTGGAATGCTGTTTGAGTCCGGCCCATGCTCGCTGCGATACAAATTTTTTTTGTTCGCTTTGATACAAAACTGCTCTTCGTCGGCTTTTTTTAGGTATTTATCGAGGGCTGAACGCGTGATTCGTAACATGCCGCAATTGTAATTTCGTGAACCTCTATCTCTGCAATTTCGCTATCGGCCTGAGGCCCTCCCAGGTGATGTGATCGCGGTGAAACCCGAAGCAGCACGGAAGTACTTCTACGCCCTCAGCAATGGCCTGGCGAAACAGCTCGCCATAGTGAGGGTCGGCGCTATCTCCTGGGGCGAACGTGTCGACATCAGGGCGGGTTAAGCAGGGCACCAAAACGGCTCGGGACTCAGGCAGAACCCCGATTAGTTCTTTTAGATGTTTTTGCCCTCGCTCTGTAACCGTGTCGGGGAAGAGGGCTAAGGAGTTTTCGCTCCAGGTGGTGTTCTTTACCTCTAAGTAAATCGTTCTGGTATCCGGAGCCTTGGCCTCTGGGGTTAAAAACAGATCAATGCGGCTGCGCCGGTTACTGCCATAGGTAACTTCCGGACGAATCGCTGCGATCGGCCCCAGCTCCTGCTTGAGCAAGCCGGCTTCAATTGCGGCTCTGATCACTCCATTGGCCAAGGCGGTGTTGATGCCTACCCAACAGAAGCCTCCTTGGGCGCTTGGAGCCTCTGCTTGCTCCCATGTCCAGGCCAATTTGCGCTTAGGGGAGGGCGCATGGCGTAGTCGCACTCTGCCCCCGGGATGGAGAACACCGGTCATCGGACCGGTGTTGGCGCAGTGGGCTGTAACGATTTCGCCGCTTACTAGCTCCACATCAGCCAGGAAGCGTTTGTAGCGTTTCAGCAACAGCCCTTCTGCAAGGGGCGGGAAGCTGAGCAGGGGCGTGCCGATCATCAGGGCTGTATCTATCGGGCCATGGTGGCGCCTTTTGGGCCTAAGAATGCGGCAGAACTGATTTAGAACTCCGGGGCCAACGGATGGCGAGATCCCTCAAGCGTATTGCCCTGGTCGTTACCGTCGGGACCCTGCTTAGCAAGTTGGGCGGGCTGGCCAGGCAGCTGGTGATAGCTGCTGCCTTTGGAGTGGGAGCGGCCTATGACGCCTACAACTACGCCTACGTATTGCCGGGATTTCTGTTGATCCTCCTAGGTGGGATTAATGGTCCTTTTCATAGCGCCATGGTCAGTGTCCTCAGTAGACGACCGCGGCAGGAGAGCGCCCATGTATTGGCGGCGCTTAACACCATGGTTAGTGCAGCCTTGTTAGTGGTGACGGCCCTGCTGGTGGTAGCGGCTAATCCGTTGATCAATCTGGTGGGCCCAGGTCTTAGCCCTGAGCTGCATCGGATTGCTGTGGTTCAGTTGCAGGTGATGGCGCCGATGGCCTTATTGGCAGGTTTGATCGGCCTGGGTTTCGGTTCCCTGAATGCCGTTGATGAGTTCTGGATTCCGGCGGTTTCGCCAATCATGTCCAGCCTTGCTTTGATTGCGGGCGTAGGGGTTCTGTGGTGGCAGGTCGGACCGGCGGTCGGGTCAATGCAGTTTGCCCTTAAAGGTGGCATCGTTTTGGCATTGGCCACTCTGGTTGGAGCCTTGCTGCAGTGGCTGATTCAGCTGCCGGCTCTGATCAGGCAAGGATTGGCCAAAGTGCAGTTGGTGTGGGACTGGCGCCATCCAGGTGTGCGGGAGGTATGGCAGGTAATGGGCCCGGCCACACTCTCTTCTGGGATGTTGCAGATCAACGTAATTACTGATCTGTTTTTTGCTTCTGGCATCTTTGGGGCAGCAGCTGGTCTTGGCTACGCAACTCTTTTGGTGCAGACGCCGTTGGGGTTGATCTCCAATGCATTGTTGGTGCCGTTGTTGCCTACTTTCGCCAGGCTCACGGCTCCGGATGATCGCTCGGCGCTGGTCGCTCGCATTCGACAGGGGTTAATGCTTTCCATTGCCAGCATGGTGCCTCTCGGGGCGATCTTCGTGGCTCTGGGGGCTCCAATAGTGGCTCTGGTTTACGAGCGGGGGGCCTTTGATGCCGATGCCGCAAGTCTGGTGACTGGATTGCTGATGGCCTATGGCGTGGGCATGCCTGCCTACCTGGCTCGTGATCTGCTGGTGCGTGTGTTTTATGCCCTAGGTGATGGAACCACCCCCTTCCGGCTTTCTGCAGCAGGTATCGGGCTGAATGTGGTGTTCGATTGGTTGTTGGTGGGTGGCCCAACACCTTGGGGCGCTCAGTTGCCATTCAATTTCGGGGCACCTGGCTTAGTGCTGGCTACGGTTGCAATCAATCTGCTCACCTGCGCAGCTCTTCTACTGGGCTTGCATTTTCGCTTAGGTGGCTTGCCTTTAAGGCATTGGGCTTTGGATTGCCTCAAGGTGGTATTTGCTGGTTTGGTGGCCGGGTGGGTTTCCTGGGCACTGTCGGCAATTTTGATTTGGCCTCAGGATTTTCTTGGTCTTTTGATCGAGGTGGTTATCTCTGCTTTGAGCGGTCTTGGTGTGTTTGTTTTGATTAGCTGCTCCCTTGGCGTCGCGGAGGTGCGTGAATTAGTACAGGTTCTCCGTTACAGGATTAGTCCTCGTTGAGGCGAACTTCGCGTTCTTCACGGACTTGAATCGGCAGCTCAAGACGGTCTCGTCCCACTAGCTGGGGTCCTTGCACTGAAACGATGCGCGCTTCGATGCCGAATTCTTGGAAGGCGTTCTCGAGCTCTTGAATAAGAGCTTTCTCTACCTGGTCTTCGGCATCCATTACTTTGCCGATCAGTCGTTCACCTAGTCGTCCGATGCGTTTGCGCATCACTTCACGGGCGTTAGTGACCTCGATGATCAGCACTGGCCCTCCGTCGATGGCAGCAACCTTATCTGCAGTAGGGCTCCAAAATCTCCTCAAGGTCACGAAGTTGAGAGGGTGGGATTAAGCGCGCTAGTGGTAGCCGGGTGCTTCCTCCGCCTAGGGGTACTTGCACTGATTCCAAGGCCTGACGTGCGGCCACGTTGGCACCGTGGCTAAGCCTGACGCTGCATTCGATGGCAAGGTTTTCTGCTAGCCCCGCATCGCCCAGATAAAGATGCCAACTTGCGATTTGAAGGTAGATGCGATCGGCAAGGGAAGTCTGCAGCTCTTGTAGATCCGCTGGATCGATTGTCATGAGGGATGTTTTAAGTGGGGGAGGCTGGCTGGAAGTTCGCTTCAGGGTTGGTTTTCGATATTCGACATTATTTACTGCTGGGTCGTCGCACTAGTACAAATCCAAGGTGTAACAACAGTCCAGCTAGCCAGATTTCGCTAAACCAATTCAAGTGTGACCAGGGGTGGCGGAGCAGTTGAAAGAACCAAAGGCCACTGTTTAAAGCGGCAAAGGTCATTGCATGAACAGTGAAGTTCACGACTCGAGCGAAGTGTTGATAGGTGGGGTCAGTTGGGTCGGCAGGTCCGTACCAGCGAATCGGCATGAAGAAGCACTTTGATATTCATTGATTGTGGCGCTCAGCTGTAACTCGGTTGACGAAGGCCCCCTTGATGGGGTGTGATAATTCCTTCCAAGCGCCTGTAGCTCAGCGGATTAGAGCATCTGACTACGGATCAGAGGGTCGGGAGTTCGAATCTCTCCAGGCGCGCTGAAAAAACTGCCCAAAAGGCAGTTTTTTTTTTGGCTTTTGCTCTTGTGGTCGAATCAGGATTAAGGGCTGTTCATCTGCGAGGAAGAACCGTTGCCTACGATCCGCAAACTGTTGGCTTCTGTAAATGACGGATCGCTGCTTGGCTTCGATTAATGCTGCCCTGAAGGATTCCGACCCTGCCATTGCTGGATTGATCGATCAGGAGAAACAGCGTCAGGAGACTCATCTAGAGCTGATAGCTAGTGAGAACTTCACTTCTCAAGCTGTGATGGATGCTCAGGGTTCCGTACTCACGAATAAGTACGCCGAAGGTCTTCCCTATAAGCGTTATTACGGCGGCTGTGAGCATGTCGATGCAATTGAGGAGCTGGCAATAGAGCGTGCTCAGCAGCTCTTTGGTGCGGCCTGGGCCAATGTGCAACCTCACAGTGGAGCTCAGGCCAACTTTGCTGTGTTCTTAGCGTTGTTGCAGCCTGGCGACACGATCATGGGAATGGACCTATCCCATGGCGGACACCTCACGCATGGCTCGCCTGTCAACGTAAGTGGCAAGTGGTTCAAGGTTGTTCAATACGGCGTGGACCCCGATAGCCAGCAGCTCGATATGGAGGCTGTTCGTCAGCTAGCTCTCGAACATCGCCCTCAATTGATTATTTGCGGCTATTCGGCTTACCCCCGCACGATCGATTTTGCTGCTTTCCGCACAATCGCCGATGAGGTGGGCGCCTATTTACTTGCAGACATGGCGCATATTGCTGGCCTTGTGGCGGCGGGGGTCCATCCGAGTCCTTTGCCGCATTGTGATGTAGTGACCACCACTACTCATAAGACCTTGCGCGGTCCTAGAGGTGGTTTGATTCTTTGTCGTGATGCAGAGTTTGGCCGCAAATTTGATAAGGCAGTGTTCCCAGGCAGCCAAGGTGGCCCTTTAGAGCATGTAATTGCAGCTAAGGCTGTTGCATTAGGGGAAGCACTACAACCAGAGTTTCAGACCTATAGCCGCCAGGTTGTAGCTAACGCTCAGGTTTTGGCTGGTCGCATCCAAGAGCGGGGGATAGCAGTGGTGAGTAGTGGAACAGATAACCACCTCGTGTTATTGGACCTACGCAGTATTGGAATGACCGGTAAGGTCGCCGATTTGCTTGTAAGTGACGTGAATATCACCGCAAATAAAAACACGGTGCCGTTTGATCCTGAATCGCCTTTTGTAACCAGTGGTTTGAGGTTGGGAACGGCGGCTTTGACAACACGTGGATTTGACGAAGAGGCATTTCGTGAGGTGGCTGATGTAATCGCTGATCGGTTGTTGAAACCTGAAGATGATGCAGTCAAGGCGCAGTGTTTTGAGAGGGTGCGTCAGCTTTGTCGTCGTTTCCCTCTTTACAGTTCCAATCGAGAGCCGGCGCTTGCTTGAGTGGCCCTTAACTCTGGAAGCTGATACTTGCGCTGCCTAGGATTAACTACATGGACCCTTCCTTGGATCGCTTGCCATAGGAGCACACTTGACCCCCGAGAGCAGCCGCCTCGCTTTTGCTACGGCGAGCTTCGCTATGGCTGCTGTTATCACCAGTGTGGTTGTTCCATTGGTGCGCTCACTCGGCCTTCATCTCGGCCTCACTGATCAACCTGATATCCGTAAGCAGCACAGCACGCCAATGGTTCGCCTTGGTGGTGTTGCCATGGTCATGGGTTTTTGTTTTTCGCTGGCGATTACCTGGGGGTTGGGGGGATTCGGCTTGGTAGCACCTGCTAAGGATCAGTTGATTTGGTCCACCCTTGCTGGTGCCCTTTGCTTTTTTTTGATTGGCCTTGCCGACGATCTGTTTGCTTTATCGCCTTGGCCTCGCTTGGCAGGACAGGTTGCTATTGCGTTTGCGATGTGGACTCAAGGGGTACGTATCGGAACAATCGAGCTGCCTTGGTTAGGCGAAGGCTCTTCATTAATTGCCTTGCCTGATTTATTGAGTCTTGCTGCCACGGTTATTTGGCTTGTGGGTATTACCAACGCAATTAATTGGTTAGATGGCCTTGATGGCTTAGCCGCAGGTGTGGCTGGCATTGCCGCTGTTGGTTTGGTTTCAGTAAGTTTTTCGCTTCATCAAGTGGCGGCAGGTTTTTTGGCAGCTGCTCTTGCTGGTTGTTGTCTTGGTTTCCTGCCCCATAACTTCAATCCAGCTCGCATATTTATGGGTGATGGCGGCTCCTATTTCATTGGTTTCACCTTGGCAGCGATCAGCATCGTGGGACCAGCTAAGGGACTCACCACCGTCAGTTTGCTGTTGCCACTGTTGATTTTGTCTTTGCCCTTGGCTGATATGTCGGCAGTGATTATGGGGCGCCTACGGGAGGGCCGTTCTCCTTTTTATCCTGATCGCCGCCATCTTCATCACCGTCTGCTGCGCGCCGGTTTTAGCCATCGAAAAACGGTGTTATTGATTTATGTATTTACCCAATGGTTGGCAGCATTGGCTTTGGTGGTAGCAAACGCTGAAATGCGGTTTTTATGGTTGGCTTTAGCAACAGCGATTCTCGTGGCGACGGTAGTAATTAGTCGTCGTGAACGCAGTTCAGAAGGTGACTCCTCGAATTCTGCTTCGCCTCTTTCAACATCTGGTGATGTGAGCTCGTACCGGGATGGCCATGGCTGAAGCTTCGGCTCGGCATGGTGTTGAGATCCTTTGTGTAGGAACGGAGTTGCTGCTTGGCAACATCCTTAATGGCAATGCTCGTTGGCTTGCTGAAGAGCTTGCGGCTCTGGGACTTCCTCACTACCGACAAACCGTGGTGGGAGACAACGTAGAACGTCTTAAACAGTCCGTTTTGGAGGCTGTTGATCGCAGTCGAATCCTGATCACTACTGGTGGCTTGGGACCAACTCCCGATGATCTGACGACAGAAACCTTGGCGGCCGTTTTCGATACGCCGCTTGAGGAACGTCCAGACCTTTGGGTCGAGATTCAGGCCAAGCTCAGTGATAGCAACAGAACCTCTGCGCTCAGTAATCGCAAACAGGCCTTATTGCCCCGCGGAGCGCAAGTCCTCCCTAATCCTTCTGGTACTGCGCCGGGGATGATTTGGAGTCCCAGGCCAGGGTTCACTGTGCTCACCTTCCCGGGGGTTCCTAGTGAAATGAAGCAGATGTGGTCTCAAACTGCTGTTCCATGGCTGCGTCAGCATGGAGGAGTGAAGGACATCTTTGTCAGTCGGCTGTTGCGGTTCACAGGTATTGCTGAATCAACATTGGCTGAACAAGTAGCTGATCTTTTGGAGCTGGATAATCCGACAGTGGCTCCTTATGCAGGGCTTGGAGAGGTGAAGCTAAGGCTCACTGCTCGGGGTGAAACTATCGAGCAGGCGAAGCAGTTTTTGAATCCAGTAGATGCAGCGCTGCGTAGTCGTATGGGGTTGCTTTGTTTTGGCTCAGATGATGAGAGCTTGGCTTCTGTTGTACTTGAGCTATTGCGTCAACGGGGCGAGACTATTGCGGTGGCAGAGTCCTGTACTGGTGGAGGATTAGGCGCTGCTTTGACTACTGTTCCAAGATCATCTGAGGTGTTTCTGGGCGGTGTAATTGCCTATAGCAATGCCATTAAGCAAGCTTTGTTGGATGTGCCCGCTGAGCTTCTTGATAGACACGGTGCCGTTTCAGATCCTGTGGTGCGGCACATGGCGGAAGGAGCGCGTCAACGGCTAGGGGCAGATTGGTCCGTTGCGGTTAGCGGGGTGGCCGGGCCGGGCGGTGGTACGCAGGCCAAACCTGTGGGGTTGGTGCACATAGCAGTGGCTGGTCCGCACGGCTGCCAAACAAGCCAGGAGCACTTTGGTTTTCGTCGTGGTCGGTTGGGTATTCAGCAGCTAAGCGTGGTCCGCAGTCTTGATCGTCTGCGTAAGTTCTTGCTTGATCGGGGCTAGGGTCTGCGGCTATTGCGTCTATGAACATTGAGCTTCGGCACCCTCTACGACAAGGTGTGGGATTTGCATCAGGTGGCCGAGATGCCTGGTGGATCCACGCAGTTGTTTGTGGGGTTACATCTAATTCATGAGGTCACTAGTCCGCAGGCATTCTCTGCACTGCAGGACAAGGGGTTGTCGGTGCGATGCCCTGAGCTCACCGTGGCGACAGTGGATCACATCGTGCCGACAATCAATCAGCAGAACCGCCCTTTTGCTGATCCCTTGGCGGAGGAGATGCTCAGCACTCTGGAACAGAACTGTGCCAAGTACGGAATCGCTCTTCATGGCCTCGGCAGTGGTTCTCAGGGCATCGTGCATGTGATTGCACCTGAGCTGGGATTGACCCAGCCTGGGATGACAGTTGCTTGTGGCGATTCACACACGTCTACCCATGGTGCGTTTGGTTCTATTGCCTTTGGCATTGGTACCAGTCAGGTGCGCGATGTGTTGGCTAGTCAGAGCCTTGCCATGAACAAGCTCAAGGTGCGTCGCATTTGGGTTGATGGTCAGCTCAGTTGCGGTGTGTATGCAAAGGATTTGATTCTTCATGTGATCCGCAGTCTTGGTGTCAAAGCTGGTGTGGGCTATGCCTATGAGTTCGCTGGACCCGCCATTGATGCGCTTTCAATGGAAGAACGCATGACCCTCTGCAATATGGCGATTGAAGGAGGTGCTCGTTGTGGTTACGTCAATCCTGATGGCGTTACTTTTGATTATCTGCAAGGAAGGCTTCATGCACCTGTTGCCGATGCTTGGCAACAGGCAGTTGCTTGGTGGAGCAGCTTGGTTAGTGATGAAAATGCGCTCTTCGATGATGAAGTGCATTTTGATGCGGCCAGCATTGCTCCCACGGTGACCTGGGGCATCACTCCTGCTCAGGGCATTGCTGTGGATGAAACGGTGCCGACTCTCGACTCGCTTTCATTAAGTGAGCGTCCAATCGCAGAGGAGGCGTATCGCTATATGGATCTTGAGCCTGGATCGGCTATCGAAGGGCTTCCAGTTGATGTGTGTTTCATTGGCAGTTGTACGAATGGTCGTCTCAGTGATTTAAAGGCCGCTGCAGCTATTGCTAAGGGGCGCCATGTAGCGAAAGGGATAAAGGCTTTTGTGGTGCCAGGTTCGGAAAAGGTCGCTAGAGCTGCCGAAGCAGAGGGGCTCGATGATCTTTTTCGGGCGGCTGGGTATGAATGGCGCGAACCAGGCTGTTCTATGTGCCTGGCGATGAACCCTGATCGTTTAGATGGACGTCAGATCAGCGCTAGCTCCAGCAACAGGAATTTCAAGGGTCGCCAGGGTTCTTCTAGTGGCCGCACTTTGTTGATGAGTCCAGCAATGGTGGCGGCGGCCGCCATTGCTGGACAGGTAACCGATGTGCGAACGCTGCTTGTCAAAGATTGTCTGCCTGGTAAATCCCAATAGTTATGACTGAGATTGCGTTCTTCCCTCAAGGGGTTATTGACCAGGTGAGCGGTAGGGCGTTGATGTTGCATGGTGACGACATCGACACCGATCGAATCATCCCTGCCCGGTTTCTTAAGTGTGTGAGTTTTGAAGCACTGGGAAATCAGGTTTTTGAGGATGACCGCCTTGAGCTTGGTGGTTCTCATCCTTTTGATTTGCCCGTTTACCAGGGGGCTTCAATATTGATTGTTAACGGTAACTTCGGTTGTGGTTCTAGCCGTGAACATGCGCCTCAGGCGCTAATGCGCTGGGGTATCCGTGCGCTGATCGGTGAGAGCTTTGCAGAGATCTTCTACGGCAACTGTTTGGCTCTGGGAATCCCCTGTGCTACAGGATCTGCTGACCAGATTGAGGCATTGCAGGAGAGCGTGGCTGCGGAACCGTCGCTGAGTTGGAGTCTGAATATTCAGAGTCAGCAGTTTCAGAGTTCTATCGGATCATGGGATTTGCAGGTTGACTCCGGCCCTCGCGAGATGCTGCTTAGCGGGCGCTGGGATGCCAC
Organism: uncultured cyanobacterium; assembly: GCA_913047395.1. Classification (GTDB taxonomy): domain Bacteria; phylum Cyanobacteriota; class Cyanobacteriia; order PCC-6307; family Cyanobiaceae; genus Prochlorococcus. The sequence goes on from CAJWUF010000033.1 coordinate 12,400, forward strand.
ATCTCAGTTGTTGGAGCATGATGCAGCCTTGAAGAGCGCAATGGCGGCCCTGCCATACCTCAACAATTTTGTGGCTTCTGTGCCGTGAAAATGGTTGGTTGGACGCGGTTTTAGTTGGAACGTTTCGTGATCATTTGCGGCAAATTATTTTCAGCGTGTCTATGAAAAGGTAAAGGCGAGCTGTTAATGGTTGCTATCCGTCACCTGCCTAACACTATCTGGGTTTTGCTGATGGCCTTTTCAGCTCCTGCGGTATTTGCAGCTCCAGTCGTCTCACTCAATGTTGAGCCGTTTTCTACTCCGCTCGAGCAATTGAACCAATCAGGATCTTGCAGGCGTTGTGATTTGCGCGGGGCCGACCTTCGTGGGGCTCATTTGATTGGTGCAGACCTTCGCGATGCTGATCTGCGGGGTGCAAATCTTGAGGGTGCGAACCTTGAAGGAGCTGATCTAAGTGATGCTCGCTTGGCTGAGGCTCACCTTCAAGGTGCCACCCTTACGAATGCTGAATTGAGCGGTACTGATTTGCGTCGTGCTGACTTGCGTGAGGCGGTGGTGATCAATGCTTACGCACCAGATGTTCTTACTGAAGGTATGGAGTTCGCCGGGTCTAATCTCACCGGTAGTCATTTGATTTATGGGGGGAAATGATCCCTAAGCAGCGTAGTTAGAAGAGGCGCTCTTCAAGTTGATCAAATTGATTGTCAGGTGAATAGGGAACAAAAGGTACGCCGGTACCAGTGAAGTTGAAATCGTTTAG
>CAJWUF010000034.1 GCA_913047395.1 uncultured cyanobacterium
GTTTGAGTACGGCCTGGAATGTGCTTTCTTCAATTGCGTGAATGATTACCCGCTCTAAATGAAGATTTCCTGCTTTGAGCAGGGCGACCATCAGGTCGTGGCTGAGTGGCCGTGGAGGAGGAGAGTCTTGGATGCCGGCCATGATGTTGTGCGCTTGGGCCTGGTCGATCCAGATCGGCACTTGCCTTCGCCCGGAGGGATCTCGGAGCAGCACGATTGGGCTACGGCTAGACGCATCGAGGGCGAGACCGGCAACACTCATCTCGACCACTGAAACTTCCTCCCCCTTTTGTCCGATTATGGCCAGTGATGTTGCCGAAAACTGACGGCCATGTTTACGGGGCTAGTTCAGGCGGTTGGACGGGTGCAGCGACGAGCGACTGGTGTGTTAGTGCAAGGGTGCGCCCCTTTCGCTCCCTTGGCAGTGGGCGACAGCGTTGCCGTTGATGGGGTTTGCCTCACGGTGGCGGAATTAATTGAGGATGGTTTCCGCGCTGATGTCAGTGAGGAAACTCTGGGTCGAACCACCCTTGGGAGCAAGGCGGATCGGGGTGGGGCCGTCAACCTTGAACCAGCTCTTCGGTTTTCTGATCGGCTCGGAGGCCATCTGGTCAGCGGCCATGTTGATGGCTATGGCGAGGTGATGGAGTTAGAGGCTCGCTCCAAGTCCTGGCATTTGGAGGTGAGTTGGCAGGATCCTGTTTTTGGACGCTATATCTGCGAAAAAGCAAGTATTGCTTTGGATGGGATCAGCCTCACGGTGGCTGGATGCGTTGAAGACGGTAGTCGGTTCTCGTTGGCGGTAATACCGCACACCTGGACTAGCACTTCACTACAAAAGTTAAGCGTTGGAACCATGGTGAACTTGGAGGCCGATCTTGTCGCCAAGTACACCGAGCGGCTGTTGGTAGGGGTTCCTCAGTTGTCAATGTCAAAAAGCAGGCAGCCCTCAGAGATCTCAGCAGACTGGCTAGCCAGCCAGGGTTGGAGCTGATTCACGCAGGCTCCCAATTCAGGGACCTTACAAAGCGTGGCCAGATCAGGAGAGTCTTAATAGCGTTCAGGTGTTGTTCATTTCGAACATTTCATGACTGTTGATGAACGCCAGGGAACCCTGGGTACTTTTAAAGCCTTTGCAATTGCTGAAGGCATCCTGCTGATTGTGCTGGGTGTGCTCTCTTTGATCTTTCCTGTGGTCGCATCTTTTTGGACTACTGGGTTGATTGCAGTGCTGTTTCTGGTGGGCGGCATCGTCGGCTGGATAAGTAACCTCATACGCTTTTCACGCCTCTCTAGGTGGGTTTGTTTCTGGCGCTTGGTGGTTTCAACCCTTTTCTTAGTGGTTGGGGCCTGGATGATTTCAAACTTTCGTGATCCTGTTGAAGCGGCTGCTCAGGTGGCGACGCTTGCAATGGCAATCGGAATTGTGTTTCTAGTTGAGGGTGCGGTGGCCTTCTGCACAGCCCTGTCTCACTCCAAGCGGTCCGGGGCCGGATGGGCGTGTGCCAATGGTGTGATCACGTTTGTTCTCGGTGTATTGATTGTGACGATGAAGTTTTGGGGGCTGTTGTGGGTGCTCGGAGTATTGGTGGGAATCAGCTTTTTGTTCAGCGGAATTGACGTGATTGCCTTCAGCTCAAACCTTCACGACGACAACAACGATCCTCCAGCATTCGCCTGACATCGTTGATTAGGTCTAATGAATGTTGCTTGAATTCTCTGGTTCTCTTTTTTCAGTTATCGATTGGCTAGAGAGCCAGAGAATTGGCAAATTACTTCTCCTTGCCCTCGCTGCTTAGTGGCAGTAACCAGATGGCGCCTGACTCACGATGAATTTCGATTCGAAATTCCTGACCTGGTTCTAGGCCGAGTCTTTTTGTATAAGCATGTCCGATGAGCAGATTTCCATTCCCGTGAACTCGAGTACGAAACTCTGCCTGTCGACCACGAGAAGCACTGCCCCCTCCACTGCTAGATGGAAGTTTGTAGCCCTTGGCTTCCACGAGAGCCCGATAAAAGCTCTTGCGCAAGACACGACCACTTGGGCCTACATATCCGCAGCCACGAGCAATCTCATCCTCAGGACGGTTGCTGAGTGACCTGGCTTTGTCTAGAAGTTCTTTTCCGACAAGCATTTTGCCAGCTTTATTCGTTTCAATTCTGACGAATTCCTTGATCTGTGGCAAGTGATTGCTTGAACTTTCTTTGCTTTAGATCGACTGCCTTTGATTTAGAGAAGGTAGAAGATGATGAATAAGATCACCCAGATGCCGTCTACGAAGTGCCAGTAGAGCTCCGCGGCCTCTAGTGGGAAGGGATTCTGGCTAGTGATGCGGCCACCGGGCGAACGTGACTGCCACCAGACAATCAGAATCATTAGCGCGCCAAGGGTGACGTGTAGACCGTGGAAGCCTGTTACGGCATAGAAGGTACTTGCGTAGAGATTGTCTGTAAGACCAAAGGGCAATGTGAAGTATTCCACCATCTGGCTTACTAAAAAGGCGAGCCCAAGGCCAGCTGAAAGTAGTAACCAGCGCTGACACTTTTCTGCTTGGTCGCGCTTTAGGGCTTGTCCGGCGCGATGGAAGGTGGCGCTACTTACTAGAAGTAAAACTGTATTCAGGGTGGGCAGAGGCAGCTCTAACTCATAGACCGCATCTGGAAGCAGAGGGTTGACGGCTCTAAAGGTGAGATAGGCGACAAAAAAACCAGCAAAGGTCATGCCGTCAGCTACCAGGAAGGTTGCTAGGCCAAATAGGCGGTGATCAGCATGTTCATGGTTTTCTGCACCATGTTGATCAGAGTCATGGTTGACGTTGGTGAGAGTTGTCATTGGCCGCTGCTCCTATGATCACTGTTACTGGTTCCGGTTTTGTCGAGTTGCTCTTTAGGTACGCCATAGCCATATGGCTCGGTTACCAGAGGGGCCTCACCATTCCAGTTCTCCACCGGTGGTGGGGAACTGGTAAGCCATTCCGGAGTGAGTGCCCTCCAAGGGTTGTCTCCGGCAATGGGACCATTGAATGCGCTCTGCACAACATTCCAGAGGAAGGGCAGTGTGCTGATGGCCATTAGTAACGCGCCAGCGCTACTGAGTTGATTGATGAAGGTGAATTGAGGGTCGTACTCCGCTACACGACGTGGCATGCCGTTAAGGCCCAGCCAGTGCTGAGGGGCAAAGCAGAGATTGAAGCCGATGAAGGTGAGTAGAAAGTGAAAGCGACCTAGATTCTCATTCAGCATGCGTCCGGTGAATTTGGGATACCAGTGATAGATGGAGGCAAAAATCACAAATACCGATCCGCCATAGACGACGTAATGAAAATGAGCGACTACAAAGTAGGTGTCATGCACATGAATGTCGAAGGGGACTTGCGCAAGCATTACGCCAGTAATACCGCCGAGCACGAAGTTGACGATGAAGCCACAGGAGAAGAGCACTGCACTGTTTAGAGAGATGCGTCCTCCCCAGAGGGTTGCTAGCCAATTAAAGAATTTGATTCCCGTGGGTACAGCAATAAATGATGTGGCGATGGTGAAGAAGAGGCGCATCCATGGAGGTGTTCCACTGGTGAACATGTGGTGTGCCCACACCACTAGACCGAGTACACAGATGGCCATGATTGAGTACACCATTGAGGTGTAGCCAAATAGAGGTTTGCGGCAGTGAACAGGAAGAATTTCGCTAACTAAGCCAAAGGCCGGCAGCACCATGATGTACACGGCCGGGTGGGAATAAAACCAGAAAAGATGCTGGTAAACGACTGCGTTCCCACCCAGGCCGGGATTAAAGAATCCTGTGTGTACAACGATATCGAAGCTTAAAAGGATCAGTGTTCCAGCTAGTACTGGAGTGGAGAGCACTACCAGGATGCTGGTGCCGAGCATGGCCCAGCAGTACATAGGCAGTTGCATGAGCTTCAAGCCTGGACGCCGCAGCTTGAGGATGGTGGCAATGAAGTTGATGCCACCGAAGATCGAGCTGCCACCGAGGAACAACACACTCAGAATCCATAGGATCTGTCCGGCAGCTGGTGTGGTGAGACTCAGAGGTGGGTAAGCCGTCCAGCCTGACTGAGCTGCTCCGGTGATGAAGTAGCTGCTGATCAGCAGCAGTCCTGCTGGAGGAATCATCCAGAACGCCACGGCATTGAGTCGAGGGAATGCCATGTCACGGGCTCCCACATAAAAAGGAATCAGATAATTGCCGAAGGCACCATTTACTACAGGCACGATCCATAAAAAGATCATCACTGTGCCGTGCAAAGTCAGTACTTGGTTGTAGACATCCCTGGCCATGAAGTCGGATATGGGGCTGGCCAGCTCGACACGGATTGCGCTACCAAGTAATCCACCTATCAAGTAGAAGATGAACCCGCAGACCAAGTACTGCAGGCCGATTACTTTGTGGTCCAGGCTGAAGCTGAAGTAACGCAGCCATCCATTTGGCTGAAGTTGATCTGATTTCTTATTGCTGGTTGGAGGGATTGCAATAGTCATGCTTCTGGAACAGTTGTTTTGGCGTTATTGCTGAACCAGGTGTCGTAGTCAGTGGGCTCTTCGACCACCACAGCCGAACGCATACTTCCGTGGTACGGGCCACAGAGTTCGGCACATACGATTGGATAGCGACCAGGCTTGGTGGCTGTGAAGCTTAATATGGTTGGTTGGCCAGGAATAACATCTTGCTTGATGCGAAATTCAGGTACCCAGAAGGCATGGATCACATCTTTGGCTTCCATGCGCAGTCTCACAGGTTGGCCTACTGGTACATGAAGTTCCCCTGAAATGATGTCTCCTCTTGGATAGCGGAATAGGAACGCATATTGCATGGCAGTGACCTCTACTGGCAGAGCAGCAAGATTGCTCTCAGTGGTTAATTCTTCAGCTTTAGATCCGATACCTCCCCAGATGTTTTGCTGCATTTCCATCTCCTGATGGTCATGGGCTCCATGACCTAGGGGTACCATTCCGCCCATTCGGTCGTAGATGTCGAAGCTGTAAAGCCCCACAAACAAAACGATCACAGCTGGCACAGCAGTCCAAAAGACTTCAAGTGAAAGATTGCCTTCCAGGGCCAGTCCGTCACCTAGCTGGCCAGGCCGACGACGGAATTTAATCAGGCTGAACACAACCAGCCCCAAAATGCCTAGAAAAAGGATTGCCCCGATGCTGAATAGAACTCGGAAAAGTTCGTCGTATACAGGTGCATTCGCACTGGCATCAACTGGAAGCAGATTGACGTTCTGGCCAATCCAAAGACCTCCCAGTACAAGGACCATGCCCAGTACTAGCGTGAGTATGGCAATGGGAATCGACACAGGATCAGCTTGGATCTTTTAAGGCTATGGAGATCGATCCAAAGCAACATGCAGTGATTGTTAAGCCGGCGTGAATTTTGAATGGAACCCTCATTTCGCAAGGCCTCTGATGAGTTCAGGAATTTTTACGTGAATGTTTTGTCAGGGATAGGTGATGTAGAGGGGTGTTGTGACGTCGATGATCTAATCGCTACGTTTTCCGAGATAGCACCCTCATTCAAAAGACAGGTGCCCACCTTTTGACTTCCCGGCTGTTGACTGTAGCATAGTAGCATGATGTCGTCTTTGCCTCTTGTTCGATGGCGCCTTGCTCAGGTGGCGGCCCATCTGGTTGTAGCCCTTATTGCACTGGTGGTGATCGGTGGAGCGACGCGCGTGATGGAGGCAGGGTTGGCTTGCCCGGATTGGCCACTCTGTTATGGCTCACTTTTGCCTGGTAGTCAGATGAATGTCCAGGTTTTTCTCGAGTGGTTTCATCGCCTTGATGCCTTTGTGGTGGGTGTTGCTCTGATTGCGCAATTGGTAGCGGTCCTTTTGTGGCGCTCTGAATTGCCCAATTGGCTCCCGTGGTTCTGTGCTGGCCTGGTATTTCTAGTTCTCGTACAGGGAGGTCTTGGAGCTCTCACCGTTTTGCAGCTATTGCCTTCTGGAGTAGTTACGGCTCATCTGGCACTTGCTCTGATGCTTGTGGCAGCGGTGAGTGGTTTGTCTCAGCGATTGCTGTCCTCCTCAGATATGGCATCGCCTTTGTGGTGGCGCTTGATGGGTGGTGCTTCTTTGCTAGCAGTGTTGGCTCAGTGTCTTCTTGGCGGTCGTATGGCCACCGCCTGGGCAGCTCAGCTTTGCCTTAATGGCGGACAGGCATGTCAATGGCTTCAGTGGCATCGCATTTCAGCTACACCTGTTGCAATTTGCTTGCTGTTATTTGTTTGCACTGCTTTTGCAGTTGGCGGCTGGCCTCGAAGTCAGTGGCCTTTTTTGATCTCTGTTCTTGGACTTGTTGCCACACAGATAAGCCTTGGATTCCTGACCTTGCACCTCGGACTTTCCCAACCTGTCGTAACAGTGGGCCATCAACTAGTAGCAGCTCTGCTTGTGGCCTTGCTTGCGGCCCTTACCTTCCGCAGTCCAGAAGAATCAACTTTATCGTTGTCTGCCGTTGGCGAATCATCCTCTATGGAGCCCTCTCATGGTTAGTTCAACACCAGAGGTTCTCCAGTCTGGGATAGTTCGCGAGCAGGTAGTGCCTTCTCGTCAGCGCATCAAGCTCCCCGCTTGGTTAGAGGTTGCCAAACCACGCTTGATACCACTGCTTTTGGCTACAACCCTTGGTGGTATGGCCCTTTCTGAAGGCTGGCCCTTACCCTCTCCACGGTTGGCCTGCACCCTGGGCGGAGGGGCTTTAGCCGCTGCTGCTGCAGGTGTTCTTAATTGTCTTTGGGAGCAGGATCTCGATGGACGTATGCAGCGCACAAGTGGTCGGGCTTTGCCTTCAGGACGCTTGTCTCCAACTGCGGCGTTCATAGGTGCCATTTCTTGCACCTTGGCAGCTGCCGCTCTGATGGTGAGTGGTGTGAACTGTCTTGCGGCTGGCCTTTCCTTGCTCGGCCTATGCAGTTACGTGCTGCTTTACACGGCATTTTTGAAGCCCCGCACGCCTCAGAACATTGTCATCGGTGGGGTCGCAGGAGCTATCCCTCCACTTGTGGGTGCAGCGGCGGCTACTGGGCATGTGGGTCTTAGTGGATGGTGGTTGTTTGCCCTTGTGATGCTTTGGACCCCAGCCCATTTCTGGGCACTGGCCCTTTTGCTGCGTGATGACTACAGGGCTGTCGGGATCCCGATGCTTCCTGTTGTTAAGGGCCCTGCTGTCACGGCTAAAGCCATTTCTCGCTATGGCTGGGCCACTGTTTTGCTTAGTTGTTTTGGTATTTGGGCTCTACCGGAGGGGGGATTGCTCTACGGATTGTTGTTGATGCCCTTTAATGCTCGCTTGCTGCAAATGGTGCAACAGCTTGGTGCGGCACCTGAGAATGTTGATCGAGCTAAGGGGCTATTCCGTTGGTCGATTTTCTACATGTTTGGCATTTGCCTTCTGTTGGTGGTTAGCCGCTTGCCGATGGCGGCACATTTTGATCTTCAGGCCTGGTCTTTGCTGCAGCAGATGGCGACTGGCAGGCCGTTCATCTAAATAGAAGTCACTAGAGATGCTTAGCAGTCTCTAGTAGCTGTATGAAGCTGCCTAGATTTTCTAAGACTTGTCGAGGTGACCTATCGAATGCCGATGATTGAACTCAAGCAGCTTGAGAAGTCCTATGGGATGGTTCAGGCCCTTAAGGGCCTCAGTCTCAGTGTTCCTCAGGGATGTCTTTATGGTCTGCTTGGTCCAAATGGTGCCGGTAAGACCACTACGCTCAGGATCCTCTGTACCCTTCTGGCTCCTGATTCAGGCACGGTCACTGTGGCTGGTCTCGATGCGTTGAGTGATCCACGTGCTGTCAGGCTCGAATTGGGCTATGTCGCACAGGAGGTCGCTATCGACAAGATCCTTACTGGTCGCGAGTTATTGCAGTTACAGGGGGATCTTTATCACTTGCGTTCTAGTGACAGGAATGCACGGATTGATGAACTGATTGATTGTCTTGGAATGGAGTCTTGGATCGATCGTCGTTGCGGCACCTATTCAGGCGGTATGCGTAGGCGGATCGATCTGGCTTCAGGTTTGTTACACCAGCCGCAGTTGTTAGTGCTTGATGAGCCTACGGTTGGTTTGGATATAGAAAGTCGTTCTGCTATCTGGCAATTGTTGCGGGAACTATGCGCTAAAGGCACAACAGTGCTTCTCAGCAGTCATTACCTCGAGGAGGTAGAGGCGCTTGCAGATCGCATGGCGATCATTGACGACGGGCGAGTGATCGCAGAGGGGACACCTGATCAGCTCAAGCAGCAACTCGGTGGTGACCGGGTGACTTTGCGTGTGCGGGAATTCAGCGATGCCAGTGAGGCTGAACAGGTCCGGCAGTTACTCGAAGGTGTGGATGGTGTGTGTCAGGTGGTAGTAAATCGGGCCCAGGGGTTCTCTCTAAACCTGGTAGTGGAAAGTGAACAGGTCTTGCCTCGTTTGCGTGAGCAGCTTGATGGAGTTCAGCTTCCGGTGTTCGCTCTCGCTCATAGTCGCCCGAGCTTGGATGATGTTTATTTGCAGGCCACTGGTAGGACCCTGATGGACGCTGAGTTGGCTGTCGCTGGCCAACGAGACGCAAAACTGGAGCGCAAAAAAGCTATGCGCTGATCTCTTTAAGATCGTTTTAGTTAGTTGGATTTGTCTTTCCCAACTCTGTCCGCATTCGCTCTATTAACGGTCACTTCATGATCAGCCCAGTTGCCACTGTTACTTCCCCTGCGGCAGAGCAGCAGGATCAGGGTCCATTTGCTGATCTTGTGCAGGAAATCTTGGCCCTGACTCGCCGGCTTTTCTTGCAGCTACTGCGACGTCCTTCCACTTTGATTGCTGGCATCCTTCAGCCCTTGATTTGGTTGGTGTTGTTTGGTGCGTTGTTCTCTAATGCTCCGGATGGTTTGTTGCCTGGTGGCATGAGTTACGGGCGATTTCTCGGAGCCGGTGTGATTGTGTTCACTGCTTTCAGTGGCGCCCTCAATGCAGGTTTGCCAGTGATGTTTGATCGTGAATTTGGTTTTCTTAATCGCCTGTTGGTAGCTCCACTGCGTAGTCGCAACTCGATCGTGTTTGCTTCGGTGATTTACATCACATCTTTGAGCCTTCTTCAGAGCTTGGCGATCATGGGAACGGCTGCCTTGTTGGGTTATGGCTGGCCAGGTGCGGCTGGCTTGGTGTTGGTGTCGTTCACATTGTTGTTGTTGGTTTTTGCTTTCACTGCCTTAAGCCTTGGCCTGGCTTTTGCTTTACCAGGTCACATTGAACTGATAGCAGTGATTTTTGTGGCCAATTTGCCTTTGTTGTTTGCTAGTACGGCTCTGGCGCCGCTTTCTTTTATGCCTGATTGGCTGGGTTGGCTTGCGGCCTTGAATCCCCTTACTTTCGCCATTGAGCCCATTCGAGCTGCTTATGGCGGTCCCCTTGATCTTGGTGCCGTCCTGCTTGATGCTCCTTATGGCGGTGTGAGTGGTTATGGATGCTTGACCATTTTGTTGTTGGTCACCATTGGCTTGTTTCTGATAATTCGTCCTCTGTTGAACCGTAAACTCGCCTAATTGCGTGCCCGATTTCCCCTCTCAAAGTTCTTCTCCTGATCAGATTGAGTGGCATTGCCAAATAAAGGCATCACCAAAGAGTGGCGAGGAACGAATGCTTGCCATGCTTCAAACCCCGAGGATGTTTCGGCTTGGATTTGCCACATTGCCGAGCTTCTTGTTGATGCAAAGGCTGGCTAGTTTGCAGGCTTCTTTAAAGGTCGTTGCTCAAGAGCAGGAAATTCTTGAGAAGCAATCTCCAACTGTTCAGGAATCTTTGTTGATGCAGCTTTTTCCCATTCTTTCGTTGCATCATTTGCCAGGTTGTTTCCCAAGGCTTAATGAAGAGCGATCAAAGTCATCCTGAGCATGTCTTTCCCTTCTCTTGAGACTCTGAACCGGGGTTTGATTGTTTCTGTTCAGGCGCCCGAGGGTTCTCCAATGCATCATCCTCAGGTGATTGCGGCCATGGCTGAGGCCAGTCTTCGCAATGGAGCGGTTGGGGTGCGTTTGGAAAGTCCTGAACATATTGGTGCTGTTCGACGCCGTTGTCCGCAAGCCTTAATTATTGGGCTTTGGAAGCGTTCCTTCCCTGATAGTTCTGTCTACATCACTCCAGGCTGGGCGGAGGTTAAGGCTGTCTGGTCAGCGGGAGCAGATGTAGTGGCTCTGGATGCCACTGCACGACATCGGCCTGGAGGGATAACTCTTGAGCAGCTTGTGAGTCGAGCTCAGCAAGAGTTAGGGGCCCCTCTTATGGCAGATATCGATACTGTCGCTAATGGAGTGCGTGCAGCAGAGCTTGGTTGCGGCTGGGTGGGTACAACTCTCTATGGCTATACCGAAGCGACTGCTGTTGAGAGTCCTCCTGGCTTGTCTTTGCTTGGCCCTTTGCGGCAGCAACTCGGCTCAGATATCAGAATCATCTGCGAGGGCGGGCTCGATTCGCCTCAAGTAGCAATAGAAGCACTTGCGGCTGGGGCCGATACGGTGGTGGTTGGCACTGCCATTACTGGTGTTGACCTGCAGGTCAACACCTATTGCCAAGCATTGGCGGCCTAGTCAACAAAGCTTTTAGGCGTGAATCCGTGGGGCATTGTTTGTCCCTGGGGAGGCGCAACACATGAGCTTTGTCAATGCGTTACGCCATGGCGCTTGTTTCTCTTTGTGCTCCCTAGAGGAAAGTTTCGCGGCTGGATTACATCATGCCGGGCATTCCCATGCCGCCCATGCCGCCCATGCCGCCCATGCCGCCCATGCCGCCCATGCCGCCCATTGGGTCACCACCACCATCGCCGGCGGGGGCTGGTGGCTCAGGTTTGTCGGCAATCACCACCTCTGTTGTGACCATCATCGAAGCGATTGAGACTGCGTCCTGCAGTGCTAGTCGTACCACCTTGGTGGCATCGAGGATGCCTGCTTTGAAAAGGTCTTCGTAGGTGCTAGAGACGGCATTGAAACCCTTGTCAAGGCGCTGCATCTCAGAGATAACCACATCACCATTCTCGCCGGCATTGATGGCAATCTGACGCGCAGGTGATGAGAGGGATCGCTGCACAATTTCTACGCCTGTGCGTTGGTCGCCATTGAGCTGCTGGGAGAGCTTGCTCAATCCTTTGCTTAATCGCAAGAGAGTGGTGCCACCACCTGCGACGATGCCCTCTTCAACAGCAGCACGGGTGGCGTTGAGCGCATCCTCAATACGTAGTTTGCGGTTTTTGAGTTCTGTTTCGGTGGGGGCTCCAACCTTGATAACGGCTACACCGCCGGCCAACTTTGCAATTCGTTCATTGAGTTTCTCGCGGTCGTATTCCGAGTCGGTTTCATCTAGCTCTCTTTTAATGGCGGCGACCCGGGCACCTACTGCATCACGGTGGTCGTCCTTGGCGACAATGGTGGTGCTGTCCTTGCTGATTGTGATTCGTCGGGCTTGCCCTAGATCGGCCTGGGTAACTTTCTCAAGGGTCATGGCACGGTCTTCACTGATCACAGTTCCCCCAGTTAGAACTGCAATGTCTGCAAGGGCTGCTTTGCGCCGATCGCCGAAAGATGGTGCGCGTACTGCTGCTACCTGCAAGACACCTCGATTTTTGTTGACTACCAAGGTGGCAAGGGCTTCACCTTCCACTTCTTCGGCAATGATTACCAGGGGGGAGCCGCTCTTTTGCAGGCTCTCCAAAATGGGTACTAGATCGGAGATAGAACTGATCTTGCGATCTGTGAGCAAAAGTAGAGCGTTCTCAAATTCACAGATCTGACGGTCTGCATCGGTAACGAAGTAAGGGGAGCTGTAACCCCGATCGAAGGCCATGCCTTCAGTGACTTCAAGTTCGGTGGCTAGGGATTTGGATTCTTCAACAGTGATTACACCATCGACGCTTACCTTTTTCATGGCTTCAGAAACCATGCGACCAACTTCCTCGTCTCCACCTGCGCTGACAGTGGCGACCTGATGGATGGCATTGTCATCGACTGCCTTGCTGAGCTGGGCAAGTTCACCCACTACTTCGGCCACGGCTTTTTCCATGCCACGCCTCAATTCGATTGGGCTGGCACCGGCAGCCACGTTGCGTAAGCCTTCATGCACCATTGCTTGGGCAAGCACTGTGGCGGTTGTGGTTCCATCCCCTGCCTTGTCTTTTGTCTTGGATGCCACCTGCTGAATCAGTTTTGCGCCGAGGTTCTCAAATGGATCGTCAAGTTCGATCTCTCGGGCGATGGTGACACCATCGTTAACGATGTCTGGGGCGCCGAATTTCTTTTCAAGTACTACGTTGCGGCCCCGAGGGCCGATGGTGACGCGCACGGCATTGGCTAGGGAATTGACACCGCGCTCAAGAGCGCTGCGGGAGTCGTCCGAAAAACTGAGGAGTTTGGCCATTGTCTATTGGTACCCGTCACTCAATTTCCCATAGCAGGCTTGCTGCGGGCGAGGGGTATTTAAGTGGGGAAAGCCGAATCCTTAGTGTTTTAGTTGTGCTTGTAGAGGGTTTGCTGGGTATGTTCCAGCCATGCATGACTCAGGAACGCTGTTTTTTGTGATCATGGCCGGCTTGGCCGGAATGATGGCTTTGGTTTATGTCCCATTGCGGCTTTTCCTCACAGTGACTGCTAGGACTAAGCGTTTAAAGCTGCTTCGGCGCATCCGGCGACTGCGCGATGAACTCGGACAGCCCCTGGAATCCTGAAGCTTTGAGCATGCGGTAGCGCTTTAGCCCATAACCATGCCGCCATCAACTTGCAGCACTTGTCCAGTGATGTAGGCCGCTGCAGGGTCGGCTGCCAGGAAGCGCACGGTTCCAGCTACTTGCTCAGGAGTACCAAAAGATCCCAAGGGGATGGCGGCAAGAATCGGCTCGGAATCCAGTTCTTTGGTCATATCAGTAGTAATGAATCCTGGGGCTACAGCATTGACGGTGATTCCGCGACTGGCAAATTCCT
>CAJWUF010000035.1 GCA_913047395.1 uncultured cyanobacterium
CGAGGGCATTCAACCCGGGACCCAAGGCAATTCAAGAACAGTCAAGAGGCGTAAACGTCTCTTTTTTTGTGTCTATAAAACTAATTAAGAGCAATCAACTCCCTCACCGACTTTCCAGATGCTTCATCCAAACAAAAAAGGTGTTGAGGTTTTTAAGAAGAGTTGTTCCCGATGATTCCTTAAAGGTCTAAGGATCTAAACCCAATCCCCATTGCGGTTTAACCCTGCTCCATCCATCTGCTCTCAACTTTCTCCATATCTCCACTGCATCACGCTTGTGAAGGTGTCGCCTGCTCTTAAGGAGGGCAGGCGACCCATCCTTCATTGCTCTGCCTTTATCCATAAAGACAAACGGGTCCATACTCCACGACTTTTGATCTCGATGAAAGCGAAGAGACCAGTGTTTATCAGGGTCAATCAGCCACCCTTCTGGATCACTTGCCGAACTGCCGCCCATAACGCCCTTGAGTAGTAAGCCTGTATTACTCAAAGAGTGAGGCAATCGTCAAGTCCTCTTCGTTAACCACCTATATGCCCAATACCCGCAGATAGCGACAATCACCCAAGGAATCAGTGCCTTGACGATCCAGAAGGCAAGCAAGAGCACCAAAGCAGACACAGCAATCCGCTTGGTGAGTGCTTTGGCCTCATTTGTCATGACTTCCCAGCGAGGGACCAGGGACATCGTTTTTTCTTGAATTGATCTGATCTTCGCCCCAATAACGCCTGCCAAGCAAGCTCAGGCGCCCATCCAATCTCCAGCTACCTTCTTGATCCATTGATGAGACTTGCAGTTCAGATGCTCTCCTTGAGGGATAAGGCGTTGATAGCTCAGGCAGTCCCACAAAAATGCACCGTTGCTTGATGCCCTCATCAGATATTGCGGCACTAGGCATCTCTTTATTGGCATTGGTCTGCAACCCATTCAGCAGCATCTCCATAGCAACTATTCACAAAGTGGAGGTGACTGGTAACACCTAGACCCAATACACAGACAACTGCATTCGGATTCTTTTTTGTCATGGGCAAACCGGCAACTCCGTACCAGCATGTAGGCAATAGCAAGAGGTGCACTAATGGCCCTCAGCTTTCGAGAGCTGCAACAACAAATCCAGCCAGACTGGGCGGAAGGCTGCGCCACCCCCACCAGCCAGTACGACTTACTGGTGGTGCCCTCATTGAGCCTGGACCAGCGGGAGATGGAGTTAGTGCAGGGAGTGCACCACTACGAGGAACGCCAGCTATTTGCTCTCACCCGATTGCGCTATCCAGGTGTACGAATAGTTGTTGTAACAAGCAAGCTGCTGCCCGAGCTGGTTGTAGATGCCGTCCTGGAATTGCTGCCTGGAGTCCCCACATCCCATGCCCGACAGCGACTAAAACTATTCGACACCGACGACGCATCGACTAAACCTCTCACCGCCAAGCTGCTGGAGCGACCTGCACTACTGCGACGCCTACGGGAGCATCTCCGCCCAGGGCAGAGCTTCATCAGTTGCTTCAACGTTACGCCTCTAGAACAGCAACTCTCTGAGCAACTACAACTACCAATCCTGGGTACTGCACCAGACCTAGCCCATTTGGGAACAAAGGCCGGTAGTAGAGCTTTATTCCAGCGTTGCGGTGTACCCCATCCGCCGGGAACAAATCTGGCTTTCAACCTCAGCGACCTTGCTGAAGCCTCTGCGGAACTTTGGGAAGCCCATCCCAACTTGGGGCAGGTTGTGGTGAAACTGAATGAAGGCTTCAGCGGAGAAGGCAATGCCCCCCTCGACCTAACTCCCTTAGAGCTGGAGGGACTATCCAACCGGCAAAGGCGAAGCCAACTTCATCAGGCTCTTGAAACCGTTGCTATGCCAACAAGTTGCTGGCTCGAACTTCTTGGCCAGCAAGGTGCACTAGTAGAGGCCTGGGTAGGTCCCAAAACAGCAAAGTCATCAACACAGAAGGTGTGCTCACCAAGCGTCCAAGGCACAATCCATCCTGGTCAACCATCCAAAGTAGAGATTCTCTCTACCCATGAGCAGGTGCTCGCGGGGCCCCACGGGCAGACCTACCAAGGTTGTCGATTCCCCGCCGATGAGCCCTATCGCCTGGCATTAATGCGCCACGGCAACGCAATTGGCGAAGCCTTGGCATTAGAAGGAGCTTTAGGGCACTACGCCATGGACTTTGTGGTCTATCAAGAGGAGCAGCAATGGAATCTGCAAGCCATCGAAATCAACCTGCGCCAAGGAGGTACCACATACCCCTACATGGCCCTGTGCCATACCACCAGCGGCCAGCTCAATCCAAGCAGCGGCCTATTCCTGGCTCCTAATGGTCAAGCACTGTTTTATGAGGCAACTGACAACCTGTGTGATCAAAGACTGCGGGGATTACTACCCGTTGATCTGCTCGACATCGTGGCCCGCGCAGGTTTGCACTTTGATCCTGCCCAGCGGCGAGGCAGCCTGTTCCATCTGCTCGGTTGCCTCAGCGAATTCGGCAAGCTGGGGATGACATGCATTGGACACAGCCCAAAGGATGCTCGCCTGATCTACGACGCAACCGCAGATCAGCTCTTAAAGGCTGCAGTAGCAGCAGGGCACTAGGCCAGCAAGAAAACAAATTGCTAGGTTTCATCGCTGATATGGACATTGCATAAGGGCCTAAATAAAAAATTCGTTTAAGCCAATTGCAGAAATCAATCTAGCAAATTTACAAGAAGAATCCAAACTTAAATTATATGAAACTTCAGAGAAGCGCTATATCTACGCTGATAAATGTACCGATCACATACGAAAGGCAAAAGCAAGGCTTCTCCTAGCAATCAAGCTCAGCAATAAGCAAATAGCAAGAAATCACTTAAGTCGAAAGTCTGCGGACATCACTGCGTTGATCTCCTTATCAATAGTCGAAGTGTCGTAAACACCACCAGTCCCAGCAGAACTTGAACCTGGAGATGTTATCTGAAAAGTAGCCGTGCCAACACTAACCATACGTCCAAGATTTTGGTTGCCTTGTTTGGCAATAGCTGACGCTCGCTGTTTGGCATTCTCTGTAGCAGCAGAAAGCATCTCTATTCTTTTATCGTCGAGCTTAGTATATGTAAATTTGGGGGAACTAAAGCGTGCATCTACGCCCTGCTCTATCAAAGCAGATGCCTTGACACTTATATCAGCCACTTTGTCAACATCATCACTTGTAACTATAACTTCTTGGTTATAAGTCCAGCCATTTCTTTGTGTAACCCCTGTCTTTCTATTGTACTCTTCCGCAGGGCTAACATATAAGACCTTCACGTCAATCTCATCTTTAGGAATACCGTTGGCCTGCAAAAACTTTACGGCGCTTTTTAGATTTTTCTGATGAGTGAATGCACCTGCTGTTCTACCCATCGCCTTATTCCTAATTGTAAAAGACCATTGCGCAAGATCACTTTTGATCCTCTGAGTGCTCACGCCTGTCACAGAGATAGAGGCACTGCCTCTATCAGCAAGAGTGGCAACAAGCGCAACGCCAAGACCAGTACAACTCAAAATGCCGAAACAAAAAACCGCCGTTGCGACTGCAGGAGAAGAAAAAACCCTGTCATACCATTCAGACCTTGTACTCATAATTGAAATTGCAAAGCGCTGCTGCCATTCTGGCCATCAGAGACTTTTTGATAATCATCTTCACTAATTCCGAATACTCTCTTAACCTTTGCCTTCCAAATTCAACTTGGCATCAAGAGCATTCCGCAAACGCTTTTTTAAAGGATGTAATTATCTAGCTCTGCAATAAAGTTAACTAGATACAGCCGCGAGCTTGCCGATGAAGATCCTGCTCATAGTTCTTGCAGTCGTAGTCATAGCCGCCTACTGGCTTGCCACTATCTACAACCGGTTCGTTGCTCTACGCGAACGCTGCAACAACGCTTTCGCCCAAATAGAGGTGCAGCTCAAGCGCAGATATGACCTGATCCCCAACCTCGTTGAAGCCGCTAAAGGCTATATGGCACACGAGCGCGAAACACTCGAATCGGTAATCAATGCACGCAATCAAGCAGCATCCGCCGCCGGACTCGCTGCTGCCAACCCAGGAGACGCGGCGGCTATCGGTGCCCTGAGCGGAGCTGAATCAGCACTCACCAGCTCGCTTGGACGACTCTTTGCCTTAGCTGAGGCCTACCCCGACCTCAAAGCGAATACAAACATGTTGGCGCTTCAAGAGGAACTCACAAGCACCGAAAACAAGGTGAGCTTCTCTAGGCAAGCGTTCAATGATGCTGTGATGGCTTACAACACCTATCGAGCCAGCTTCCCACCAGTTCTATTGGCTAAAACATTCAACTTCAAGCGAGCAACGCAACTCGAATTTGCAGACCGAGAAATCATCCAAGCTGCGCCACAAGTGAAGTTCTAAGACTTCAGATCAGGGCCAGCAAGCATCGCCAAGACGTCGTTAAAGCATGGATTTCTTTGAAAAGCAGGAGCTTGCCCAACGCCAGACGAGCTGGCTGATTGGACTATTTGGAGTTGCACTAGTTGGTCTTGTGCTCGCGATCTATATGGTCGTGGTCATTTTCTTGATGCAGGATGATTTAAATCAGGCGGCAATCTGGGACCCTGGCGTGTTCGCGATTGTCAGCCTGGCTGTCGCCATTGTTGTCGGTTCCGGCACTCTCTACAAAGCGGCACAGCTAGCCGGAGGAGGGGAGTCACTAGCTATTGCGCTGGGCGGTCGCCGACTGCAACCAGATTCGGGTGATCCACTCGAGCAAAAAGTGCTCAATGTGGTCGAAGAAATGGCACTCGCTTCTGGCTTACCGGTACCACCTGTCTTCTTGATGGACAACGAAGACGGGATCAACGCCTTCGCTGCCGGATTAAAACCAGAAGAGGCTGTAATTGGGATCACGCGGGTCGGCGCTGAACAACTCAGCCGCGATGAACTGCAGGGAATTGTTGCCCATGAGTTCAGCCATATTTTCAACGGCGACATGCGGCTCAACATGCGGTTGATCGCCCTCATCCACGGCATCCTTGTGCTGAGCATGATTGGATACCGCGTTATCAGGTCCACCTTCTCCAGTAGACGTTCAAGTTCAAATAAAGATGCGGGTAGTGCATACGCCTTTTTACTAACGCTGGGCATCAGCCTGATCGCGATTGGATACATCGGTACGCTGATCGGCAACATCATCAAAGCTGCAGTCAGCCGGCAGCGTGAGTTTCTAGCTGATGCTTCAGCTGTGCAGTTCACCCGCAATCCAGATGGGATTGCCGGAGCACTAAAACGCATACGTAGCTTGAACGGATCCGGCTCCCAGCTAAAAGCCACAAGGGCCGTCGAGGCCTCGCATATGTTTTTCGCTCGAGGTGTAAAAACACTCTTTGCCACCCATCCCCCCCTCAACGAACGAATCTCGCGGATCGACCACTTCTGGCAAATGGAAGCGCATGGTGATAAACCGCCAACTACTACTTCATCGGCAACGCAACGACCCGGCATCGCGGCATCTATGGCCTTTGCACAGCCGCCGATACAACCACCACTACCACTAGCAAATTCCACACCCAGCGCCCCAAGTGCTGCAGAGGCAATAGCGGGTATTGGCGAACCAAAAGCCGAACAACTCAAGCACGCACGCAGGTTCCTAAGCGAACTACCTCCCGAACTGCATGAAGCAGCCCACGAGCCCTATGGCGCTCGTGCACTCATCTATGCACTGCTTCTTGATCAAGACCCCGCGATCTATCGAAGGCAGTTCAACGTCCTAGCAATCCAAGCCGATCAAGCTGTACATCGCGAGACCATTCGCCTCCATCGCACAATTGCGGCATTAGCCAAGAATCTGCGACTACCTCTGCTGAATCTCTCGATCAGGCCACTGCGTGGGCTCTCACCTGCCCAGTACAAGCAGTTTCGAAAGAACGTAAAGGCCCTAGTCACCGCTGACAATAACGTCAACCTTTTCGAGTGGTCACTGCAGAAGATCGTTTTTCACAGTCTCGATTCGGCATTTAGCTACCGATCCAGCAGTACAAAATCTCATCGTCCAAAGGCCAGTGACGCAATGATCGTGCTCGCCGCAGTAGCCCATACCAGCAGCTTGGATCCGCGCGTAATCGCCAATGCCTATGCCCGAGGAGCGAGTGCAATGGGCCTTAAGGAGCAAACGATGACGTTGTGGCAGCGCGATAACTTCTCTGAACTAAACAAAGCAATCGACGCACTCGATCAGCTCCGACCCAAGCTGAAAGCAAAAATCATCCATGGCCTCGCCGAGGTGGTGGCCTATGACGGCCATATCGAGCCGAATGAGCTAGAACTACTGCGCGCAATCAGCGCCGCAATCCACTGCCCGATGCCAATGTTTACGTGATGTCTCCAAAGACAACTATCCAACTTGCCTGCAACAGCAAAGATAGACAACAAAGAGAGGAGGCAGTGTGTATGGCTGCACAATCAATGCTGTTAAAGATCCCTCGCTGCCCTTGACTTAGGAGAAAGAACCATATGGGAATGCAGTAGCGAACACAAAGCTTTTCGTATATGGAGAATTTATCGCAAATGAGATTGAGAGCTTTAAGCGGGCCTTAGCAAATTTCCACAACAAGGCGGAGGTAATCAACACTAGGGACATAGCATTAGTAGCTAGGGGCGTGATAGCAAAAGTCAAGGTAAAAGAACCTAAACAAAATTAGAGTCCTACTTTTGGTTACTCAGCTGCAGACACCAAGCCATCAGTTTAATTAGCAAAACCCTCTACTACTAGGACAAAATTTATGCAGCTCATTGCCGACTATCGCAACAAGGGATTTGAAGCAGTAGCCGATGGAATTATGACGTTTTTTGATCAACGTACTGACTTGCACCGCACTGGTATTGCATTTGGCAGTGATTCATGCGCAAGCAATGCCGAGCCAGCAAAAGTCTCTACTGACATAAGCCTATTAGCGATTGATCGTTCAGACCCTGAGGCTTTTGCACTTTCCGAAGTAATAATGCGTGGTGTCAATTCGGCACTAGATCACTATCTTAACGAGCATCGATTATTTAGGGAGTGCTGCCCCGAACAATCTCTCTTCGTAAATCCGATTTTCAACCTTCAACGTTACGCCCCAGGGGAAGGATTTAAAAGCTGGCATTGTGACTGGACAACTGGTGATGATGCGACAGAACCTGTCAATCGAGTTCTTGCTTGGATTCTTTATTGCAATGATGTCAATTCAGCAGGTACTGAGTTTCACTGGCAGAAGCATCATGCAGAAGCGGAAAGGGGTAAGTTACTTATATTCCCTGCAGGGCTTTCCCATATTCACCGTGGTCGCATCAGCAATATTCAAACCAAGACGATAGCAACAGGCTGGATAAATGCAGGGACTCGTGATTCCTATATATCACGCTTAGGAAGTAGCTAAAGGCTTATTAGTAGCATAAATCACAATGGAATCAATAACACCGAAGGATCAACACTGGCGAGCATATTAATTGACCATTGGTCCTATTGAACCTTGTAAGCAATTCTAGATATTTTAACGCGAAGCAACTGCTACCTAGCCAGACTGAACTCAGTTCCAGGCAACCGATGGCAGTTCAACTGCTTAAAGAAGAGCAACGGCAAAAGCTCGACCAGAGCGATGACATTCTCTTTTATGCCGAGCCTCGCTTCGTCCATCACCTGGATAAAGCCTTTCGAGAGCGATTGACACGACTTTACCGAGAGCGTATAAACCCTTCTTCCACTGTGCTTGACTTGATGTCCAGCTGGGTTTCTCATCTGCCGGATGATGTCATATACGACAAGGTGATCGGCCATGGCCTAAATGAGAAAGAATTAGCAGCGAATACAAGGCTTGATAGCCACTGGATTCAGGACCTCAACCTCGACCAGTGCATTCCGATTAAAGACGAATATATCGATACGACCCTGATTGTTGCTGGCTGGCAATACCTCCAGCACCCAGAGGAGGTGGCCGAGGAGCTCCTCAGGGTAACGCGTCCAAAAGGACAGGTCATCGTTGCCTTCTCGAACCGAATGTTTTTCACCAAAGCACCTCAAATCTGGACTGACTACGGCGACCGTGAGCACTTGGACTATGTGGCAAATGTTCTAACTGCACAGGGCTGGGGAAAGCCTAGTTTCATTGCCGAACAAACAAAGGCAGCAGGAGTAATGGGAATTATCGGCGGACAAGGTGACCCCTTTTGTGCTGTATGCGCGACAAAAAAAGGCGATTAAGATATTGACAACCAAGACAGATCTTAATGAAGAGCTGAAATTAGCATAGATAAGATAGAACGATTGCATCTAAGCCTAATCATGCAAACAACTGCCGGACTTAATGGCGCAAATATTAGCTGTATGCATATGGAATGAAAACCAGCAAGTCTATCCACTATGATATCAATGATCCTATGCAAGTTGATAGACGTTGAAAAATCCGTGTGAGGGAAATCTCAAAGTATTGCCCAATATCAATAACCTTCATGGTGTGACACTCTCGGGGCTAAATGGCAAGGCGATGGAAGTCACTTCAAATGATCTGCCAGGCCAAGCTGCAATTAGAGATGCTCTGCCAAAAAGAGACTTATCATGCAACACAATTAAGTCTCTTGCCTACCTAGGTCAATCGATTGGAATTCAGCTAATAGTGATCTATATAGGCATGTCTATTCCACTCACTGCAGGGATGCTTCCTATCTGGATTATCTACGCATTGCTATCAGGAACGACAGCGATGGGATTATGGGTCATTGCACATGAATGTGGCCACGGAGCTTTTTCGTCTAATCGGAGTCTAGAGACGGCAATTGGCTATGTATTGCACTCACTACTCTTGGTTCCCTACTTTTCATGGCAACGTTCACATGCGATTCACCATAGATTTACAAATCATATCTCCAATGGTGAGACACATGTTCCTTTGGTGATCAATGGTGATGGAGATAACGAGCAACCTGGTGGGGAAAGGGATCTTAAAACCGCACGGAAATTAGGGAGAACCCCCTACGGTGTATTTCAACTCCTCATGCATCTACTTATTGGTTGGCCAGCCTACTTACTAGCTGGCAAGACCGGTGGGCCAAAACATGGGATATCAAACCACTTCTGGCCCACAACACCTTTCTCAAAAAAGTTATGGCCAAAAATATGGGCAAAAAAAGTATGGCTTTCAGATTGGGGCATATGTCTAACTCTAATCGCATTAATTATGTGGGCAACAAATTACGGCCTTGCAATCCTAACAGCATTTTATATTGGACCTCTATTGGTAGTTAATGCCTGGCTTGTTATCTATACATGGTTGCATCATACTGACTCAGACGTACCTCACTTCTCGGAAGCGGACTTCTCTCATACTAGAGGCGCATTCCTTTCAATTGATCGTCCTTATGGGAAAATAATTGATTTCCTACATCACCGCATTGGCTCTACACATGTACTACACCATTTGGCTCCATTGATTCCACATTATCATGCAGATAAAGCAACTATCTCCATAAAAAAGGCTTTCCCCAAGGTCTATCTTTATAATCCCACTCCTATTCACCAAGCCCTCTGGCATATAGCCACTAACTGCATTGCTGTTAGGCGAGAAGAAAATGGTGGACGCTATATATGGCAGCAGCCTTGGTCCACCTGAACAACTCAACTCTTTAGCTTTGATATAGCCATTTGCAGCACTAAACGGTATTTCTTATTCCTGAAATGTTGAACCAGCCTGTGCTCAATCACAAAAAGGCCTGACTAGATACGACAACATATCGCATTACAAGTCATATAATTGATCAACAAATGTCCCAAAAATAAGCCAAATCAATTCACCTACATAAGCCAAGTTTTTAGAACAGGCCCACCAAGTCAAGCACTTAAATGACTAGGCGCTACCTATAAGCGCTTGAGTTTGCAGTGTTCATCAAAAGTGGAATGGTTCAACATTGATGATCTAGCAGAATAGCTTCCAGAGGAATCTCTAATTAAAATATGATTCTCATCAATCGCTCGAGATAAACAAAACAGTGATTTTGCTCGAAAGCTCAATATTCAAGGGCTTTTCATATCATCTTCATCCACTAAATAGACAACAACTGTAAGAACTCACCCAACAAGTACAACACCAACCATCACCGAGTACATTCCGGCTCTACGTAATCATGAGAAGGCAACCGCTAGCAGTAATAGTTGTGGCTCGATTGCCCGCACAATTCAATAGAAGGCCTGATCCCAACTACTGAGCAAGAACTAATCGCTCCATTCAACACCAATCCAATCACCGATAACTCAGAAGCACTAACTGCTCTGCAAGAAGTGTTGAATGCAATGTAAAACTCAATCTTGGGCACTGCTGCAAAAGAAGTAAGCAACAGTTTTACTTTGCCCTTTGAGGGTTGCTTTACTTCTAAAGATATCTATTTAGACAAGCCTCGAACTCACAGTAGCGGTGATCCTGATGGCTTCCTGGCGGTTAGTGAGTCTGTCTCTTGTGACCTTGCTTAGAGCGCTAGTTAAGACAACCACTGCTGTACTGGGTAACTCCATCACACTGCCTCTGGCTAACGGCAAGCGAACTGCGTAGAAGCCAGGAATCATATGAACCTGTAATGAGAAGGCAAAGCCTGCCTAGCCAATTCCTGGAATGTCAAAAGGCAAATTATTGTCCAATGCCACTAGCCAGCGTTGAACTGCTGGCACACGCAACAATGCCAAGGGCAGAGCAATATTCAGAGCAATCCAAACGAAACCAACAATTGCTCCTATCCGCCCACTCTTCTTTAGTAAACCCCTTAGACCCTTTGTCGGTTCTGTTTCGTCCATCAAACCCTAAATTGAAGACCAACTCAATTATGCCCTCGATGAGTGTTCCTAACCACCTACCAAGCCCAGCTGCTGTTGCGCTAGTCAGCGCTCTTATCCGCAGAAGATGGGACAATAAAGGCAAGTCTGACACAGATAATGCAACCGGTGAAGATTGATTTATCAACCTCTTTGCGCTCTATTGCACTAGAAACAGTTGCTAGCCCCCTAATCTCCATCTATGAGGCTAGTTCTAGTCAGAGCAAGTATCAGGCCACCTATCAATCCAAGGTTCATAAATACTGCTTTAGCTTGGAAAGGAAATAGATGAAAAATAATTGTTGTGGGCACTATAAAGATAAGCAGCAGTGATGCTCCAAGTATTTGATTCTTACCAAATATAAGAAGAGCTGACCCAACAACAAGACAAGCAATTGCAGCCACTAACAAGAACAGTGCTAGAGGTTGCGGGATCCCTCGTCGGGCAATTGCATCTACTCCTGATGAGAAATTTATTATCTTTGGGGGTATAGCAACAATAAAAACAGCGGACAAGCAAACCCTAGCGATGAAATCAATTGACTTACGGCCAAGTAGCTGACGCATATTCCAAGTTGGTTACTAAGCCAATTATCTACCATTAAAGCGATCCGGCAACAGAAACTAGATCACGAAGCAAGGTAATAGTCATCAAACCATAGCCACTTAATTGATCTCTATTAGCAATGGGGCCACGCCAGCAAAACAGATCAGGCATTAACTAGTTCAGACCTTATAGCCAATGCTGAGAGATCAGACATCTAAAAGCTTTAAGCAAGAGTTCGCTGGTGCTTTATTACAAGCAAGCCTGCCGTCAAAATTCAAGAATCTCAACAGGCTTCTTTTGAGCATGGTTGTTTGCTTTAATTAGTTGTACTCATTTATTTGGTATTATGACAACTGTTCGTGATCGAATCAATGCCCACCTGCCGATTGTCTTGGAGGTACTCCGCACTGGCTCATTGATTGTCATTGCACTAAGCACGATCTGCGCCAGCCAGTCACTCAAGCAAATGGCTGGTAGTCACGAGTTGCCTTCTGAGGCCAGCCAGATGCATAAAAGCAATGACTGATTAGAAGCTAGGTAGCAGTTGGCTTGAGTTGACTTGCGATCTAAAGAATAATGACCACACTTTTATTCTGTGCTGCATTGTCAGGCGATGCAGCTATCTATTTACTACCTATTAGGCATTTAGGCCACGAGTTCACCATGCTCTTATGCTTCTAGGCTATTAAATTTAGCAAGCGTATGCATCTCAATACTTAATAAAAAAGAGCGAAGTCTTCGATATGAATTGCCAATCAAACGTTTATGAATGGAATTCCCTGGATACGAAATTCTCCGATACGGAGCCACTCCAAATAGCCATGCTTTGTCATCAAAATAGCGCTCTAGCCAATTCTGATCTAAAGATGCTGAGATAGCTTGCTTGGTTATGTTGATGTTCTGCTCCAATATGGCTTTATCAAAAAGATTTTGTGTGCGTACAAGGGCGCATCCCGTAGACCTATCGATACCTGCTATTCGCAAATCATACAAGCTCTGGGACTGCTTAACTGAAATCAATAGGACCAGGTCTTGGCTGGTAAGGAAAGTAGAGACTATCGACTGATCAAGAATGATTTCAAACAATTCATCATGAGTA
This sequence comes from uncultured cyanobacterium, assembly GCA_913047395.1. Lineage (GTDB taxonomy): Bacteria > Cyanobacteriota > Cyanobacteriia > PCC-6307 > Cyanobiaceae > Prochlorococcus. The sequence continues at coordinate 12,454 of CAJWUF010000035.1, forward strand.
TTTAAATCGCTTAACTGAGCGCAATAGATATCTTCCATATCAGGAGATGTCAAGAAGATCACTGACTCAAGATCAAGCCAAAAGTTAAGAATATTCTTTTCGGCGTCTGGCTTTCCAGTGTGTTGATTGGAGATGCAAACCAGGCATTTTGTAACCACCTCAATAAGTTCATCTAGGTTTTGATCAGACATCTCATCGCTCGTAAAGCCGTATGGCACTATTATTAGCTAATATTCTGCAAAACCGCGCGTACTATATAACAACACTTGATCTGACGCTTCAATAGGATCACTCATTCAATAGGCGAAATCATCGAGCTGCAGTGTTCTTTTACGGTGATAGAAAAGAGTAAATGCACATTGCCACTTTGCTCTCACCAAGTCGCCAGCACCTCTTAGTCAATCATTT
>CAJWUF010000036.1 GCA_913047395.1 uncultured cyanobacterium
CTTTGGACCCTTATTCCTGTGATGGTCATGACGGCATTGTGAGCGCCGAGGGTGTTGTGCTTAATGACGAGACGATTGAGCAGCTTTGTAGGCAGGCTGTGGTTCAAGCTCGTGCTGGTGCTGACCTGATTGGACCTAGCGACATGATGGATGGTCGTGTCGGTGCCATCCGTGAAGCCCTTGATGATGAGGGTTTTGAGCATGTGGGGATCATTAGCTACACAGCGAAATATTCTTCTGCGTATTACGGGCCGTTTAGGGAGGCGCTCGATTCAGCTCCGAGGGCTGCAGGTGGTAAGCCGATCCCTAAAGACAAGAGCACCTATCAAATGGACCCAGCTAATGCTCGTGAGGCGATTATTGAGGCCCAACTAGATGAGCAGGAGGGGGCAGATATCCTCATGGTGAAGCCTGGTCTTGCATATCTCGACATCATTCATCGTTTAAGGGAAGAGTCGGAGTTGCCGATTGCTGCTTACAACGTCAGTGGTGAGTATTCGATGGTGAAGGCCGCTGCAGAACGGGGTTGGATCGATGAGCGGGCGGTGGTATTAGAAACTTTGTTGAGTTTCAAGCGAGCTGGTGCTGACTTGATCCTCACTTATCACGCTTGTGATGCAGCTGATTGGTTGTTGAAGGGATGAGTGGATTCTTTTAGATTTAGTGGGGATAAGCAGCATTGAAATGAGCTCTCAAGCTATGAGCTCTGATGTCTCGACTGCTTCGGTTGCAATTGAGGACACTCTCAATTTGCTCGAGTGGCCTCGTTTATGTGAACACCTCTCTGGATTTGCCAGCACAGTTCAGGGTCGTCATCGCTGCCTGATTCTGGATTTACCGTCTGATTTGTCTGTCAGCCGCATGCGGTTGGCAGAAACACTAGAGATTGGAGCTTTGGATGGCTTGATTGATGGAGGCCTCAGCTTTCAGGGTGTCCATGATCTAGGCAATATCTTGATTCGTTGCGCAAAAGGTGGCGTGGCATCAGGTGAGGAGCTGTTGGCTGTTGCAGACACCCTTGCTGCAGCACGTCGCTTGCGGCGACAGATTAATGATCCTGAGCTTCGTCCCACTACATCGGCGCTGTTAGTGGATGTTGCAACTCTGCCGGAGCTAGAACAGCGACTTAAATTTGGCTTAGAAGAGGGCGGTCGGGTTGCTGATCGTGCCAGTTCAAACCTCGCTGGGTTGAGACGCAAGTGGCAAGGCTTGCGTCAGGAACGTCGCGATCTCTTGCAGGAGATGTTGAGGCGTTTTGCCTCCATGCTTCAGGACACGGTGATCGCGGAGCGCCATGGCCGGCCTGTTCTTGCGGTCAAGGCCAATGCAGCGTCGCAGCTTCCTGGTCAGGTACACGACAGCTCGGCCTCTGGTAGCACAGTCTTTATCGAGCCTCAGGTCGTTATTAGCCTCGGTAATCGTCTGGCTGAATTGGAGGGTCGTATCCGCGAGGAGGAGCAACTCGTGTTGGCGGAGTTGAGTGCGGCGGTGGCTGAGCATGTTGCGTCGCTTGTGCATTTGGCGGAGGTTCTGCTTCAGCTGGATCTAGCCCTTGCTCGTGGTCGTTATGGAAAGTGGATTGGTGGCGTACCCCCTACGCTTTATGCCGAATCTGAAGCTCCTTTCAGTCTTCAGGAACTGCGACATCCATTACTGGTTTGGCAGCATCGAAATGAGCAGGGAGCCGCTGTGGTGCCGATCAGTGTGGAGGTCTCCTCCACACTGAGAGTGGTTGCTATCACAGGGCCCAACACTGGCGGTAAGACGGTGACTCTTAAGAGTGTTGGCCTCGCCGCGCTGATGGCTCGGGCCGGTCTCTTGTTGCCTTGTAAAGGTCGTCCATCAATGCCCTGGTGTGCTCAGGTGCTTGCGGATATTGGTGATGAACAGTCGCTGCAGCAGAATCTCTCGACTTTTAGTGGCCATGTGAAGCGTATTGGCCGCATCCTTGAAGCACTGATCGACGAGCCTGGTCCAGCGCTGGTGCTGCTAGATGAGGTTGGAGCGGGGACGGATCCGAGCGAAGGTACGGCCTTGGCCACAGCACTCTTACGAACTCTTGCTGATAGGGCTCGCCTGACCATCGCGACAACTCATTTCGGAAAACTCAAGGCGCTCAAATACAGCGACGCTCGCTTTGAAAACGCTTCTGTTGCCTTCGATAGCGAGACGATGTTGCCTACCTATCGGTTGCAATGGGGAATACCTGGTCGTAGTAATGCCCTTGCAATCGCTAGGCGGCTTGGCCTTGACGATGAGGTGATTGCAACGGCTCAGGAGTTGTTGGGACCATGCGGTGACGGGGAGGTGAATGAGGTAATCCAAGGCCTTGAAGAACAGCGCAGCCGTCAGCAGGCCGCGGCGGAGGATGCCGCTGCTTTGTTGGCACGTACGGAATTACTTCATGAGGAGCTACTTAGTCGCTGGCAACAGCAGCGCAAACAGTCTGCGGATATACAGGAAAGAGGCCGTCAGAAGCTGGAGAATTCCATCAGGGAGGGACAGCAAGAAGTTCGTACGTTGATCCGTCGGTTACGGCAGGGGGGGGCAGATGGTGAGATAGCAAGACGTGCGGGTCAGCGCTTGCGACGAATTGAGGCCGTCCATCGCCGTCAGCCTGAACGGAAACAGCAAATTGGATGGCGCCCTGAGGTGGGAGAACGTATTCGAGTGTTGGCGCTCGGTAAGGCGGCGGAAGTTTTGGCTATCTCAGGCGATGGACAACAATTGACGGTGCGCTGTGGAGTTATGCGTAGCAGCGTGGATTTGGAAGCTGTGGAAAGCCTCGATGGCCTTAAGCCAAGTCCACCTGAGCAGGTTGTGAAGGTGCAGTTTCACTCAGCTCTGGGCAGTGGTGCTGAAGTACGCACGACCCGAAATACGGTTGATGTTCGCGGACTGAGGGTGCATGAAGCTGAGGTCGTTGTTGAAGAACATCTGCGCAGTGCAAATGGTCCGATATGGGTGATCCACGGCATCGGCACTGGCAAGCTCAAACGAGGGCTTCTTCAGTGGCTTGAGACGCTCCCTTACGTAAAGCGTGTCAACGACGCCGATCAGAATGATGGTGGTGTCGGTTGCACTGTGGTTTGGCTGCACTAGCCGAGATTGGGTAATTGAAGATTTGGCTCGCTTGAGCCTTCTTCAGTGCCATTTTGGGCTGGCATCGCTATCGCTTCACCATCAGCACGAAATAGTCGCCAGCTGCGAGGGTCTGCTTTGAGATGCAGGGTGCTCCCCACGGTTACCGAGAGATCGGGCGCGGCCCGCAGTTGAATTAGATGGTTCCCGTCAACAAGCTTGCAGGTGATTAGTTGCTCATTGCCTAGGACTTCAAGGTGACTCACTGTTGCCGCAAGGTTGCGGTTGGTGGCTGGGGCTATTTGCAAATTCTCAGGTCTTATGCCAGCGCTAAGAGGCTGTCCCTCTTTCATAGGCAGTAGCGCTTCGGCAAGTGGCCCTTCAATTGCTAGACGACGCTTGCCTAGTAAAAGCGTGTTGGCTGGACCTGTAAATACCGGTAGTAAGTTCATCGGCGGACTACCGATGAACTGCGCAACAAATAGGTTTGAGGGCCATTGATAGAGCTCCATAGGTGTGCCTAATTGCTGAAGCTGGCCGTGATTGAGCACTGCGATTCGATGGCTCATTGTCATGGCCTCTACTTGGTCGTGGGTGACGTAGATGGTGGTGGTGCCAAGTTGACGCTGTAGGTCAACGATCTTGGTCCGCGTACTGGTACGAAGTTTCGCGTCTAGGTTGCTGAGTGGTTCGTCCATCAGGAAGACGGCCGGTTGTCTTGCCATTGCTCGGCCAAGCGCGACTCGTTGTTTTTGACCGCCAGAGAGCTCTTTGGGCTGGCGATTCAGCAGTGTCTGAAGTTCCAGGGCCTCAGCCACTTCGCGGGTACGGGTTTCGATTCGCTGCTCTCGGCTTGATGAGATTTGTAGAAGCTCAGGCAAGTTGCGGGTTCTGCGATGTAGTTGGTCTTGCAGCTGTTGGCCCAGGGATCGCTTTCGGCTGCGCCGTAGGCCGAATGCCAGGTTCTCGCGCACGCTGAGGTGGGGGTAAAGCGCGTAGCTCTGAAACACCATTGCGAGATCTCTTTGTGCTGGTCTCAGCTTCGAGACAGCTTGATCGCCTACGTAGATCTCTCCGCTTGTAGGTGCTTCGAGGCCCGCGAGCAGCCTTAGTAGCGTGCTTTTGCCGCAGCCTGAGGGGCCTACCAGCACAAGGAATTCACCATCCTTGATCTGTAGATCCAGCTGTCGGATTACCTCCACAGGCGGTCCATTCTTCCTGCCTGGGTAGGTTTTGCTGAGAGCTTTGAAGCGAACGCCAGCCACCCACAGATTCCCAATCAGGCTGATCCTAGGGTTGAAGCTTGGCCACGCTGGACGCGTTCCTTGCAGTTCATTGATCAAGCCCGTATCACAGTTAGAGCCGGTCGAGGCGGTGACGGGATCGTGGCGTTTAGGCGAGAGAAGTATGTACCGGCTGGAGGTCCCGCTGGTGGGGATGGTGGCAATGGCGGCAACGTAGTTCTGGAGGCGGATGCCAATCTCCAGACTCTTTTGGACTTTAAGTACAAAAGATTGTTCCCCGCGCCTGATGGTCGTCGGGGAGGCCCGAATCGTTGTACCGGTGCCTCAGGTAAAGACTTACTGATCAAGGTGCCGTGTGGCACTGAAGTGCGTGATCACACTACGGGCATCCTTTTGGGTGATCTCACCAAAGTTGGAGAGTTTTTGGTGGTGGCTTTTGGAGGACGCGGTGGCCTTGGCAATGCCCACTACCTCAGCAATCGCAACCGCGCGCCTGAAAAATTCACTGAAGGACGTGATGGGGAAGAATGGCTCCTTCAATTGGAACTCAAATTATTAGCGGAGGTGGGGATCATTGGTTTGCCTAATGCCGGCAAGAGCACCCTGATTGCTGTTCTTTCTGCAGCACGCCCCAAGATTGCTGATTACCCCTTCACTACATTGGTTCCCAATCTCGGTGTGGTGTGCAGGCCCAGCGGAGATGGCACAGTTTTTGCTGATATCCCTGGTTTGATTGCTGGTGCGGCTCAGGGATCAGGCCTGGGACATGATTTCCTTCGCCATATCGAACGCACCAGGCTGTTGATTCATTTGCTCGATGCTGGAGCTGAAAATCCAGTGGAGGACTTATTGGTAGTGGAGAAGGAACTGGCTGCTTATGGCCATGGCTTGGTGGAACGGCCGCGGCTGTTGGTGCTCAATAAACAGGAGTTACTAGATTCAGTGCGTCAACATGAGTTAGTTGATGCACTGCAAGCAGCGAGTGGTCGAGAGTTGATTGTAATTTCTGCGGCTATGGCTCTAGGACTAGATGGGCTTTTGGCGCAGGTATGGAAGGAACTCGGTGTCTGAATGATTGAGGTGTGCGTGAGCACATCAGCACTTGTCTATGGGTGGGTCATTGGCCATAACAGGAGGGAAGCTATTTATTTCATGACCTTCTACAGCTGCTTTGATCAGCAGGGCCAGGTGATAGCCCGCTGCCAGACCCATCAGGAGATTGAGGTATTGCGGCGTATGGGACGACCTATTGCTGAAGTGCGAGAGATGAGGAATGAGGAAGCTGTCGTCTGTTCTCTTACCAGTAGTCCGTCTGATTTCAATGACGAGATTTGAATTGAATGACTGTTATTTTTGCTGAAACCAGCAGGTAAAAAAAAGCGGGCTTATGCCCGCTTGAGATGATTTAGGTTCAAAGATTTTTTGGATCTATTAAATCAATCGTCGTATACGCGACACTCAGGCTCATCTGGATTGGCGTCGCAGAATAATTCCAGGGCATTTGGATCGTGTTTGTCCTCAGGATGGTGCTCTTTATATTCCTCGAGGGAATGGAGCTCATCGGTCAGATGGCGCACCTTGGCGTCGTCTCCCTGGGCTTTGGCGGTTTGGATCTCAGAATGATCCTTTTGGATGTGCTCGTCGATGCTTTTCATGAAGTCTTGGCCTGCGCCGGCCTCTGTCGACTGCCATACGATAAGCACATTGATCGGTTGCGCCATAAGGTGCCCCCAATTTGGTTTCCGTTACAACACGATTGCTAAGACGGTTGTTAAGTGGCTAGCAGCTGTTTCGGGAGAATGAGGCTGATGGCATGGTGCGGATCAGAGACCGGCACGAGCGCTATTTTGTTGATGACAAGGGGCGGATGTTTTGGATCAACGGCCCAGAAACGTTTTGCCATCTCTCTGAGTAGCGTCAATGGCGTGTTGAACTGAGCTTTGCAGGTGCTTTGGAGTGGAAGCAATGTGTTCCCTCTTGCCTTGTCAGTCAGCGCTTCGGATTCATTATCGAAACCTGCGATGCACTTGAGCACAGCGAGTGGTGAGGTTGAGGGCGCACTGGTAAAAACGGCCCCCTGGATCAGAACTTCAGAAACTATTCCCACAGATTCAAGGCAGGCAAAACGTTCTAAGCGTCATGGGGGTACGGTTGTTTCGGTGTTGTTAGCTCGGACAGTTGCTGGTGGAGAACGGCCTCATCCCCAGTAAAGACATGGCAGTTTTAAGGAGCCAGTTCGCTGAGCTCGAGCCAGCGTTCTTCTGCCTTATGCAGTGTTTCGATCAGTTCGGCTAATTGCTTACTAAGAACAGTTGAATCTTCACCGCCTTGAGATAGAGATGCTTCAAGTTCTGAGCGCTGCGTTTCAAATAGCGGTAGTTGTTTGTCCAGGGCTTCCAGCTCACGTGATTCTTTGAAGCTTCTTCGGCGCGGTTTATTGAGTGCTGCGGCTTGGGATGCAGCTCGTTTTGATTCTGTAGAGGATGATGAAGTTTGCCTAGATGAGCCAGGTTCCCGAGAGGGGCTAATTGGCACGGATTCGTTTGTTTCGCTGACCTGTCGCTCCTGCCGCTGTTGTTGTTCAAGGAAGGCGCTGTAATTGCCTTCAAAACGCTTTAAGCGACCATTCTCAAAGTTGAAGAGGCGATCTACGGTGCGATCGAGAAAGTAGCGGTCATGAGAGACCACGACAACGCAGCCACGGAAGTCTTCAAGGAAGTCTTCGAGCACGCTCAGTGTCTGCACGTCTAGGTCGTTGGTTGGCTCATCGAGCAGAAGCACGTTTGGAGCCTGGATCAGCATTCGGCAGAGGGTGAGCCTGCGGCGTTCCCCTCCAGAGAGCTTCCCAAGGGGGCTGTGCTGCTGAGCTGGGGGGAAAAGGAAGCGCTCTAGCAGCTGAGAGGCTGTTATTTGTTCTCTGCCTAGATTTATTTGCGAGGCAGCTTCCTCAACAAAGTCAATCACCTTGCGCTCTAGGCCTTTGCCTCTGGCAATGTCCTCAGTGTGCTGATCGAGGTAGCCGAGGTGCACTGTTTCGCCTAGCCGTAATTTGCCGCTGGTGGGTTGCCGTCGACCGGCGATTAAATCAAGCAGAGTTGATTTGCCAGTGCCATTGGCTCCAATGATTCCAACGCGGTCTTCTGGAGTAAAGCTGTAGGTGAAATCATCGAGAAGCAAGGGGCTGTCTGGCGTGTCATTGGCTGTGATTTGCAGGGCTTCTACTTCGATCGCTAGCTTGCCTATCCGCCTACTTACGTTGGCGATCTCCAAAGAACCCTTAGGCGACGGCAAGGGTTCTGTTCGCATTGCCTCAATTCGCTGTAGGCGAGCCTTCTGTTTGGTACTGCGGGCTTTGGGGCCTTGTCTCAACCAGGCCAACTCTCTTCTTAAAACGCCTTTGAACTTGGCGGCCGTTGAGGCTTCCGAGGCTTCTTGTTCAGCTTTTTGCTGCAGAAAAGTACTGTAATTGCCGAGATAGGTACGGGTTTTGCCTCGATCGACTTCCACCATTCGATTAGTCACCCGATCGAGCACGTAGCGATCGTGGGTAACAAGCACTAGAGCTCCTGGATAGCGGTCGAGCCAACTTTGTAGCCACTCCACTGCCGCTGCATCGAGATGGTTGGTGGGCTCATCAAGTAGCAGTACGTCGGGCATTGCTACCAAGGCGGAGGCTAGGCCTACGCGCTTGCGATATCCGCCAGAGAGTTCTTCGACCGGTCGCTGTAGATCGGTAATGCCGAGACGTTGAAGGACTTCTTGGCACTGCTGTTCCAGGCCCCATGCCTGGGCATCATCCATGCGTTGGCTGAGTTGTCCTAACTCAGCTAAAAGCGTTGCATTGTTCGGCTCGTGGGCTACAGAATTGCTGAGTTCGTTGAAGCGAAGTAGCAGTTCCCTCTTTTCGCCGCATTTAGCAAGTACTTCTTGCAGCACCGTATGGCCAGGTTCCACGGTACTTTCCTGTCCAACTAGTTCCACCCGCAAGCGCGGCGAGCATCTCCTCACCCCTTCCCCTAGTGGCTCAACTCCGGCGAGCACCTTGAGTAGTGTCGATTTTCCAGCACCATTTGGACCTATCAGTCCTAGGCGTTCCCCTTCGTTGATGTGCAGAGTGAGTTCGGCAAATAATGTGTTGATGCCGAAGTCTTTTGATGCCTCTATCAGGCTGATCAGACTCACAGAGCTTCGCTAGCTTGCTGATTGCTTAGGTAATCAAACACACTCTTGTCACCGACGTCAGCTGCAGCATCCATGCCGAACTTTCGCAGGGCTAACACCAGCAGTAGCAAAGCAGCAGAGGTAAGTAAGGCCATCACTACTTCTCCACCCATTAATCCGCTGAGATGACCCAATAGGGCTGTTGGAATTAGCAGTGTGAGACCAATTGCTTCCGGTCGACCGAAGCAGAAGAATTCTTTGAATCCCACCCCTGTTAATGCTGCGAACAGGGGACCGATCGCCCATGTCCAAGCTGGCTCTGCGTTGATCGTTGAGAGCATCGTGTCAGTGCCTACACGGAGTGCAATCAGTACCGCACCTAGGCATCCCAGAGCCCATAACAATTGCAGTGCCTGATGGAGTGGGCGAAGGTAGATATGAATCCATTGCAGTGCTAGGCCCAGGCCGATTGCCATCGGCAGCAGCCATACCCAGGCCCAAGTGGGTCCAAGAACTAGCCATTGTCCAAGTCCCGCTGAGAAGGTCACTCCACAAAGCAGTAAAGCGAGTCGATATCGCTGCACTTCTAGTTCGTCATTGCGGGTGATGCTGTAACGGCCGTAAACCCCTTCAAATTCGTTTTCTTTCATTGTGTTAGTGCCTGGGTTGAAAGATTGTGCATTACCGGTCATTGCTGATCAGGGGCCGAGGCATTTACTAGTTTGGCTAGATCAGGACCCGATGGAACGATATTGCTGGGATTAAGTGGAAAGAGTGCACCAAAGTAATCCTGGCGCCAAGCCCTTGAATCACAGGTTTTATCTATACCAGGCATGGCGAAAAGTCTTTGGCGCCAACGCCAGAGATGAGGAAAGGCCCAGAGGGGCTGTTGACTGCAGCCAAAGAGTGGTGCGTAGACCATCTCCCAGCGGATCAAGGTTGGGAACAGCCTTACATCAGCCAAGGTAAGTTTCTCTCCACACAGCCATGGACCTTTCTTCGAGAGGCTGCTCTCTACTTGTGTGAGGGCGTCGAATAGTTCGTTGCAGGCCTTGTCGTAAGCCGTTTGGGTGCGTGCGAAACCACATCGATACACACCATCGTTAACAGCTGTTTGTAGAAGCTCCTGCCAACTATTGATTTCACCTTGAAGGTCTGATGGGGCTAGATCAAGAGCATCTTTGGCTGCGGGCCATAGGTTGAGAACTTCCACGAGCTGAGCACTTTCGTTGCCAAGTAGGCGTGGTGATTGTTCTGTTGTGGTGCCTGGATCGACTAGGGCTGGAACGGTTGCACGATGGCTTGGTGGGGCACCACAGCGTTGATATAAGGCAAGCAGAGACTTGCAGCCCAACCAGTCTGGATCTAGCTGCCAGCGTCCTGCCTTGTGGTCTGCTTGGGCTAGGAGCAGGGAGAGGCTGCTTTGCAGGTTGCGAAGCTCATGCACCAGCCAAGTGCGATGTGCCCAGGGGCAGCTGCGGCCAATGATTAGGCGGGGATATTGGTCTGCTGATCTGTTGATCAGCTCTTGCTCTGCGGGCAATGTTGCCTGCTGATGCTGGCTAGGGGGGCGCCGGTAGTTTCCCTTCGCATCTGCAGGAGCTAGGCCGCCCATTAGTTGATTCCATTGCCAGTGCCAGCCCAATCGGGCAGCAGCAACAACAGCGGGGGGGATCGACATGGTGGTTTCCTTTGTAGCCATTTTTAGCCAGGCTGAGGCTTGCCAAGGATTCTTGATGTCTCGCTTTCAGGTGCTTTTGGTGGCGGGCACTCATGGCAATGAAGTCAACGCTCCCTGGCTCTTTGAACAGTGGTCTGAGACGCCTGAGCTGATCAACACCCATGCTGTTCAGCTTGTGCAAGTGATTGGAAATCCTGCGGCTCTTGAGCTGGGTCGACGCTATTTGGATCGGGATCTGAACCGCAGTTTTCGGCTCGACTTACTCAGCTCTAGCAGTTCTTCAGATCGAGAGGTTGATCGTGCTAAGGAGCTGTTGAGACTTTATGGCCCGCAGGGAGATAAACCCTGCCAGATCGCCATAGACCTCCATAGCACTACAGCGGCAATGGGCAACTGTTTGGTGGTTTATGGCCGTCGATCGGCCGATTTGGCATTGGCGGCATTGATCCAAGCTCGGCTGGGTCTGCCTATCTATCTGCATGAGGGGGATCAAGACCAGCAGGGGTTTTTGGTGGAGGGTTGGCCTTGTGGCTTGGTGATTGAAATCGGTCCTGTCCCTCAGTCACTGCTTCAGGCCTGCATTGTTGAGCAGACTCGTCTCGCTTTGGAGGCTTGCCTTGAATCACTGGGCAAGGTCTCATCTGGATTGCTGAGCTACCCAGATCACCTCGTAGTGCATCGTCATCTGGGAAGTCTGGACCTGCCTCGTGATGCTTCCGGTCGGCCTGCTGCAATTGTCCATCCACAGCTTCAGGGGGGAGATTGGCGGCCGCTTAAAGCAGGGACCCCATTGTTTCTTCGTCCGGATGGTGAGGTTCTCAGGTTTGAAGGTCAGGAGTTGCCTGTTCCCGTTTTTATCAATGAGGCGGCTTACTTTGAAAAGCACATTGCCATGAGCTTGACCTCTCGAGAGGTATGGCCCCTGCCTGAGGCATTGAAAGGGGCTTTGCAGCAGTTAGTTGGCTTTTAGCGGGGGGAACCGTTGTAGATGACTTGCTGAACAGACTTTCCGTCTGGGGAAATCTGAATTTCGGTTTCTGTTGTTGGCTGAATTCCATATTGTGACCAGCCAGGGGAGCCACCTAAGAATCGATAGGTATATCCATTGCTACTGCTTCTAATCAGGCAATCATTATCATCAGTGCCCGTGGAAAACATGCACGGGGCTGGTTGGTAGACGGAAAGCCCGCCATTGATTTTGATCGCAGTGCCACGGGCCAGGTTGAGGGCACGGACCTTGGAGTGCTGAACTTGTGCTTGTGCTTGGGTCGGGATGGCCAGATCTGCCAGCAAAGGAGCCCCAATAAGGGCTATCAGTAGTGAGATGTTGCGAAGAGACATTCCTCTCTGCTCAAAGGTTGATTTCAACTAATAGCAAGGGCGCGACGCGATGCTCATGCTGGCCAAAAAAACAAAGGTCACATGATTAGCAATCAGCTAATGATTATTAATGGCTTAACGCACTGGACCGTTGTAGGGAACGGCGAGGATGCGGTCTCCATCACGTGAGACAAACACCTCGGTTTCGATAGTTGGTTTTGCTGGGGTGAGTTGTTGCCAGCCTGGAGAGCCTCCTCGAAATCGAAACAGGAATCCTTCGTTTGTGGTGGAGACAAGACAGCCTTTAGCCACTATTGCGTACATGCACTGATCGGCTCGGTAGGCGCTCAATCCGCCATTAAGTGCTTCGGCACGCATTCGTGCCAGGTTGGCTGCTTTGGGTTGGCTTAGTGGTAGGGAGTCCTGGGCATGGGATAGATCAGCTAACCCGACCATGAAGATTGCAATAGCCAACGGGGCGGCAGCTTTTAATCCTGTAGGCATACTTTTCATTTCTGCCATGGTGACTCCTTGGCCCTTGAAATGCTTGTCAGGTTTGCTTTAGAGGTGTGATCGGATGTGACTGAAGTCAGCCGCATGCCCATTGAATCCGCGTTGATTGTTCTTTCGTGCAGAGAAGATCGCTTTCACTACCGTCAGCCCAATAAAGCCTTAGACGACCGTCTGTCGAATCCATGCGAATGGTTAGTGACTTGACCGGTCCTGCAGGACTCTTGCTGTTGGTATCGGTGGGAGAGGGGATGTTTTGTCCTATCTGACGCTCTAGTTGATCTAGTCGCAGTTCAAGACGATTGATCGCTTCAGCTTGGTTAGTAGTCCATGAGTTCTGATCCTTCCGACAACCAGTGATAGCAATCAGCCCGCTCACAAGGATTAGTGCGGAAAAAAAAGCCGGTGCAGTTCTGGGCATTTAATCAGGAGTTGTGATTCATTATCTAGGTGGTTCAGCTTGATTGCGCCAGCATTTCGCCTTTGGTAGGCGATCGCACTATTCGCTTCTAGAGCTTTCGTTGGTTTTGTAGATGGCTTGCTATGAGGACATGCACAAGCTCTTCTGGGCGTCATCTGATAAGCAGCGTGTTGACCAAAGTCAGCACGTCTTCTGGTGCTCAGTCCTTAAGCCTTAAGTCTCGTTGAGACCTCATTCCTGCTTGCCACTGGCCGGTTTATTTGTGTTCCGCAATCTATTTACAGATTGCGCAATATTCCTTTACGATTGGCTTTGGCGGGTTTGCCTGCCTTTCATAGCTGTCCCTTATGGGGCTCTTTTTACTTAACTCATGACCACCACCATTCGCAGTGGTCGCCTTAGTGGCTGGGAAAGCTTCTGTAA
>CAJWUF010000037.1 GCA_913047395.1 uncultured cyanobacterium
TCTAGTCGCTACCGGCCGAACTCTTCGCGATAATGGATTGGTGGCTATTGAGGAGTTATTTCAGTCCTCAGCACGCTTGATTGGTCATCCACTGGCCTTGCGGTTGGACTGCGGAGAACTTCAGTCGATCGTTGAGGCGATGCGGATCCAGGAATCAGGACATAAGTCTTCAGGTTGATGGCAGCTACTGATTTTCAGCGGGTGCGGCGTCTTGGGCGCTATCTCAGTCAGGACCGTCGGCGTCTTTGGATCATCCTTTCCCTCTTGCTGCCGCTCTCCCTAGCTGGGGCCATTCAACCTCTTTTGGTCGGCGAAGCGATAAGCATTTTGAGGAACGAGTCAACCTTCCCCTGGCTCAGTGCTCTGCCAATGAGTACAGCTGTCAGGATTTTGGTTGGGACTCTTCTGTTTTCTGTTCTTCTGCGTTTGGGTCTGCAGGGTTTTCAGAGCTTCAATATCGAGTCCTTGGGACAGCGGCTCACTGCTCGTATTCGTAATGATCTGTTTGCCCATGCAATGGCTCTTTCGCTACGTTTTCACGACCGAATGCCTGTGGGCAAGCTGCTGACGCGGCTGACTAGTGATGTAAACGCACTGGCCGAAGTTTTTGGCAGTGGAGCTGTGGGCGTTCTGACTGATTTAGTGACTCTTGTGGTGATTTCAGTCACCATGATTTTGATTGAGTGGCGCCTAGGTGTATTGCTGCTATTAACGCAGGTGCCTGTAACTCTGGTAATCCTTTGGTTGCAAAGGCGCTTTCGGAAGGCTAATTACCGCGTGCGGGAAGAGCTTTCACAGCTAAATGCTGACTTTCAGGAAAACCTTCAGGGGTTGGAAGTAGTCCAGATGTTTCGTCGAGAAACTTTTAATGGCCAGCTTTTTGAGCGAACAGGTTCGGCCTATCGGCAGGCTGTCAACGGAACGATTTTTTACGACAGCAGTATCTCTGCTTTTGTTGAATGGGTTGCTCTTGTCGCCGTTGCAGCGGTGCTTGCCTTTGGTGGATGGATGGTGACTGCCGAGACGATGGGACTTGGCATTTTGACAACGTTCATTCTTTATTCTCAGCGACTTTTTGAACCCTTACGCCAACTTGCAGATCGCTTTACCCAGATTCAGGGGGGACTGACGGCTGTTGAACGGATTGGTGAATTACTGGAGCAGCCGCTTGACATTGTTGATCAGAGTTCTGACTATCAGAGCCCTATCAAGCCGGCATCTGTCGCCCCAGGATCCAAGGGTTTTGCTCCTGTTGGGGAGGTGGTCTTTGAGGGTGTGAGCTTTGCCTATCGGCCAGATGAGCCGATTCTCCAAGATCTAAGTTTCCGGATTGCTCCTGGTGAACATGTTGCCCTTGTCGGACCAACCGGTTCAGGTAAGACGACACTTATTCGCTTGCTTTGTCGACTCTATGAGCCTCAGCTCGGGCGGATCATGCTCGATGGCGTGGATATCAGAACTATTCCTCTCCAACGGCTCCGTAAACAGTTGGGGGTAGTGCTTCAGGACACATTCCTTTTCAGCGGCAATGTTGCTGACAACTTGCGATTGGATGCCTCTATTGATGATGATCGCTTGCGGGAGATTTGTAGGGATCTTGGCCTTGACCCTTTGCTCAATCGGTTGCCCCAAGGCTTGGAGACTGAGCTTAGGGAGAGAGGCGGCAATCTTTCATCAGGAGAGAGACAGCTGTTGGCAGTTGCCAGGGTTGCTATTCGAAACCCCACGGTATTGGTAATGGATGAGGCAACAGCCTTCATGGATCCTTCTACCGAAGCAACCTTGCAAAGGGATCTGGATCGGTTGCTTGAACGTCGTACTGCTGTTGTCATTGCCCATCGTTTGGCCACTGTGGAAGCAGCTGATCGCATCATGGTGCTTCGGCGGGGCAAGTTGGTTGAACAGGGAACCCACCTAGAGCTTCGTGCTCAAGGCGGGCTCTACTCTCAGTTGGCGGAACTGCAGGAGCGGGGACTGGCCAAACTCTGAATTCATTTCTTTGGATTCAGCCATTCGATTTTGATGGCGTAGATAGCAACAGCAACCTCCAGATTGAGAGCTATGGGGGTGATGGTGAGGCAGGATCAGTTGAGTTCAGCACTGCTGTGTGATCAGCTCCTGTTTGCTAACGCCAGAGGTACTTGAGCAGGCCTATGGGCAGGGGGCACGTGAGTGTCTCTTCGCTAATGAGCAGATCAACCTTGTGATCAGTCAATACCGTCAATTCGATCTTTTGGAGCTTGAGCGATTGCTTACGGCTGTGGGGTGGAGTCGCCGCCCGATGCGGCGCGTGCATCGGGCACTTGAGCACACTCTCTTGAATGTGGGCCTCTGGCGTCATGACTCCCAATTCCCTCGTTTAGTTGGCTTTGCTCGATGCACAGGAGATGGAGTTCTCGAGGCCACTGTTTGGGATGTTGCGATTCACCCTCTCTATCAAGGGGGAGGGCTAGGTAAGCAGCTGATGGATTACATCCTTGAGTCTCTTAAAGAGATGGGCATTGAGCGGGTCACACTCTTTGCAGATCCAGGTGTTGTTTCTTTTTATAAGCGGCAGGGCTGGACTCTTGAACCACAAGGCCATCGCTGTGCATTTTGGTATGCCAGTTGAGAGTGAGGGGTTGCAGGCAATAGTCTATTTATATTATTGAGAGCCACTAAAGCAGATCTGGTATCGCTATGATGCCGGGCTAAATTAACCGCATCTTGCTTAAAAGCAATTGCTTGATAGTAAAGGGAGCATGGCATATGGCTATATACTTTTATCTTCAATGATGTCCCAATAATTCTTGATAAGTTTGTAAAAGTAGTAGCAGCGACTAAGGAGAAATTTGTAGGATAGAAGTGTTTAAAGTTTAACTTTGCATGCAGCACTCCATCCTCTTTGTTGAATATCGGAACCTATCACTTCGACTGGAGTAATGGGGTGTTTCTGGCGGTATGTTAGGCGCGGATTTCTTGGATGATAAGCGTTGTATTCACCATCTTTTGCTCCGCCTGCTCTGTTGGGAGTCCCCCAGTAATGCACTCACTTGTAGCCAGGTGGGTCTTTCTTCGTCACACAGGCACCTTCTGTCTGTCCTTGTTTTGTCTCCCCGTATTCTCAGAAGGGATAAAATCTACTATTCCTTCGTGTACTAAATATCCTGGAATATTTGTAAATTGATAGAATGCATCAGGGTGATGTTCCAAACATTAAGCTGAATATGTTTGTTCTGCTTTGGCTGGCTGACCAATCCAAATCGCAAAGCCAACGAATGAAGAAGTTATTCAAGCTTGAGCAAGGTTCAATCTCGATTATTTATATGTTGGATTAAATAATAATTGAGTCTGACTTGATGCTGAGACAAGTCACTTTTGGTAATACTTTTTTGATAGAAGGTTTGTGCTCTCTCCGCGCCGCCATTGTCGACGTAATTGGGCATTTCGCCAGGTTTGCGAAAGTAAGCCAAACTTTTGCCAGCGGCGGCCGTCGGTGTAGAGATGTAGGCCGAGACTTTTCAGCTTCACTTGGCAAGAAAGTCGCTCAATAAAATCAAGATCTTCCATTAATGGCAGCGGTGCATATCCACCCATTTGTTTGTAGAGGCTCTTGTTGATAAGCAAGCCCTGATCGCCATAGGGCCTTTGTTGCCATTTACTGCGAAGGTCTACTGCTTGTTCTAGTAAGCGCAGTCCTGCTCCTTTTTCATTGATCTTGAAGTCGAAAAACCAAGCGTTTAGTTTTGCTGAGGACTGATTAATGACTGCTTCAACTGCAGCCGGCCATTGGCGAGGTAGTCGGCTATCTGCATGCAAGAACATCAGCCAATCACCCCTTGCATGGTTGGCTCCGTGGCTGAGCTGAGCCCCCCTGTTGGGCTTCTCAATCCTCAGTAGCTGAGCTCCAGCGAGATTTGCAACTAGTTCTGTGCAATCAGAACTGCCACCATCAATTATCCAAAGGTCAAGGAAACTTGGCCATCGCTGAAGATCGGCTAACAGTAGTGGCAGCCTTTTTGCTTCATTGAGGCATGGCACGACGACGCTGAGGCTGGGCATATTGGTCATGCTTGCCAAGGCTCAAGATCTTCGAGGCGGTCAAGATCGTTTTGTTGACGAAGTAAGCCAGGGGTTATGCCTGCCCACTGTGCTTGCTGCAGTGTTAATTCCATCACTTGATTAGTCCCCCAGGGAATGCCGCAGAAGGGCCAGCTCGCTACAGGTTGTACTAGTCCTTTTGATAGCCCAAGTAACCAGTACCCCCCATCATTTGCGGGGCCTAGCACGAGTTCATGCTCTTCTAAAGCCTTTAGGGCTTGAAGCAGGTCTCGTTCGCACAGATTTGGCAGGTCCGTACCGATTAGCAGTGTGGTTCTACCTGTGATGGTTTGGAGATGGGATCTTTGCTGTGCCCGCAATACCTGTCTGCGCATGCGTTCACCCAGGCTCCCGTTCCCTTGCTGCTCCACTGTCCTCACACCCTGATTCAGCCCCCATCGCTTGGCTGCCCTAGGGGCAAGGCCAGTAATCGCTAGCTTTAGCTCGACCAGATTTCTGTCGGAGAGAGAATTTGCCACAGACAGGGTGTGCTTGGTAAGTCTGTTCTGGATTGAAGCTGCACGGACTATCCCAAGGCTGTTGGCGAGTCGTCGTTTGCACCGACCTGCTGCTGGCCAGCGGGCCATAACCACCAGAGCCGGTTTTGTCATCTGAATTCAACCCTGACGGGGAAGTTCTGCTGGTTTCACTATTACTTCGAGTTCCTCGCCATTTCGTTCAAGGATGAGCGGCATGGGTTGGCCCACCTGGCCGCGATCAACTGCAAGTTGAACTTGCGAAGGATCACGCACGATCTTGCCATCCACTTGTCTAATTAAGTCGCATTGGCTCATGCCAGCTTTGTCTGCTGGACTGTTGGGCATAACTTCGACAATGAAAACAGCATTAACTTCCGGTACACGGCATTTGCCTCTAGTTGCGTTAATTTCTTTAGCCAGCTGAGGGGTGAGGCTCTGCAGCCGCACCCCGATGTAGGGGTGAGATGCTTGCCCTTTACTTAAAATTTGTTGAGCAATTCGTTTGGCCAGGTTGATTGGGACGGCAAAGCTCAGCCCACCTCCTGGTGCAACTTTGATTGCGGTATTGATTCCGATCACTTGACCGGAGGAATTAATCAGAGGTCCTCCGCTGTTGCCTGGGTTAACGGCGGCATCGGTTTGGATGTAGGGAACTCTCTGCCCAGCTCCCAAGGCATTGGTGCGTTCGACGGAGCTGATAATCCCTGCGGTAACAGTGTTATTTAGTCCAAGAGGGTTGCCGATCGCAATTGCCCATTGACCAGGTTTGATGTTGTTGGAATTGCCGAGGGGGGCAACGGGAAGCTTCTCAGCCACGACTTTGACTACGGCAACATCTGTGAGGGGATCGCCGCCAAGCACTTTGCCGTTGTAACTGCGTCCATCCGGCAGCGTTATTGATACCTGTTCGGCCCCATGCACAACGTGTGCATTGGTGAAGATCAGCCCGTCAGAGCGGGTGATAAAGCCAGATCCCTGGCCTTGTTGCCGCTGTACGGGAGGTCTTCCCCCGAAGATGTTGCCAAGAGGATTAGCAACCCGTTTCACCGTATCGATGCGCACTACGGCTGGACCGACTCGTTCCACAGCCGTGACGATTACATTGGAGCCGGGCTGTAAAGGCGCTTGCTTGGGTGAATCACTGACTACAGGTGGGCTGTTTGGGCTTGTCTTAGAACCAATCCCTATCCGTTCACGTAACCCTTCGTTGCAACCACATACGGTGATACTGATGAGGGCTAAGCCAAACCATCCCATCGGATGCAGTCTGCGGTTAGATAGTGCAAGGGGCATGACAGATTCAGATGCCAGCGAACAAGAACATCAGGCTCTTATTAAAGACTGCCCGCTTGATAGAAGTTGCGTAGATTCAGCAATCGAGGGGCAAACGATGTGGTGCTGACGGGCAACGAGCTGTGGACCAAGGTGCAGCTGGCCCTTCAGCACAATCTCAGTAAACCTACGTTTGAGACATGGATACGTCCTGCTTCTTGCAAGGGGTTTAAAGATGGAGAGTTGACTCTGCTTGCTCCCAATAGCTTTGCAAGCAACTGGCTGCGTAAGAATTACGTTCAGACTATTGAGGCAGCGGCTGAGAAGATTTACGGCCAGTCAGTGAGGGTGATTGTTCAAGCTCAAGAGGAGGGAGGACCTCCTGAGACGGTTTTGCCGTCAGTATCCCCGCCAGCATCTGTTTCAGAGGCAATACCCGCTGATGCGTCTCCTTCTAGTGGGCCACGGCGGATTCTTCCTGGACTGAACCTGCGCTATGTCTTCAATCGCTTTGTGGTGGGGCCCAATAGCCGTATGGCGCATGCTGCTGCATTAGCTGTTGCGGAAGCTCCTGGGAGGGAATTCAATCCTTTATTTATCTGCGGCGGTGTTGGTCTGGGCAAGACTCATCTGATGCAGGCCATCGGTCACTACCGATTGGAGATTAATCCTGAGGCCAAGGTGGCCTACGTTTCTACAGAGACCTTTACTAATGATCTGATTGTCGCTATTCGCAAGGACGGCATGCAGGCTTTTCGTAATCGATACCGGGCCGCTGATTTAATCTTGATTGATGATATTCAGTTTATCGAAGGTAAGGAATACACCCAGGAAGAGTTCTTTCATACCTTTAATGCTCTGCATGAGGCTGGCCGACAGATTGTGATTGCCAGTGATAGACCTCCAAGTCAGATTCCAAGGCTTCAAGAACGCCTAACCTCAAGATTCTCGATGGGCTTGATTGCTGATATTCAGTCTCCTGATTTAGAGACCCGCATGGCCATTTTGCAGAAGAAGGCGGAGCTCGAGCGCATGATGTTGCCTCGCGATTTAATTCAGTACATCGCTGGGCGCTTTACCTCCAACATCCGTGAACTGGAGGGGGCTCTTACCAGGGCAGTTGCTTTTGCCTCGATTACGGGGCTCCCGATGACGGTGGAATCGGTGGCACCCATGCTTGATCCCAATGGTCAAGGGGTGGAGGTAACGCCGCGACAGGTGATCGAAAAGGTCTCGGAGGTTTTTGATGTGACTCCTGAAGACATGCGTAGTAGTAGTCGGCGTCGATCCGTCAGCCATGCTCGGCAGGTGGGCATGTATCTGATGCGGCAGGGCACGGATTTGAGCTTGCCTCGCATCGGCGAGACTTTCGGTGGCAAGGATCACACCACCGTGATGTATGCCATCGAGCAAGTGGAGAAGAGGCTCTCGAGTGATCCCCAGCTTGCTAGTCAGGTTCAGCGAGTGAGGGATCTGCTGCAGATTGATTCACGCCGTCGGCGTTAGCCTTGAAGTTGTTTTTGTTGCTCAACAAGTACAGATGTCATGCTCAAGTGGATTTATGATGGTCTTATTTGATAAATGCTCCCCGTAGGGTTAGGTGATTTGGGATTGTATTTTGGAGATTGATAATCGCTTGCTATTTAGCTTAAAGGTTAGGGCTTCTGCTTGAAGCGACGGTGAGCTTGATATCTCTCATAGGTGAGCCTATTTCTTGAGCTTAGGAGGCGTTTTGTGATTGCCCGCAAACTTGGCCAGCTCAAGCAACCTTGCAGAGAACTGATTCGCAAGGATGGGTATCAATACCTAGCCTTTTGCACTCTTATCCGGATAGGCTATGGATAAGCTCATTGAGAAAGCTGGCCTTGCTTCCAGGTCAGCTTTCTGATTTTGCTTGTACTAGTTTTTGATTTTCTCTATGCCTCTTCTCGAAAGCGTTCCAGCGATCACATTTAAAACCCGCATTCGCGACGAATCTGTATCTGGGTCCAATCCCTTTCGTTGGAAGGATCTTACTTCTGATGAGATCTTTAAAGGTCGGAAGGTGGTTTTGTTTGCCCTTCCCGGTGCATTCACTCCTACGTGCTCGTCTAACCATCTTCCCCGTTATGAGGAATTGCACGCAGAGCTTGTAGCGCATGGTGTTGATCAGATTATCTGCTTGTCAGTTAATGATGCCTTCGTGATGTTTCAGTGGGGCAAGCATTTGGGTACTAAGAATATATTCATGCTTCCTGACGGTAACGGCGAGTTCACCCGAAAGATGGGCATGCTTGTTGAAAAGTCAAACCTAGGTTTTGGTTTGCGCTCTTGGCGTTATTCAATGCTGGTAAGTGACGGTAATATTGAGAAAATGTTTGTTGAGCCAGGGTTAAGTGATAATGCTGATGGTGATCCGTTTGAGGTATCGGATGCCGATACGATGCTTGCTTATATAAAGGGTGTTCAACCTAAGGGTGTTAGTGCACCGCGCCGCGAGTTTGAGGGTTGATAGCATTTTAAAATGCTCCAGTAACTCTATATGTTGAGGTTGATTGCCTACCTGTTACCTCATTAGTTTACGTAACAGGTAGCAATCCTCTTCTAGTACTGACTCTTGATTGTCTAGAGTTAGCTGCAAGAAAAGGGCTTTATCTTTTATCGTTCTTCGCTATTTTCGGTGATAATTTTGTTGAGGATGATGTGTTTGCTCTCTAATCGAAATCCATCCATCAATAGTTGATTTGAGGAGGGTTACGCCATGGTGAGATTAGTTGGCCGATTAGTAGCCCTATAAGCAGCGCACCAGCCCCGTGTCCCTGTAATAGGGAGATTCCAAGGATTAAGCCGATCAGAGGTGAATTTAATAGGACTGAGAGGC
Source organism: uncultured cyanobacterium (assembly GCA_913047395.1). Lineage (GTDB taxonomy): Bacteria > Cyanobacteriota > Cyanobacteriia > PCC-6307 > Cyanobiaceae > Prochlorococcus. The sequence continues at coordinate 8,692 of CAJWUF010000037.1, forward strand.
TGCCGCCTACAACACCTCCGCACCAGCTATCAATACTGCCGAGTTCGGGTAGGAGTTGATGTAGGCCAATGCCAATGGCGCAACTTGCGAGAATTGCCGGGAAAAATTGTCCACCACGCCAGCCTGTTTCTAGGCAAAGCCCCATAAGTAGCAACTTGATTACGCCGGAGATGATCAGCACAGTTGGTAATAACGACCACTCTCCCAGCATCAGTGGGCGTATTTGTTGCTCCCCAGAGGAAGTCGCAAGTGGCAATCCCCAGGTTGCAATGCCCAGGAATGCTCCTGTTAATGCAGGCCACCACCAGAAGCGACGATGCAGTTCGAGATTTTTAAGCCACTGTCGCCATTGGTTAAGACCTGCACCACAGAAGCTGCCAACGATTCCAGCAAGCAGGGCTGAGAGGAAGGTAGGCAGGTCGTCTTGGCTGACTAGGGGCCAGGTATATGGGATGTCATGAAGCCCGCTGCCAAGGCTGCTTAAACCATCAAAGGCAAGGAAGCCAGCTATTCCTCCGATGGTTCCAGGTAGCCAGCGCCAGAGCAGTTGCCAGCGCCTTCCTGCCAATGCTGCTCCGCCAACAAAAGGAGAACCAAAGAGTCCCAAGCTCCCGGCTAGTGCAGCGGCAGTGATTTTGCGGTCTTGGCCTTTCCAGAGTCGATGGCAAGCAACTGCGACAAGGCGCGTCATCAGGGCTTCTGGGCCGACGGTTCCGCCTCCGACTAGTGCTAGTGCTCCACTTAGTAGTTGGTCTTTGCTGTGTGACTCGGATAAGCCACTCGGTTGACGTAGTTCGTCCAGAGTTTCTTGTAATTCTGGAAGCAATGCCTTTGGGCGTTGACGTTGGGTTAGGGCGATTAGGAGACCCACACTTATTCCTATCCCTAGGCACCAGGCCAGCGGCCGCTCAGTTGCTAATCCTTTGCCTATTGCTGCCCCCCAGATGCTTATTCTTACTGCTTCGATGAGCAGCATGACAATTGCAGTTACGGTTCCTCCGACAGTCCCTGCAATAGCCGCTAGGTAACTGCTGCGTATCAAGGACCGGTGGCTCGGCGAATTCATTCCCGGCAATGAAAATTGGAGGGGATCATGATCCCTGTTTCGTGTGTCTCCTGGAGCCAATCAAGCCATGGTTGGCGAAGCGAGAATTGGCATTGGGCCACATTTGCTCTCATTATTGGGAGCCATCATGCTTCTAGTAGTGGTGAGATGTCTACATGCTGTTCGAAAGCGTCGGCAAGTCGATCTAGTAGTTGTTCTTTCTGTTCGCCATGGTGGGGATAGGTAATGGGCAAGGGGGTTAATTTCTTGCGCTGGCGGAGCATATTGAGCCAATGCCTTCGCCAGCTCCCGTTGTCGAAAATGCCGTGTAGGTAGGTGCCAGCCACATTGCCTAGGTCCTCGTGTTTTTTCACCCAGCCCAGGGACGGGTCGTTGGCTATGGGTTGGAGCGTTTTGTCGTCGTCATTTATTGGTTGGCTAATGCCATGGTGTAATTCAAATCCAATCACTTTGGTCGTGTCTGGCCAATTGCTGATGACCTCGCGTTGCCGTAAGGCCTTGTCTTGTTCGAAGACGGTATGTAGGGGTAGCAGATTGAGTCCAGCCAGGTTGTTTGTTGCGTTTTGACTGGTTAAACCTTCGAGGCCTTGAGGATCTATCAGGCTGCAACCAAGCATTTGCATGCCACCGCAGACACCAAATACATGCCCACCGCTTTTAGCAAAACTCTGCACCTGTAGGCCTAGACCAGAGCGATGCAAGTAGGCCAGGTCACGCAGGGTCTGTTTGCTGCCTGGGATTACCACGGCATCAGGTTGGCCAAGAAAATCACCAGGTTCCACCCAGCGCAGTTGCACTGTGGGTTCTGTCTCCAACGGATCGAGATCAGAGAAATTGCTTAGTGATGGCAATTTCAATACAGCGATCTCGATCTCGGCGCCATCTTTCTTGCCGGTTCGTTGCAACAGATCAAGGGAGTCTTCTGGCGGAAAGAGTTCGTCCAGCCAGGGCATCACACCTATTACGGGGATTCCGGTTTCTGCTTCCAGCCAACGGCGACCTTCATCAAAGAGTTCGCGTCGGCCACGAAAGCGATTAATTAGTAGCCCTCGTATCAATCGCCTTTCAACAGGTTTAAGTAAAGCCAGGGTTCCAATTATCTGAGCAAAGACCCCACCGCGTTCAATATCAGTTACCAGCAGACAGCGGGCGCGCAAAAACTTGGCCAGGCGCAAATTTGTCAGGTCTCGTTGTTGCAAGTTGACTTCTACTGGGCTGCCTGCACCCTCCAAGACAAGTCGGCTATTGGCGTAGGAACACTGAAGTTCTTTGATGCCCTGACGGATGACGCTCCATCCAGGCCTAAACCATTGCTCGTAGTAGGTCTCGGCGCGAGCTGTGCCAACGCTTTTGCCAAGATGTATTACTTCACTGGTGCTGTCTCCTTGAGGTTTGAGCAGCACAGGGTTCATTGCGCACTGGGGTTTGAGCCCTGCTGCCCAAGCTTGCAGGGCTTGTGAGTAGGCCATTTCTCCGCCGCTCTCATCAACCCAGGCGTTGTTACTCATGTTTTGCCCTTTGAAAGGCACAGGTGTTTCACCTCTTCTATGAAGCAGCCTGCAGAGAGCGGCCGACATCAATGATTTACCAGCTCCACTGGATGTGCCTAGCACCATTAGTGGAGTAGGCATTCCAGCAGAACTCATCGTCTGGGCCAAAATCGACGCACACAGTGATGTAGCCGTTCAAGTGCGCCAGCCTGTTGCATCGGTAATCCTGGCGATTGTTCAAGTAGCTGGCGGCCAAGGGTGGTTAGACGGACTCTCGCCGTTAATCCTTGGCCATCTACTTCACGTCGTAATACCCCAACTGTAATTAACCAGCGAAAAGCGGCCTCAATGGCATCGGAATGCTGAAACCAGCTCACGCCAGCCAAGTGGTATTGAGAGGTCTCCTGCCAAACCTTCTCAGCATGGAGTCCTGTTAGTTGAGTATCGGCATAAAACCGGGTGTTAAACGGTAGGCAACGAATGACTTGTGCAGCACGCTTTTTACTGCGCATGTCAAGCAATTCCATCTCGCTTGTCATGGCAACGGTGGCAAGGTTGACCATCGATGGCAGCCTAAGGACTTGTTTTGGATGCTGCGACTCATTTTGTTGATGCTTGCCTCGGCTTCTCCGGCCCGTCATCGATTGCTTCAACAGGCCGCGATCCCCCATCAAGTAAGGGTGAGCGGTGTGGATGAAGAAACCATTCACCATATTGATCCAGTGCGGCTTGTTCAGCATCTTGCTGAGGCCAAGGCTGCTGTGGTGCATCAACAAATGGAGGTTTCTTCTCCAGTACTTGGCTGCGACTCGGTGTTGGAGTTTGATGGCACAGTATTTGGCAAGCCGGCCACTGCGGCAGAAGCCATTAGTCGTTGGCAGAGGATGGCTGGAGCTTGGGGGCTATTGCATACCGGTCACTGTTTAATCAGTGATCACGGTGAGCGGCTAAGCGAAACAGTAACCACACGTGTGCTTTTTGCAGCGTTGAGTACATCTGAGATTGAGGCTTATGTAGCCACTGGTGAACCACTGCTATGCGCAGGTGGTTTTGCTCTTGAGGGGCAGGGTGGCTTGGTGGTGGAGCGCCTTGATGGTTGCTTTAGCAATGTGATTGGTTTGAGTTTGCCACTGCTGAGGTGCTGGTTGCTCGTTATCAATGCTTAAGAGGGATTCCATGACGAGGAGCTTTTGAACACTTGGTGCTGAATTTCTAAGCACTTTCTTTATTAGGGAATGCTCTTGCGGGTTGATAGTTCAGGTGGTTTTGGCTCATGAAAAAAGCCCTCGCCTTGATGGCGAGGGCTGTTTATTTTCCCGAGTAAAAGATGATCGATGCTTGATCTTTAGTTACTAATCCAGGTCAGGCATGGATAGAGATGGTTCAGTCTTCCTATCGATACCTTTCTCGAACCCGGCAGCAGCTGCACGGGCGCGACCTGCGTGGAACCAGTGCCCCACGATTGTGAACCAAGCAAAGAAGA
>CAJWUF010000038.1 GCA_913047395.1 uncultured cyanobacterium
TGTAACCAAGGATGTTGGTCATCTGATTCTTGTCGCGCCAGTCAAGCCTGAAGAAAGGAGCTGAATAGTTCTCTAGTTTTTCAGGGCCGACTAGGGAGTGGTATACACCACCGAATCCGAAGAACGCGGAGATGATTAGATGCATCACCCCGCAATGGAAGAACGGGTAGATGTCTACGATTTCACCACCAGTACCAACGCCAAATCCAAGAGCGGCCACGTGTGGCATCAGGATTAGGCCTTGCTCGAAAATGGGCTTATCGAAGGTGAAGTGACTTACTTCGAACAGGAGCATTGCTCCTGCCCAGAAAGTCATCAGACCTGCGTGAGCAATGTGGGCGCCAAGCAGGCGACCAGAAAGGTTGATTAGTCGGGCGTTACCTGCCCACCAGGCGTAGCCGGTGGATTCAAGGTCGTATCCCCCGACATTCTCCAGTACGGAGGATTTAAAGGGCGTTTCCACGGGGCATTACCTCTTCAGGGAAGACAAAGTTTTCGTGAGGCTGGTCCGCAGTAGACATCCAAGCTCGTATGCCTTCGTTGAGAAGAACATTCTTCGTGTAGAAGGTTTCGAACTCAGGGTCCTCAGCGGCACGGACCTCTTGCGATACGAAGTCGTAGGCACGCAGGTTGACAGCCAAGCCAACGATGCCAATTGACGGAGTCCACATGCCCATTACAGGCACAAATAGCATGAAGAAATGCAGCCAGCGCTTGTTGGAGAAGGCGATCCCGAAGATCTGGCTCCAGAAGCGGTTGGCGGTGACCATTGAGTAGGTCTCTTCTTCCTGGGTGGGATCAAACGCCTTGAAGGTATTTGACTTATCGCCGTCTTCAAACAAGGTGTTTTGAACGGTTGCACCGTGGATTGCACAGAGCAAAGCACCGCCAAGGATTCCTGCAACACCCATCATGTGGAATGGGTTAAGGGTCCAATTGTGGAATCCCTGCAAGAAGAGAATGAAGCGGAAAATTGCTGCTACCCCAAACGAGGGAGCAAAAAACCAGCTGGATTGTCCGAGCGGGTAGATCAGGAAACACGCCAGGAAGACAACGACTGGTCCTGAGAAGGCGAGTGCGTTGTAGGGGCGAATGCCAACTAGACGGGCAATCTCGAACTGACGCAGCATGAAGCCGATCAGAGCGAATGATCCGTGCAGGGCTACGAAGGTCCAGAGACCACCGAGTTGACACCAGCGCACGAAATCACCCTGGGCTTCAGGTCCCCAAAGCAGCAACAAGCTGTGCCCCATTGCATCTGCAGGGGTGCTGACAGCGGCGCTAAGGAAATTGCAGCCTTCTAGGTAAGAAGAGGCAACGCCGTGGGTGTACCAGGATGAAACGAAGGTGGTACCGGTGAACCAGCCTCCTAGAGCCAAGTAGGCCGTAGGTAACAAGAGAAGGCCGGACCAGCCAACAAAAACGAAGCGGTCGCGCTTTAGCCAGTCATCGAGGACGTCAAACCATCCTCGCTGAGGCGCGCGTCCTACAGCGATCGTCATGGGAAAAAAAAACGGTGCGGGTTTGCCGCAAGCTGTGGGATACCGCACGACATTAACAATCTCCAAGGGGCCTTTGGGGAAGTGTTGCCTTGAGCTGAAACCCCTTGTATTGCTTATGCTCTTTTGGCTTGCTTCAGCTTTGCCCGTTGCTCGCCGTTTAAGTCCAGAATGGGCGTACATATTGGGCAGTCATGTCAGCTGATTTGCAAGAAAAATCCAATGCCGACGGGACTTCGCAAGAGTTGCTTGAGCAACCGGTCCTTGGTTTTCGACGTCTTTCCAATCAGCTCTTGGCTGTGATTGTCACAATCGGGAGCCTCGGCTTCATCTTGACTTGCCTGTCTAGTTATCTCGGTCGAGATCTGCTCCCTATCGGCAAACCTTCGGTTCTTTTATTCGTACCTCAGGGCCTGGTAATGGGTCTTTATGGCCTGGCTGGTGTCCTTCTAGCTAGCTACCTCTGGGCAATGCTTGCCGTTGATTTGGGTGCAGGTAGCAACCGCTTTGATAAGGCAGCAGGTTTGGTGACAATCTCTCGGCGCGGATATTTCAGGCAGATCAGCGCAGAGTTTCCGCTTAAAGATGTCAAGGCTGTGAAGGTTGAGGTGCGCGATGGCTTCAATCCTCTTCGTCGCGTGTCTTTGCGGGTTAAGGGTCGGCGTGACATCTCTTTGACCCGAGTGGGTCAGCCTCTCCCTCTAGCTCAGCTGGAGCAGGCAGGGGCTGAGTTGGCTCGTTTCCTTGATGTGAATCTTGAAGGGCTCTAAACCGTGATTGTTGCAACTCTTGTTCGTTCGTTTCGGCGTTCAGCTATCTGGGTATTTGTACTTTGCATGCCCTTGTTAGTGAGTTGCGGCAAATCGACTACGGCATCGATTGAAGCGGTTTGTTCAACATTGAGTAGCCCTTGCTTGCAGGGCAAAGCCATTGTTCAGATGAGTACCAATAGAGGCAGGATCACTCTTGAGGTTGATGGTGAGGCCTCTCCTGTTACCGCTGGGAACTTCGTCGATCTTGTTAAGCGTGGTGTTTATAACGGCACTGTTTTTCATCGGGTCGTTAAGGAACCTGAACCTTTTGTTGTTCAAGGAGGCGATCCTGCCTCAAGTGATCCCAAAAATCTCAAGAAAAATTATGGGGAAGGTGGATTCATCGATCCAGCAAGTGGGCAGGCCCGCTTCATTCCGCTTGAAGTGAAGCTGAATACTGAAGATCAGCCTCGATATAGCCAACTAATTAATGACCCCAGCGACTTGCTGCAATTGCAATTGAGTCATCAGAGAGGCTCGCTGGCAATGGCTCGTTCGCAGGCGCCTGATTCGGCTAGTGCTCAGTTCTACATTGCTTTGCGAGCACTGCCCCAACTGGATGGCCGCTATGCCGTTTTTGGCAGGGTCATCGATGGGTTGGATGTGGTGGATGAAATTCAGCAGGGTGATCGGATTGTTAGAGCCACCCTCGTAATGGCAAGACAATCTCCCAGCGCTGAAGCGCCACCGCCTTAGGCCGGCACCCTGCCGCCGCTAGGGGAGGCTTTTAACAGCTCGGTATTTACCCCTGAAGCCCGTTCAAGGGCCACTTTCCCAGTGCGGGCAATTTCCAAGATTCCATAAGGGGCTAGCAATTTTTCAAGTGCCACCAGCTTGCCTGGGTCGCCTACCACCTCAAGAGTAAGAGCTTCATCTGCCACATCAACCACTTTTGCTCGGAAAACTTGAACTAGATCAAAAATTGCACTTCGTTGAGCGGCGGGTGCAGAAACTTTTAGCAGCATTAGTTCTCGCTCAACAGCAGGTTGCCTTGTCAAATCAAGAACCTGCAGCACATTTACTAGCTTGTCTAGCTGCTTGCTCATCTGCTGGAGGGTGTGATCATCTCCCTCTACAACCATCGTGAGCCGAGATTGTCCATAGGCTTCTGCTGGCCCCACCGCGAGGCTGTCGATATTGAACCCACGGCGTGCAAAAAGGCCTGCAATCCGGCTGAGAGCTCCGGATTCATCTTCTACCAGCACTGAAAGGGTGTGCTTCATGCGCGCGGTCAATCCTTTACCAAATTAATGTTCAGCCAACTCAGCACGGTTTGATGAAATTCCTGAGTTGATTCGTCGTGAGGGCAGTGTCCCGTCTCATCAAGCACTGAAAGCTTTATCCATGGGTATTGATGCTGCAGCCGTTGGCCAACTTTTAATGGTACGAAATGGTCTTCGCGTCCCCAGATAAGAAGTAAGGGTGGCCGATCCAACAGTTTGTCTAGTCGTTTTAGCAATTCAGGGGCGGTCGCACCATGTGGTCGGAGTGCCATCCCAATACACATTGCTCTTAGGGCACGAGCTGCTGTGGGTCGTCGTGCTGGATTGGCTATCAGGCGTAGTAGCTCGTGGTCTGAGTTGATGGAATGGTGGTAGCCCATCTGGAGTGCTGCCTTGATTAGTGGGGTGTGGGCGATCAGAGGCACAATTAGCTCTAAGGGCAGCAGGCGAAAGATGATTGTGATTAAGTTTCCCCATAACCGTCTCCACCAGCGGGGTTGTCGGAGCGTTACGGGTTGAACCAATGTTGGATCCGGTAATGGAGCGGCTATTACCGCTGCAACAAGGTCTGGTCGAAATGCGGCTGTGGTGAGAGCAGTTAGTCCTCCTAGAGAATTCCCTATTAGTACTGCCTGTTCGCAGGAATTGGCCTTCACTATTTGCTCTAGGAAGGCTGCCAACTGTTTGCCCCACAGTCGATTGTCGAGTCGTTGGTTTTGATTTAGTCCGGGCTGGGCGGAGGCACCAAAGCCGATTAAATCAAGGCTGTATATCCGAAATCCAGCCGCTTTTAGAGGAGCTGCATTGTGTCGCCAATGAGCGCTGCTAGCGCCGAAACCGTGTAAGAGCACGAGTGGGCGGGTGCCCTCTGCTCCTAGTAAACGCCAGTGGCAACTAAGGCCTTGCCAATACCATTCATGGGCTTCGCCCCAGTCTTCTCCAGTCTCTGGGATTGCCCGGTCGGCAGTCTGGGTGACAGTTGCATCCACAGCGGCCTGAGCAAACCGACCTCCCACTATCGCGAAGGTGCTGCCGCTTTGGAGCTTGGCGATGGCTTCTTCCGTTCAGATTCGCGTCCTTCTCGTGATCTTTCGGTTCTGTTTGCATATTTTCAGCAGCAGACCAGGGGTAACTCATCAACTGCTTTGCACTGGCTGGACCTAATGGCTGGTTGCGGTATTCGTGCTTTGCGTTGGGGGCTAGAAGCTCTTGATTCCTCTGTGCTGCACTCAGGTGAAATGCAGTCGCCAGTGTTCTGGGTGAATGATGCAGATTTTGCTCGTACTGCTGTTCTTGAGCGCAATCTTGATCCTCTACGTCAGAAGAACCTCTCCCTAAATCTTTCTCATCAGCCAGCTGAGGCTCTCTTGAGCTGCGCTTATCTCGAGAAGCGTCTTTTTGATTTGATTGATCTTGATTGTTTTGGTTGTCCGAACGCACTGCTGCAGCCTGTCTTGCAGGTTTTAGCGGCTAATGGCCTGTTGCTGTTAGCAAGCAGTGATGGTCGTTCTCCAACAGGTCATGACCGTTTAGGGGCGATTCGCAGTCTGTCGGCCGCGGCCAGGGCTCATCCATCTAGTTGGGAGATGGCTTTAAGGCTTCAGTTGGGGGTGATTGCTCGACAGGCCTGGATGCTGGGCCGCGGTCTGGAGCCTCTGGCCAGTTTTAGCGATGGACGTACCTTTCGTCTTGCAGTGCGGATTAGGCGCTCTCTGGCTGTCGAAGAGGAGAACCAGCTTGGTTTTCTTGCAAGATGTGAGTCTTGTGGCGCACAGGCTGTTCAACCAATGCTGACCCTTCAGGGTTGGTCAGCTTGTAATTGTCCTGATAGCAGGGGCCGTTGGGCGGTGAGCGGTCCCCTTTGGTTGGGTCCCCTGCAGTCAGCTGATGTGTTGGCTGATTTGCTGGTGTTAGCAGAGCAGTCGGTAGTCCCCATTGCATCCGCCAGCCTTCAGTTGCTGCAGCGCTTGCAGGCTGATATTGGCCTACCTGTATTTTGCTGGTCAACTGCTGAGCTGGCCAGGCGTCTGGCGTTGCCCGGCCCACCTTCTGTTCGAGCATTAGTGCAAGCTCTTCAAAAAGCCGGCTATGAGGCTTGCAGCAGTGCAGTTATGTCAGGTCAACTGCGAACAAATGCTCCAGTGGCAGAGCTTTTAGAGATTTGTAATGGAATGAGCCTGGAAGGGCGTTAAATGGGATGCGTGATTCAACGACCAAGTCATGGCTTCGGAGATTTTTGGTATTGCTGCCGTTTTCTGGGTTTTGATACCAGTGGGCCTTGCTGGTGGCGCTCTTTTGCTGAAACTGCAGGGGGATTGATCTTCGCGGCTTGGAGTCGGTCCATATAGGCTCCTGGCTTGTGAGGAAGGGCCCTATGCAGGTTCTGATAGTTGGTGGAACTGGCACCCTTGGTCGGCAGATAGCTTGTCGTGCCATAGATGCTGGCTATCAAGTTCGCTGCATGGTCCGCACGCCTCGTAAAGGTTCTTTCCTGCAGGAGTGGGGTTGCGAACTTACCCGCGGCGATCTACTAGACCCTGACAGCCTTGATTACGCACTTGATGGTGTTGATGCGGTGATAGATGCGGCTACAAGTCGTCCCGATGATCCGCATAGCGTTTACACAACCGATTGGGACGGCAAATTAAATCTGTTGCGGGCTTGCGAGAAAGCTGGAGTAAATCGGTTCGTATTCCTTTCTTTGTTGGCGGCGGAGCAGCATCGAAATGTGCCACTTATGGATATCAAGTTCTGCACTGAGCGTTTGCTGGAAGAGTCATCATTTGATTACACGATCCTGCAGGGCGTGGCCTTTATGCAGGGGTTGATCGGTCAAATCGCCATACCTGTTCTTGAAAAACAGACTGTTTGGGTGAGCGAAATCCCTACGGCAGTGGCTTATATGAATACCCAGGACGTAGCACGTTTTTCGGTGGCTGCGTTGGAGCGACCTGAAACGATCCGTCGCAGCTTTCCTGTAGTAGGGCCCAAGGCTTGGACCTCAGATGAAATTGTGCAATTTTGCGAAAAGTCCAGCAGTAAGTCAGCAAAAATGATTCGGGTATCGCCTTTTGTGATCGGTTTAAGTCGCAGAGTGATCTCTTTATTTCAGTCAACGGTGAATATTGCTGAAAGGCTTGCTTTCTCAGAAGTCACTGGAGGCGGAGTCAGTTTGGACGCACCGATGGACGAAACCTACTCATGCTTTGGTTTGGATCCGACGGAGACCACCACTCTTGAGAGTTACATCCTCGAGTACTACGAAACAATCCTCAAGCGGTTGCGTGAGATGGAGGCAGATCTCGACTTGGAAAGCAAGAAGCAGCTGCCCTTCTGAGCAACTTTTCCTAAGCCACTGGCACGAAGATGGTTTGTTTGTACTATTAGCGCATCCCTGCCCGGTTCGCATGTCCGTTGTTCAAGTCAAGCGCCTTCAGCGTCGACTCGATAATCTCTCTAGTGAGGCCATACAGGAGCTCGATCGGGCCTGTGGGCATGAGCTCTGGCGCAATCTTGGATTTGACGCCTTTGATGGTCTCGATGATGCGGAGCGCAGGGCCCGTGCCAATTACTACTATGGCCAGTGGCAGGTCGTTCGTGAGTTGCAGGAGGCCTTGGGCTGATGCCCATAGTTCATGCAAGCTTGTTCAATGATTTATTCCTTGGTCAGCAAAATGCATTGATGTTTAGTGAAGGTTTCGCTCATGAGCAGTAGCTGCTGTTCTTCTACAAGCTCAGATTCTGGAACTGATGCTTTGGATCAGAGTCGGGCTGTAGATGATCGCTATAGCTCTGCGGCAAAGGCTCAGGAGGCCTGTTTATGCACGCCAGTGGCCTTTAAGTCCAGCTTGCTTAAGGCCATCCCAAGCGATGTGGTCGAACGAGACTACGGCTGTGGTGATCCCACTCGTTGGGTTAGGCCTGGAGACACCGTTCTCGATCTTGGCAGCGGCAGTGGCAAGAACTCTTTCATCTGCGCGCAGTTGGTTGGTTCAGCGGGTGCAGTGATCGGAGTGGATCGCAATATCGAGATGCTCAATTTGGCTAGACAGGCGGCACCAGTTGTGGCTGAGCGGATTGGTTTCGCCAATGTTCGTTTTGTGGAGGGGGCTATCGAAGCTCTTGATGCACTTCAGAGCGATGGAGCTCCGCTGATTACCGATAGGACGATTGATGTGGTGTTGAGTAACTGTGTGCTCAATTTGGTGAATCCTTCTGCTCGTCAAGCCTTGCTTGCCAATATTCGACGGGTTTTGCGTCCAGAAGGAAGGGTCGCTATCAGCGATATCGTTTGTGATAAGCCAGTACCGCTTGTCCTACAGCAGGATCCGGAACTTTGGAGTGGCTGCATTAGTGGTGCATGGCAGGAGGAGAGCTTCCTGGATGATTTTCGGGCCCTTGGCTTTAAAAAGGTGCACTATGCCGATCGTTCTGATCAGCCTTGGCGGGTAGTTGAGGGAATTGAGTTCCGTTCTGTCACCCTCGTGGGTCAGCTACCGGATTCTTAAATAGGGACATTAGGCGGATGGCCTCTTTTGATGAGAGCTGTCTCCATTGCCCAGGATTCAGTCCTTCAATACTGAGCGGTGGTTCTCCATTTGGTAGCTCAATCCTGTGGCGGATCAACCGCAGGGTTGGTAGGCCTACGGCGGCTGTCATCCGCCGAACCTGACGGTTTCTCCCTTCTTTGAGCTTTATCTCAAGCCAAGTAGTGGGAATGCTTTTTCGCACACGTATGGCAGGTTCACGTTCTGCCACTGTTGGGGCATTCCCCTCCTTTAGGCAGCGCACGCGGGCTGGTTTCGTGATCTTCCCTTGAATGATGACCCCTGCTTCAAGCTTTTGCAGTTGATCTGTATTTGGAGAACCTTCTACCTGCACCCAATAAACACGCCAATGGCCGAATTTGGGATCAGTTAGTTGTTTCTGTAGGCGCCCATGGTCAGTGAGTACCAAAAGTCCTTCACTGTCTGCATCTAGACGACCTGCTGCATATACCCGAGGTATGGGGACCAAGTCTGATAGGCACTCCCAGCGACTGCCTGCTTCTGGTGTGAACTGACTGAGAACCCCGTAGGGCTTGTTCAATAGAAGGGTGGTGGCTTTTGCTGCTTGGTACTTTGAGCTGCTCAGAATTTAGATGCTAGTTAGCCCATTTTAGATAGATCACTGAAGGCATTAACTGAGTTTTGTTGCCCACACTTGTGATTGCTAGTTGCCCAAGGTTCGTTCTCAATGGAGGCGATCATGGCTAGCGACAAAATGACAATTGATACCAGTGCCTAATTTGCTCTGCAGAGTTTGTAGACGGCTGCAACCTAAACTCGGATTCAACCAATGAGCTATGGCACAACCGCATGATCGAAACCTCGGGTGTGATTGAGAAGGAACAGGGCAACGGGTTCTATCTGGTCAACCTTGAGCAGCCTGCTGGTCATAAGTGTCTATGTCGTGCAGCTGGCAAGCTCACCAAGTTCCGTATCAAATTACTTGCTGGTGACAAGGTGTTGGTGGAGATCAGCCCTTATGACCTAACGCGAGGCAGGATTACCTATAGGGAGCGCAATGCGGGAGCTCCTGGTGGCAGGCCCGGTGGGAACCGACCTGGTGGGCCTCGGCGACGTTGATGAGTTCAATTTGATTACTTTATTTTTAGTTGCTCAAACTGCTCTTTTGCTAGAGCTATTGAGTTGCCCTTATCTATTAATACCGGCGTGCTTTAAGGAAGTGAGGGCTTGCGAAATTGGTTGAATTATGCAGGTATTGATATATAAGCTATAGAAATTATTTCTTTAAAGCTGCTAATAGAATGCCGCTAAGGATTTCAACTTGCATTAGCACCTTGAATTAATCAAGAGTTGATTTCAATGTTTAGAGAATTGATTCGCTCAATAGAGCAGCGGGTTTAAAAATGCGATGTGAAATTAGGCGAAGCCCGCACAAATAGCCAACCAAAACCTCCTCGCCTTAATTTCTTTGCTTAGATCTCTAGGACTTCATCGGCGTCATTGGCCTTGTCAAAGGAGGGCTTTTTGCTGGGAGCGCTTGGTACGACAAGTGCTGAAGCCTCAAGTACTTCAGGATGTCCTCCAGGACAAGTTATCCACTCGCGGAATTCTTGGGTGATGGCGTAACTGTCTTCGTATTGTTCTTTGCTGTCCAGTAAAGCGATTCTGGCGGTTGCCCAGCAGGTGGCAACGCTTATACGACGCTGAATAGCTGCGTTCATGATTTGTCCCCATTGGCGACAAGATTGCATATTGATGGGTCTATTTCGGGTTTGATTTTGCATAACGTCGCATTTTTCTTTTGGAAAAGTTTTCGTCATCGCTGCAAAAAACTGGGCAGATCCGGTGTGCGTAGTCGGATTACGGCACCGGCTCCGTCGTCAACTGCCTCAAGTGGCAGGCTTGGGCCTTGCCAATGATTCCCAGTCTCTTGCTCTTGCTTGATTGCTTCGTTGCCTCTGATCATGTATGGCTCTGTCATCGACCAGTTGCGGGCATGGCCCATCAGTAATGGATCTGCAGGTGCAAATACATAAGAGGGGTGACGAGGCACGGGCTCTAAAGATGCCCTTGCCGTGGAGATCCTTACAGCGCGAGTGATCCCCTGCAGAAATCGGCTGCGGGTTACCACCGTTGTCAGATAAGCGACTACGCGAAGTCTTGGAGCATCAAAGCCCTCAGCGCACATGTCGATGCTCACTAGCCAGTCAGCTTTACCTGTTTGGAAGGTTGCTAAACGAGCACTTGAATCACGGTCTTGGGAGTGCACCAGCTCGACATGATCTCCTTCTTCTTGTAATAGCTGGGCGATACCGCTGGCGTGTTCGATATCTCTGGCGATCACTAAGCCCGCGGCATCAGGATGCTGGCTACGTACCTTTTCAAGTTGACGTCGTGCCCTTAGCAACAGTTGCAGGGCAATGCTGCTCGAATCTGAGATTCGAATGGCCCTACGTAGGTTTCGAGCTCGCCAGCTTTCGCGCTGTTCAGCAGACAGAGGAGAGACATCTCGATCTGGTTGCCCTGCTCGGCTGTGCTCTACCCAGCCATCCTGGAAGCGGAACTCCAGAGGGCGAACATCTCCGGCCTTTATTAGTTCACGGGGCTCGACGCATAGATCCGGGCTGATCTGCTCTACTAGAGCTCCTTCAGCTTCTACCCTCACCCTTCGCGCTGCACAGAAAGCCAGATTGTCGGCGCGAAATGGTGTGCCAGTCAGCCCTAGCCGTATTCGGCTGCCGTCAGAGAGTGCAAGAAAGGTGCGTCCCCAAGCTGGTCCTTCAGGTTCATCAGGATTCATCCCGAGGTGATGGGCTTCATCGGCAATGGTTAGTAAGCCGTCTCCGCCCCAGTCCTTCAGCTCTTCCATCAGGCTCTCTAGCTGAAGACCTGCTCCTTGATAGGTAACAGCCCATCCGTCAGCTTGTTTGAGTTGCTCAGGTTTTTCAGGGCAGACTTCCCAGTCCTGCAGGTTTAGCCCTAGTTGCGCAGATGCTTGGTGCCACTGATGCAGGATTGAGTTGCGGTGGCAAAAAACCAGGAAATGCGACAGGATTCCATCTTCTTGCATTGCCTGGAAGCTGAGCAGTGCTCCAAGGGTTTTGCCTGCGCCAGGGCCAGCATGCACGAGCACATCTCGCCCCTTTGTCGTCATCGTCTTTGCAGACAGGCGTCGACGAAGGAGTTGAATTAGCTGTTGCTGCCAGATGCGTGGCCGGATCCTCGGCTGACAGGAACCTCTCAGCAGTTCAAAGGAAGGCTTGGAGATGGAATTACACGTGAAGTTAGGTCTTTCTAACCATTCTTTTCCTGGCTGGCATCTTTAGCTTCCGGCCAAGAGCTTTTGGGGGTTCCAGCCCCCTGCCAACATGGCCAAACGCCGCCTATCAGCCAAATTCATCTATCAGCAACGCCGCTGCCTGGAGAAGTGCTTCTCACTTGACTGTGACATTGATCCGCTGATTCTGCGAGCACGTCTGCTCCACCGCCAAAACCTGGAATTTCAGGCCTTGGCAGTAGAGCAGGAGTTGCTCCCGGTTGTCTGAAGTTCAGACAGCTTCGGTGTGGTTCACAAGCAGGTGTTCAACCTCATTTAGTCCTTCGCTGGCAGCCGCCCGAGCGGTTTCGTGGTTGCCTTGAGCCTCATCAATGAGTTGACCGGCTAAGCGATCGAGTAATTCCTCCTTTTGCCCTCTGAGGATTGTTAGTAGCTCGTTCTCGATCAGTTTGTGAACTGCTGTCGCTCTTAGGGTGTCTGAACTGGCTTCTGCGAAGGTTCCTTGAACTAGTTCTTGAATGAACAATCTGTGGACTTCACTACTGCGTAGGAAGCTCTCGGTGGCATTGATAATGCCTTCTACTAGTGCCTTTTCAGGTTCAGACTCCTCTTTATCAAGTTTGAATTCCCAATCCAAATGGCGTTTTTGCCATCCGGCGGAATGAAGGCTGGGCATCACCGTTTGAGAGAAGGTATCCACCGAAATCTCGTAGATCCTTTCTGCAAGGCGCTCGCACCATTCACGTCCGTGTCCTTGGAGGTTGTTCTGCATGGTGGAGCGTTCCACGGCATGGCCACCGTGATGGCTATGGCAAACACCATCCGGACATTCGATCGCAGTTAGGCCCATGAGGGGAAATGGTATGAGGGAATTGGAATCAACCCTTTTTTTTAGCTATAAATTCTGCTTTAAAAAGCCTTTCTTCAGGAAAGCTACCGGTGCTGGGAGGTCGACCCCGTAATCTCGCCTGTTAAAACCACTCTTTTATCTTGCCCAGACTCTTAATTCCGGTGGAATCGGCGACGGGAGAAACCCGCGTTGCGGCTACGCCGGACACGGTGAAGAAGTTTCTTTCCTTGGGCTGCACGGTTGCGGTTGAACGTGGTGCGGGTCTTGCCGCAGGTTTTGTTGATGTTGCTTTCAACACCATTGGGGCTGAGTTGGTTGATCCGGGAGATCCACAGGTCTGGAGCCAGGTAGATGCTGTCCTATGCGTTCAGTCTCCTTCTGCAGACGCTTTGGCAAGGATGCGATCTGGGGCCCTTCTTGTTGGTTTGCTGGCGCCTTATGCCAATAGTTC
>CAJWUF010000039.1 GCA_913047395.1 uncultured cyanobacterium
ACATCAGCGTTCAGCCTGGTTCAACCCTGCATGGTCAAACGGTTGTAGTTCCAGGCGATATCAGTTCAGCTGCCTTTTGGCTCGTAGCAGGAGCTCTAGTACCTGGAGCTGAACTCACGATAGAGAACGTCGGTTTAAACCCCACACGTACCGGCATTCTGGAAGTCATGGAAAAAATGGAGGCTCGCATTGAGGTGATCAACCAACGCGAGGTAGCCGGTGAACCAGTTGGTGATCTCCGGGTGAGGCAGGGACCACTGAAGCCCTTCTGCATCAATGAAGAAATCATGCCTCGCCTTGTCGACGAGGTGCCAATCCTTGCCGTGGCAGCTTGTTTCTGTGATGGCGAAAGCAAAATCACCGGCGCTAGCGAACTGCGCGTGAAGGAAACCGACCGACTCGCTGTGATGACCAGGCAGCTCATCGCCATGGGAGCAGACATTGACGAACACTCCGATGGGCTAACCATCCGTGGGGGGCGAACACTGCGAGGTGCAGCCCTCGACAGTGAGACCGATCACCGTGTGGCTATGAGTCTGGCGGTGGCGTCCTTGCTTGCAGAGGGCAACTCCAGCTTGACGGGCAGCGATGCTGCGGCCGTCTCTTACCCAAACTTCTGGGACGACCTTGAGCGGCTGCACATCTGAGTTAGGCCCTCAGCAACATCCTCTAGGAACGCTGTCTAGCTATGCAACAGCTGACGGCAGTTACAGCTTGTATAGCAGCCACTTCAAAGAGGCCTTTCACAGCTCAGCTGGAGCCCTCGCTGAAGCAAGATCAAAATTCGTAGCTCCCGCCGAGTTGGAGCGGTTCTATGGCAGCAAACAACTCAGAGTTCTTGATGTTTGCGTGGGCTTGGGATACAACTCAGCAGCCTTAATTGAGGCTCTGCAGGGGAGCTCAATCAGGCTGCAGTGGTGGGGGCTGGAACTAGATCCCAGACCATTAAATTTGGCGCTGCAACAGCCGAACTTCAAGGCCAACTGGTCTCTTCAAGTATTGAAAATCCTTGAAGACATTCGCGACTCGAGCAGCTGGCAACAAAAATCCAGCCAAGGCACTTTGCTTTGGGGAGATGCAAGGCAAAAACTAAATTTGCTGCCGAATAATCTCAAGATCGATCTGATCCTCCTGGATGCCTTCTCTCCAAGCCGCTGTCCAAAACTTTGGAGCGAAGAATTCCTAACGGCTCTAGCTAGGAAGTTGGCACCAGGAGGTCGCCTGCTCACCTACTGCCGGGCGGCTGCAGTCAGAGCAAGCCTGCGCAGAGCGGGTTTGCAGTTGCGTTCATTGCTCAGAGTTGCTGGAGAAAAACAAGGCTGGAGCGCTGGCACATTGGCGATCTCCCCCGAGCCCAATGAAGCCCTTTCATTGCAAGGTCCCAGCTGGCAGGCCTTAACTCTCATGGAAGAGGAACATCTACTCACCAGAGCCGCTATTCCCTATCGAGATCCCAGTGGTCAAGCCACAGTCGAGGAGATCCTTGAGCGCAGGAAACAGGAGCAGCAACACTGCGCTATGGAAAGCACCAACTCATGGCAAAGAAGGTGGTCTCGAGATCTAACGGGCGAATGCCATTAGATTCCGGCCGATTCGCTACTTGCTCCATGCTCGCCGTCGCCGTGTTGGCTGCTGGGAAGGGCACCCGCATGAAGAGCTCCCTACCTAAAGTCCTGCAACCTCTCGCTGGCGCCACCTTGGTCGAGCGAGTACTGAGCAGCTGCAACGGATTCCAACCTGAGCGGCAGCTGCTGATTGTGGGCCACAAAGCCGAACAGGTCGAGCAGCAACTCAATCACCTGCAAGGGTTGGAGTTTGTCCTTCAGCAACCTCAAAACGGCACAGGTCATGCCGTGCAGCAATTACTGCCCGTGCTGGAGGGCTTTGATGGTGAGCTCTTAGTCCTCAATGGTGATGTTCCCTTACTTCGACCTAGCACGATCGAACAATTGTTGAACGAACATCGCTCAAGTGGTGCCGACGTCACGCTGCTAACAGCCCGACTCGCAGATCCCACGGGCTACGGCAGGGTGTTTTCAGATCAACAAGGCCGCGTAAGCACCATCGTTGAACATCGCGACTGTAGTGATGAACAGCGCCAAAACAATCTCACTAACGCAGGTATCTACTGCTTCAACTGGAAGAAATTGGCCGCAGTACTACCTCAACTTTGTAGTGATAACGATCAAGGTGAGCTCTACCTAACCGACACTGTGGCTTTGCTACCTATTGCGATGCATATGGAGGTAGCCGATCCTGATGAGGTAAATGGCATCAATGATCGTCGTCAACTAGCACAGTGTGAGGCGTTACTGCAAGAACGTCTCCGCGAGCATTGGATGAAAGAGGGAGTGACTTTCGTGGACCCCTCAAGCTGCACCCTTAGTGAAGACTGTCAATTCGGCATGGATGTAGTAATCGAGCCCCAAACCCATCTACGGGGTCGATGCAATGTTGGCGATGGCTGCAAACTCGGGCCCGGGAGCCTGCTTACAAACGCCGACCTCGACCAAGGGGTATCCGTGCTTCATTCCGTAATAGACGATGCCAAGGTAGGCAAGCAAGTAAAAATTGGTCCTTTTGCACACCTTCGTCCTGGAACGCATATCGCTGATAACTGCCGTATCGGCAACTTTGTCGAATTAAAAAAAAGCCACCTTGGCGAGGGCTCAAAGGTAAATCACCTCAGCTATATCGGCGACGCGGAACTTGGGCGCAACATCAATGTGGGAGCCGGCACAATCACTGCCAATTACGACGGGATGATGAAACATCGCACCGTGATTGGCGACCACAGCAGTATCGGAGCCAATTCTGTACTTGTGGCACCAATCGTCTTGGGGACAAAGGTCACAGTGGGAGCAGGCTCTACGCTCACAAAAGACGTTCCAAACGGTGCCCTCGCCCTTGGTAGAGCAAAGCAACTAATGAAAGAAGGCTGGTCAGCACCAAGAAAGACTCAAGACTGAGCCCCTGGCAATAAAGGCAACAGTCGCTCTAGGGCTACGCCACGGCTGGCCTTAAGTAGCACCACATCCCCTGCTGCAAGCCAGGCTTGCAGTGGCTGCGCAGCCTGCTCAGGACTAGCAACCACAGCCAAGCGCGGCAAAGATTCTGCCGCGTTTGCCATGACCTCCGCCTCCGCTTCAGCCGCAACGATCACAAGTCCATCCAATCCAAGCTGCACAGCCCGTTCAGCAACTTGGCGATGTAAAGCCAAGCTCTGTTCACCAAGTTCAAGCATGGTTCCCAGCACCGCGAAGTGACGGCCGGGTTGGCTTGCTAAGAGGTCCAAAGCTGCTTGCACGGCTTCTGGTGAAGCGTTGTAGGTCTCATCAAGCACCGTGAGGTTGCCAACCTTTAAACGTCGATTGCGACTGCCTGGCACCTCTACCTTCAGATGAGCCAACGACTCCTTTGGTACTTGTAATTCACGTGCAACAGCTATTGCCAGCATCAGGTTGCAAGCGTTATGCATACCCTCCAATGGGAGGGTATAGACCTCTCCCTCCAGCAATAATTCACCCTTAGCAAGATCAACACGGCCAACTAGATCAGCGGCAGGAAGAAGGCCTGGCATATCAGCCTCATGCTCTAAAGATGCCAAAGCAGAATCACTTTCAATTGCTACACGGACCACCCGCCCCTTCCAGATCCTGCCTAGGGCATCTTCTAGCAGCGAATCCCCAGCTGGAATAACTACTAAGCCTTTAGCCTTGAGGCCAGCAGTGATCTCACACTTGGCGGAAGCGATCGATGCACGACTACCTAAACGACCAATATGTGCACTGCCGATATTGGTGATCACCGCGACGTCTGGTTGCGTGCAACAAGAGAGGCGCTCTATTTCGCCTATGCCACGCATGCCCATCTCCACCACAACTGCTCCATGAGTTGAGTGCGCCTGCAACAAGGTCAGCGGAACACCCACATCGTTGTTGTTGTTTGCGGCACTCGCTAACACCTCACCATGTGGTGCGAGTGCAGAGCGAATTAACTCCCTAGTTGTGGTTTTACCAGCAGAACCGGTAACGGCAATTACCGGAACATTCAACTGAAGACGATTCAATAACCCAAGCTGCTGATAAGCCGCGAGGGTGTCATCCACAATCCAATGCGGAAGATCCTCGGGCACAGGATGAGTGTCATCTCTGGCCACCACAGCCGCCTGAGCTCCAAGCTCCAGAGCCTGAGGGAGAAAGGCATGAGCATTGAAATGCTCTCCCATCAATGGCACAAAGAAGCTTCCTTTTTTCAACTGGCGACTATCTGTGCAGATTGGACCAATTGGTTGCTCAAGATCGAACGCAACTGCCTGAGCATGACTAGGAGCACCCCATAGCTCGATTAGCTGGCTCAAGCGCAGCACCATCAAGCCGAATCCTGATCGAAAACGATCATGCCCGAACCAACCCTTGCTGATCTGGCCAGCAGGTGACCATCCTGATCTTGAAGCTGAAGCTCTTCATAGCCGAGCTCCTCGACAAGGGCCTGCCAGCGATCGATTAGAGCACTCTGGCGGCTCGAGCTGAGTTGACTCCAAAGCGAACCAAGCCTCAGCACAAGTTCATTGTCAACAAGTCTTGGTTCGGCTGCTAGCAGCAAACCATCAGGGAGATCTTCATCTGCCAGCAACATCAAGAGAGGCTCGACCTGTAGTGATGCAGACAAAGGAATCAAGCGATCCGTGGATTCCGGCTCTGGAGGCTCCAATTCAGTTGAAACAAGCTCTGGCTCAACAGCAGGTGGAATTGAAATCACAACTTCCTCAGCCGAACTAGCAGGTGCCTGTTCAGCAAGATTTGGCTGCACAGCAGTAGAGGGCCTATCTATCAATACAACCGTCAGCAGCCCCCCAAGCACCATCACACTCGCAAGCACAAATGGCCAGAAAAGAGATGCTATTGCCGAGGGCCAGAACCCTGGCTTGATCAAATCTCCTTGCCAATTTCTACGCCAAAGCTCCCTTAGTCGCAGGCAAAGGTCAGCGAAGACAGCACCAATGACCTGCCGCAGGGAAACCCAGGGATTGGTATATGGGGCTGGAAGTTGGCCCTTTTGCTGTTCTGGCTTGGACGATTTGTCCATGCTGATCAGAAGCCCTGAGGCTCGAGCTTATCGAGGCATATCACCTATGACTAGATAAGCTCACTTCTTTTTGCTAAAAGCGTACAGACTTTATCGACAGCATTAAAAATGGGCTGATGTCATTCCAGAGCAATTAAAGGGCTCCAAATAGCAAAGCCATGCATCTATTTAATCATGATTTAAATCGATCAGATCAAGAAAGATATCGCAACCACACGCTGCTAAAGACAAACTCTCTGCACAAAAATAACGTAGAAAAACAATAGATACTTAAGCAAAGAAAATTTGGCACGAAAGAGAGATCACCAACAACAAAATAGCAAACAATTTATCAACAACAATTAATCTGCGATTCTCCTCGATAGCAATGCCATTGTATTGCTTAGATAATTTCACCAACACTGAACCAAATCAGAACCCACGGTATTATCTACAAACATACATCTATTACCTTTACCAGTAAAAGTAAGTATCTACAATATTACTTCTTCTTTCTTTTGCCTATTTTGTTAGCGACACTTTCTTGACCCTGACGGGAAGGATCAGAATCCTGACCAAGAGAAAACTTCTCAACAACTGCTGCATCAGGAGATGGCTCTTTAATACCGCAAACATCCCGATACATCTGGTCATACTCAAGAGCAGATTGATCCCAGCTGTAGTTCTGAGTCATCCCCCTTAGCTGCAATTTGCGCCAATAATCACGATGGCGGAAAGCCTCCCAGGACCTCACCAGAGCGGTATAGAAATCGATCGGTTCAAATCGATCAAAGCAAAAACCTGTTCCAGTTTGATTGATTGGGTCATAAGAAGGCACCGTGTCAACTAAGCCACCTACCTTGCGCACCACAGGCACGCTGCCGTAACGCATGGCTAAAAGCTGACTGATGCCACAGGGTTCAAATCGACTAGGCATCACGAATGCATCGCTGCCGGCATAGATCAAGCGAGAGAGTGCATCGTCATAGGTAAGGAAAACAGCGATGCGTCCTGGATTATTGATTGCCAACTGCCACAAACCAGACTCCAACTCCCTATCTCCGGTCCCCAACACAACAATTTGAGAATCTGTGTAAGCAAGCAAGCGATTGGTTACCTGCAGCAGCAGATCAACACCTTTCTGATCTACCAAACGACTCACCATCCCGAGCAGATATTTATCTGGGTTGACCTCAAGTCCCATTCGCTCTTGAAGTGCCCGCTTATTCACCGCGCGACCAGAAAGGTCATCTGCACTAAAAGTTGCTGGTAGAGAATTATCAGTTGCAGGGTCCCATTCCTGTAGATCTATACCGTTGAGAATTCCACGCAGCTTGCCGGAGATGTAGTTCAACAAACCATCAAGACTTTCTCCATACTCAGATGTACAAATCTCCTTGGCATAAGTCGGAGATACGGCATTCACCCGATCGGCATAAAGCAAGGCTGCCGCCATCGTGTGGTCACCCTGCATATACCAAGGGCACCAAGCAATTCGATCAAGTTTCCAGCGCCAAGGACCCTGATATTTGAGGTTGTGGATAGTAAATACCGTGCTGGTTTCAGGGTCTTGATGCATCCACACAGGAATCATCCCGGTATGCCAATCGTGGCAATGAAGCACCTGTGGTCTCCAGACGTTCCAAGCAAATTCCGCTGTAGCACTTGCGAAAAATGTAAATCGCCAATCTTCATCATCTCCGCCATAAATCCGCTCAGGATCGAACACTGGATGTCCAACCAAATACAACTGCAAACCATTACTGGGATGACGGGTCTTGTAGATAGCGAAATCGTTACCCATTGCCTGACCACGCCAAATTGGTTCGGCAGGGATATCCAACTGACTCCAGAGCTTGCCGTAGCCAGGCATGATCAAGCGAACATCATGATCAAGCTTTGCCAATGCTGGTGGCAATGAGCCCACCACATCTCCCATCCCACCGACTTTGACCATCGGCGCGCATTCCGCAGCAGCAAATAACACGCGCATTGTTAGGTCAATCGCTAGAGGCG
The DNA here is from genome assembly GCA_913047395.1 of uncultured cyanobacterium. Lineage (GTDB taxonomy): Bacteria > Cyanobacteriota > Cyanobacteriia > PCC-6307 > Cyanobiaceae > Prochlorococcus. The sequence continues at coordinate 7,084 of CAJWUF010000039.1, forward strand.
AGACTCTAAAGGCATCACTCCAATCTGATCCTGATCATGGGAGCACATTGACGGGAGTGCCGATTTTGACCAGTCGGTAGAGAGCCTGGATGTCCTCTTCATAGAGCCGCACACAACCATGAGAAACAGCTCGGCCAACAGTCCAACGATGAGGCGTCCCATGGAATCCCGCTGTAACGCAACCATCGATCGTTAACCAACGATCACCATCGTGGGCATCCCTTCCCTTGCAATCACGGTAGAAACCTATCCAGCGACTACCGAGAGGATTGGTAGACCCAGATTTGATCTGCTTGCCGCTCTGAGGATGCTCCCAGATTGGCTGAGGAATCTTATTCAAGATCCGAAACTCACCTGCAGGAGTTTCCCAACCAGGCATGCCAACCGCTACCGAAAAGCTGGCAATCAATGTGCCATCTTCCAAAACCAGCAGCCGACGGTTACTCCGATCCAATACCAAATGCCGCCCTTGACGTTCAATCACAGCAGCAGGAACGCTGATGAGAATTTGGGGAAGAGAAGCCTGCACCGCCGAATTGATCAGGGAAGCCAACAACGGCAATGGCAGCAGCAGCGGCAGCAAAAACTGCTTCCCCTGGGAAACGATGCGCCCATGATGACGCTGCCTAGAAATCCTCGTTAGGGAAGCCAACCCGAATCAGAAAAATCCGGACGTCGCTTTTCTAGGAATGCATTTCGACCCTCCTGGGCCTCTTCCGTGCGATAGAAAAGATGGGTGGCCTGGCCGGCCAGCTCCTGAAGTCCTGCTAATCCATCGGTTTCAGCATTGAAAGCCGCCTTCAGGCAACGGATTGCTGTAGGGCTGTGCTGCAGTACATCCCGCGCCCAACGCACTCCCTCTGCTTCAAGGTCATCAAGAGGAATAACCGCATTAACTAATCCCATCTGCAATGCTTCTTGCGCCCCGTACTGACGACAGAGGAACCAGATCTCACGCGCCTTGCGCTGACCCACAACTCTGGCCAGGTAACCAGCACCAAAGCCACCATCAAAGCTGCCAACTCTCGGACCGGTTTGTCCAAACACGGCATTCTCCGCCGCCAAACTGAGATCGCATAACAAATGCAACACCTGGCCACCGCCAATCGCATAGCCAGCAACAAGAGCAATCACAACCTTTGGCAAGCTGCGAATAATGCGCTGTAGGTCGAGAACATTGAGGCGGGGTAATCCCTCCTCATCGAGGTAGCCACCATCGCCGCGCACGCTTTGATCACCACCTGCACAAAAGGCATAGCCACCATCCTCAGCAGGCCCAACACCGGTAAACAAAACCGCTCCTAGAGCCTTGTCGTCACGAATTCGGGTAAAGGCATCACAGAGTTCAACCACAGTGCGAGGCCTAAAGGCATTGCGCTTCTCCGGACGATTAATAGCCACCCTGGCAATGCCCTCTGAGCTGCGAGCGAGCAGTACATCTTGATAATCACCCCAGGGTTCCCAGTCGACAGTGGGCTCGCCAGGCAAGACCTGTCTTGAGCTCAGATCAGAGCGACCGGAATCCATAGCCATCGGCATCAAAGATCAATACAACCATTGTGGGAAATCACCTGCAGATGCTTGGCCAAGTCCTCGCGTAGCTGCTGCCGCATGGATGAATCTTCGCCCCGATGGGTACATACACGTAACAACACAGGTCCTGCCTGGGCAAAACTCCAATCCAAGGCCTCTGGCAGATCCTCCAAACAAGCAAGTTGACGGTGAGGAATGCCATGAGCCGCCGCAAGAGCAAGAGGGTCCACCACCTGGGGCATGGCAAACAGCTGCTCAAACGCTTCGCTCGGAGCGATCTTCAATGGCAGCTGCTGGAAGATGCCACCACCACCGTTATCGATCAGCACCACCACGAGTGGCGGACGCTGGGGATGAGCCAGCAACCAGCCATTGCTGTCATGAAGTAGAGCCAAATCACCACTGACAAGCACAGTGGGCCCAAGGGCCATTGCTAATCCCATTGCCATAGAGAGGGTTCCATCAATACCTGAAGCACCTCGAAAACTGAAGCATCGCCGAGAGAAAGGAGCCACATCCGCATAGCTCAGCCAGTCCCTAACAGGACTACTAGCCGCCAACATGATTGGCAGCTCAGCTGGCAGCAGGCGGGACAACCAACGCGCCAAGGCTGGTTCGGTGACGGCGCCCTGCAAGGGCAACTGCTGATCCAGCCAATCCTGAGCACGGCAATCGATGGCCTGCCACCCCTTCAACAGTGACTGGGCTTCCTGCTGAGAGTGGCTATCAGCGCAGATCCATGCATGGCGATGACGCTGCCACCAATTCGCCAGCCCATTACTGCGCTGAATCGACAGCCCAAGAGGATCGAGGCAACGGGATTCCCCTTCGGTGATCAGCAACTGGCCTTCACCCTGGCTTATCAACCAAGCCTCAAGACTGCGACTAGCTGGGATCGGCCCTAAGCGCAGCACCTGAAGCTGCTTATCTAACCCCACATCAGCTGCAAGCATTAACTCCCAAGCGAGAATCAAGCCAGGCTGATCAGCCGGCACACCTGATAGTGGATCAGCAAATACCGGCCAGCCACTCAAGGCTTGCCACTCGCGCAACGACTGCTGAAAGGCAAACAGATCATGTGCAAGTCCCCGCCAAGGACCAGCAACTACTACCCCTGGTCGCAATGGATCCAATTCAGCTAGAGCCTGATCCAAAGGTCCATCAGCAACTTCACCCACCATCTGCATGGCAATTGGCTTGATCACAGATGAATTTGGAGACCGAGGTGCCCACCCCTTCCAGATCACACCCTGTTCTTCTTCACTGGCATGCAGAGGTTCCTCTAACGGCAAATTGAGATGTACGGGTCCAGCGGGGTGATGGGCCTGTAGCCAGGCTTGTTCCACGAATGATTCAAGAGCTTCTGTACTGAAAAGATGCAACCCCTCCCTTGGACCATGCCCAACCCATCGACACACAGGAGCCAAGAAAGCCTCCTGATTCACCGTCTGATTGGCACCACAATCTTTGAGTCGATCAGGGCGATCGGCAGTAAGCAACAAAAGGGGCTGAGAAGATCTATCTGCCTCCACCGCCGCCGGCAACAAGTTGGCAACAGCAGTGCCGGAAGTAGTAACTACAGCTGTGGCGCAGCCAGTAGCCGAACTCAAGCCCAGTGCCAAGAAAGCAGCCGACCGCTCGTCAATAGCAGTACTAAGCCGCAACCGATTGGCACGGGCCATTCCACCTGCAGCAACTGCAAGCGGACCACTGCGGCTGCCAGGACAAAGCACAAGGTGGCGTAGTCCCATTGCCTGAAATGCATCGAGCAACCTCAGGCAAACCAGCAAATTGTTGCGAGCAATAGACAGAGCTTGAACCTCAGCCAATGCGATCCTCGGACAACATCGACCAGCGAAAGCCTAATCAAACAATTTCAATGACTCCGACACCTTCCCCTCCTCAAAAACAAGCAAGCGGCGGCTGGCGCAGCCTGTTTATCTGGCTAGCCCTGGCCCTACTGATGCGATGGCAAGTGATTGAGCCCCGCTGGATCCCATCGGGCTCAATGCTGCCAACCCTGGAGCTACAAGACCGAATCCTTGTAGAGAAGATTCGTCCTCGACTTGCTCGTCAACAGCATCAACATCTGCCGTTAGGCAGCGTGGTGGTTTTTCATCCACCATCTGCACTACTTGAAACCGGTTACGACCCCAAAGCAGCATTAATCAAACGAGTAGTAGGCCTTCCCGGCGATCATCTAGAAGTCCATCACGGCCAGCTCGAGCGCAATAAAACTGCCTTGCAGAATGACTGGCGTGACACCCCAATGAACTACGAGATGACTGAGGTGACCGTCCCTGAGGATGAAATATGGGTAATGGGAGACAACCGCAACTCCAGTCTCGACTCTCACATCTGGGGACCATTACCAGAGGAAAACGTGATCGGGACGGCAATCTGGAGGTATTGGCCACTTAATCGGTTCGGTCCAATACGGTTCCCCTCACAAGGCAATAGTGGATCTAATCACCTAGCTGCGATAGGGTCTGTACCGTGACGAAAAGCACACCGGATGTTCAACCCGGAGTTCCTGACTACAGACAACAACGATTGCCAGGAGGGTAATGGACTGATCCAATACCTTCAGGATCAATCACCTGATGTGCTGCAGCGGGTAGCAAAGTCCGCCAGTAATGACATCCAGGACATCATTCGCCATAACGTGCAGGGCCTACTTGGCATGCTGCCCGGTGAACAGTTTGAAGTAAAAGTCACCGCCAATCGAGATAACCTCGCAAGCCTGCTCGCATCAGCAATGATGACCGGCTATTTCCTACGTCAAATGGAACAACGTAAGGAACTAGAAGAATCATTATTCTCAGATGAAGCAATGGCAGTAGACACAGACGACCTCAATCTTTGAATGCAGCCTGCGGATCTTTAGGAACCACACCAAGGTTCAAAAGGCTTTTATCAACGCTGCCCAAAAAGCTCCAACTACCGTCATTAGTAGCCCAAGAACGTTTAGAAATAGACTCACTAAAACTGCGAATTTGATGCGGCTTGAAGGCCACCAGATCACTGAAGTGGGCAGATACCAACCATGAGACCCCCTTCAAGCGACGCATCTGCTCCAACCATTCCAGCAAGACATCCTTAGCCCTGGGCATTACCAATCTTTCCAGTACTGGCGCCACCTGTAGAAGAGGTCTCTTCTCGCCGAGACGCTCTTGAGCAGCAGCCTCCCAACCTGGCTGCCATTCAAAGGGAAATAGCCCGAAGTGGGCCCTAGGGCTCAGCGTTCCAGGCCTAAAGGCATTGCGCAACACTTCCAGTAAAGGCGGTATCTCGAGCGGCCCAGGCTTTAGATAAGTGGCGAATAAAACAACACGGGCCCAGCCCCGACGGCGAGCTTGAGGAGAATCCTCAAGCGCTTGATCACCTCGATCACGGGCATGAAAAAGCAAGGGAGTGGGGTCAATATCAAACAGAGCCGGAGGCTCTGCCTCAATGCCCACAATTGCATCAGTGACCAGTACTGCTCCAGAGGCACGGTGAAAGCAAGCGATCTCTTGAAAATTCCCAAGTCCAAGGTTCAAGGGACCTAAGGGGAGCCAAGTGCAACTATCTGCATGAGGGAAACCATCCTCCTGCAACACCTTGGTGCGGCCCATCGGGATGCCAAGGAAGGATGAAGGCAAGGAGATCGGAAAACTCCACTGACCGGGACATATCCATACTTCAGCCTTTGGAAAGGCCCGAGTCATTGCCGGTAGAGACAGCTTGTGCTCCAGCCCAGAAGCAGTAGGAAGCACGATCGTGACCACTTGGCCATGCTTGGCCTCCAGCTCAGATAGAGCACGACGCAACTCGGGTGTGGGTGGAAGGGGATTGAACAACATCAATCCACCAGGCACCTTCACCACAGTGAGCCTTACAG
>CAJWUF010000040.1 GCA_913047395.1 uncultured cyanobacterium
GCGGCATTTTGCAATAGGTCCTAATTCTCCCAGATGCTCGAGTTGTTTGTATTAACTATTAAAGTGAATATTAATTGCTCTTGCGCTTGTGTAGTTGTTTGAAACAGCCTATTGCATTAGGTATGAAAGTTGATTTTTAGCATGGGTAAAGATAGTGAGGAGTTTGTTGGTTCACTTAATTCCTATCATTATCTAAATTGGGTTTGGCTCTGTACCTCCACCAATGCGTTCAAAAAGATCAAGACTTTCCTGGTTGAGACCCACTACTTGAACCTCAGAACCACCTAGTCGAAACTTGCGAATTACTTGATTTAGAGCTGCAACACCACTTTGATCCCAAATGTGCGCCCTAGACATATCGATAGTGATTTTGTTTGGATGTTCGTGAATATCAAAGCCTTGCAAGAAATATACCTTGCTAACGAAGAATAACTGCCCGCTTACTTCATATCGCAGCTCCTCGTCATTTACTTCTTTAACGCTTACATTGATAACCTTGGCAACCTTGCGGCTAAAGAGAATACCGGCTAATGCAACACCTGCCAAAACACCAAGTGCCAGGTTGTGAGGTGTAGTGAGCATGGTGACTGCAAAAGTCATCAACATCACTGCAGTATCACTGCGGGGAATCTTGGCAAGGTTTCTCAATCCGCTTGTATCTGCTGTACTTACAGCGATAGTTATCATCACTGCAACTAGCGCTGCCATTGGAATATCTTGGATGTAAGTTCTACCCCATACGATCATCAGTAGCAGGCTCACGCCTGAAAAAAGTGTTGAGAGTCTGGTGCGCCCACCATTTTCAGTATTCATCACAGATTGGCCCACCAGTGCACAGCCCGCCATTCCTCCAAAAAGGGATGAGACCATGTTGGCTATACCCTGACCTCGAGCCTCAACATTCTTATTTGATGTTGTGTCAGTTACGTCATCAAGGATGTCTTGGGTGAGGAAGGTTTCCATCAGTCCGACTAGTGAAATTGCTAATGCAGTAGGTAATACCAGGCCAAAGGTTTCTAGATTGAAGGGCACCTTCCCATCTGCAATTGATCCGAATGGGAAGGAGAATGTCGGTAAACCTTGTGGGAGATCTCCTAGGCTCTTGACGGTAGGAATATCAAGACTCAGGCCAACACTAATGAGTGTGAGAATGATTATGGCCACCAGTTGAGATGGCACCAGCCGCGTAAGTCGCGGTAATCCATAGATAATTATTAAGCCCAGAATTACCAGCCCCCATACCACAGGAATTTGCCCACCAGTAGGCAAGGCCTGAGCGGCATGATCTATTGCATGATTTTCTCCGTAGTGAAAGTTGAGGCCTAGCTGAGGGAACTGCGCCTGAAGAATCAATAAGGCAAGTGCATTAACAAAACCACTTAGCACCCCTTGAGGGACAAACCGCATTTGATAGGCAAGGCGCAGATAGCCCCAGAGGATTTGAAATAGACCAGTGAGTAGCCCTGCTGCCATCAAATAGGAAAGACCTAGGCCTTCTTCGATGCCATTGCCAGTGGCAACTAGCCCGGTCATCAAAAGAGCAGTTGAACCAGTAGCCGAGGTGATCATTGCCATTCGACCGCCTACAAGTGCGATCGTTACCGAAAGGCAGAAAGCTCCGAATAGACCCACTTGAGGATCAACACCGGCAATGCCTGAGAAGGCAATGGCCTCTGGAATCATCGCGAAGGCAACTACAAGACCGGAAAGCAGATCTCGTTGGGGACTGCCGAACCATTGTTTGATTAGTGATGGTTCTGACCGGGAAATCATTGAAAGGCTTACTTTGAGGCCAGACCTTATCTCATAAAGGCGGCAAAGTGCCGTATGGGTCATGACAAGCCTTCAGTTCTTGCAATCCAGGCAACCATTCGCCGAATGCTGCCTTGAGCTCCCGTTGATGCCAGGGCAGATGGGGATGCATTTGAGCTAGATGAACACCATCACAACAGGGTTCAAGAGTTGCCCAGACCTGCTCTAGCCAGTTGAGGCTTTGCTGTTTGATATGGGTGTCTCCTGCGGGCCAGGCTGCCGTGATCCAGGGTTTCCAGATAGCCTGACGATGGATAAATGAGCTTGCATCTTTACTTATTTGTCTTGTAGCTCCGCCAAGCTGTTGAGCAGCCACGCAACACCTTGGATCCGGGCGTTTTGCCATGAGATCTGCAAGGGACTTCATTAATTGATCGCAGGAATTACCCCAGGTAGGACTCAGCAGTCCGACTACTTCAGAGTGAAAACGGTCAGTTGGTGCTTTTGAGCAGGTTGGCAACATAAATGGCGGCAGTTCATGCAGACCGGCTACATCATCGATTTTGATGATGTTGTTGCACAGAAGCGTTTTTTGGAGCTGCTTGAATGTCTCAGCACCATCATTGTCATTCAAAATACTTACTCCATAGGCCTTGATTTCATTACCCCATATCCACTGCAGACTCATCGACTGAGGCCATATTTCAGCCTGATGGATGAGATCCAGCAGCTGTTCATAGTGCAGGTTGAATTGCCAGATGCGCAGCGGTTTAAGTGGCTGCGTTGCAAGTTTTAGCCCCGTGATTACAGCGAGAAAAGGGGCTGCACCACAAAGGCCTCGCCAGGTCAATTGATCTTTAAGGCTGGAGGAAGCTACTGGTTTGGATTGAATGAAGCTTTCTCCATTACCCCATACACCTTTGATTTCAATGATCTGATCAATGGCTAATCCTTGGCTTCGACTCAAAGGACTGATTCCTCCGGTGAGGATGTAGCCAAGTCCTGGCAGACCTGATAGGCCGCTTGGAAAACTTCGCCTGTACCTTGCCAGTTCACTAAGCAGAGTCTTCATTGAGTGACCAGCACCAAGCGTTACGTGGCTGCTGCTGATATCTAGATGTAACTGACGGTAGCTTTCGCGCAGATCAAGAGTCCAGTGTCCATCTGCGGCGCATCGACTACTTGTTCCTCCGCTGCAAACCAATAAAGGTTTGGGCTTGATTTGTGCCGAGCGCATCAGCGCAGGAAGATCATCCGCCTTGGTATTGAAGACTCCTGCAATACAAGCGTCCTCGGCAAGAGTATTGGGAACATGGAGGCGACGATTAATAACGTCCTCTCAACCCATGGCTATTAAGCGTAACCAGCTTGATCTATTGGAGGAAGGCCTTGCCCATCAAGCTGCAGTGATTACTGCAATCAAGATCTCGGGCATGGCGTTGCTTATGTCATCAGCACAACAGATATGGTCTTCCTAGGTCGCGCTTGATTGTGAATTCTGCATCTCTAGATAATCCTGATGGCAATCTCGGTATTTTGATCTGCGGGCATGGCAGTCGAAATCGCTTGGCAGTGCAGGAGTTTGCGCTGTTAGCAGAGGCGCTTAAACCTAGATTTCCTGGAGTACCAATTGAATACGGCTACCTGGAATTTGCTCGTCCCATTCTTAGAGAGAGCCTTGATCGTTTGCGTAATCAACAAGTCAAGAGGGTTCTAGCGATCCCGGCGATGTTATTTGCTGCCGGTCATGCCAAAAACGATATCCCCTCAGTACTTAATAGCTATGCAGCTGAAAAGAGTCTGACCATTGATTATGGGCGCGAACTCGGTGTTAATCGTTTGATGATTGGTGCAGCGGGTGCTCGCTTGCAGGAGGCACTGGATTCAGCACCTTCTCTGCCTCTTAGTGAAACGCTTTTGGTGGTAGTAGGTCGCGGCTCGTCAGATCCAGATGCAAACTCAAATGTGGCCAAAATCACAAGGATGCTTGTAGAGGGCTTCGGTTTTGGCTGGGGTGAAACCGTTTATTCAGGAGTCACCTTCCCCCTTGTGGAGCCTGGCTTACGTCATCTTGTGCGTCTAGGTTTTCGGCGCATCATCGTGTTTCCTTATTTCCTTTTTTCAGGGGTATTGGTGAGTCGTATTCGCCAGCACACGCAGCGGGTTGCCGCCGATCACCCCGATGTGGAGTTTCTTGCGGCTAGCTACCTCGGAGACCATCCGCTTGTGATCGATACCTTTCGGGATCGGATTTACGAGGCATTGCAAGGAGATACAGCAATGAACTGTTCGCTATGTAAATACAGATCTGATCTTCTGGGTTTTGAAAGCGAGGTGGGACTGGTTCAGGAAAGTCATCACCATCACGTTGAAGGCCTTACGGACAGTTGCACTCTTTGCGAACAGGAGTGCACAGGAGCCTGTCAGCCTGATGTCAGAGCGGATCTATTCAAGGAACATGATCATGACCATGCGGCAGCTCATGCCCATGACCACAGTCATGGGCACTATCCCTATCCCCATGCGGAGCATCCACTTGGCCCCATCAGCTTGAAAAAGCCAACCACCGACGAAAGCTAAAAATTTTCAAACAAAAGCTGAGGAGAGCAGTTTCGTTCTCATCTGGGATAGGTGGGATTTTCCTTGTATAAGCATTTCAAATGGCCCCCGGATACGTCTTCTCTTTCCGAGGGCTTTCCACAGTTCAGTGGAGGTTTTCCACTGCTTGTTTGGTGAGAGTGGTGTTGAGGAGGAGGACCTGTGGTTTATGCCTTTTGTCGCGGATGTTGCTTGACAGCAAAAGTCTTTTGATTGCGCTCGCTGCTCTAAGCAAGCATATGAAGTTAAAACGCTTGTAATTACATGAGTCTTGCCTGCTTTCAGGACAGCTAAATAATTGCCTGCAATCTTTGACGCAGCGTCCAAAAATGTGGCTTGCTGGTCTACATAAAGACCCTTCTACGGAAAGCGCCGCATGGATCGTAATTACCTTGAGCGCTGCGTTGAAATCAATGAAGCGTGCTCAACCGCTGCAGAAACACCCACCTATGTGAGCCTGGAAGCGGAAATACCTGAGGTGCTTTACCGAGGCATGAAGGATTTCATTAGCTCCAATCCCAACTGGGATCAATACCGGGTAATGAGCTCGGCACTTGCCCATTTCTTGTTCCAAAACGGATGTAGCGATAGGGCCGTCACCGAGAGATATCTCAATGATTTATTCAGCCACGCTGAGAGCTAAGAGCTTCTAGGCAAGCTCGCCTGGTAATTGCCATCATTGTGAGGGTGGGACTCTGCCACGCAGAGGTTGGCCAACAGGCCCCATCTACTACGAGCACATTTGGACATCGCCAAAGACGGTTCCAGCGATCCAAGACGCTGCATTCTTCACTCTCTCCCATTGCGGCCCCTCCGACCTCATGGACGTAATAACCCGGCGGTGGTGAGGTCTCACGTAGAGCAAGAGCACCTTCTAGAAGTGGCTCTAGCACCGAGAGTTTGACCAGATCTTTGAGTGGCAACATTGTTCCACCAGCTGCCTTTATTACCTCATTGATCGTGCTTTGCATATGGCAGACCATGGCCTGTTCATTCTCACCCCATCTGCTGTCGATATGGGGTGCCTGGATACCCCAGCGATCCAAGACGTTTGACAAGGTCACCTTGTTGTGACGTGCAGCCAGCACTTCTCCATGGCCGATCAAGAAACCTGTAGCTGACTCTGGAATACGTTTCAAGAAATCTGGTGGTTCAAACCTATCAATCCCGCCCCAGATTCCATATCCTCTCAAAAACAATGATTGGTCTTTAGGGCTTAGATCAGCTCCAAATGGAAGAAAGAAACTTCCAGCACCAGAAAGCACATTCGCAGTTGAATCAGCTTGAGAAACTTGATTTATTTTGCTGCGTGGTAGAGCAAAGAACCGACATGTTGAGACGTGGTCCATCAAATAGCAACCCAAGTTGCCAGAGGGATCATTAAAACCATCGCTCTGATGACTGGCTTCTGAACTCAACAGAAGTCGCAGACTTTGAATTGTGGATGCACAAAGCACTACTAGTTTGCTATTTAGCTGCTGACGGCTTCCATCTCGCTGATCTATTACCAGCACACCTTTTGCAGAACAACGATCCGGATTCATAAGCAATCGTTCGGCCTTATGGTTACTTAGAATTTCTACTTTCCCTGTGGCAAGTGCCATCTTCATGGTGCTGCCTGGACTACTTGAACGAGGCCAAGCACCATCGACTAAGGGATTGTGAGGCCCGAACCCTCGTGAATGAATTACTGGATAGCCAAGTGCTTCATCAACGGCACTGGCGAAATGCTTTTCGCTTTCAGTGAATGGTAATGGAGCGATGAAGTTGCCATCAGGTAACTGCTTCAATCCATCTCGATGGCCATGAACCTGCAGGCGATCTTCAAGGGCTGAGTAATGCGGAGCCAATTCGGCGTATTTAAATGGCCATTCAGGCCCGTAGCCATCTCTGCATGCAGCCTTGAAGTCTTGATCTGAAAGGCGAAGAGTAATCCCTCCCCAAGTCAGGCTCCGTCCACCTACTTGATTTCCCTGAGTCCAGATAAAGGGTTGATCATGCGGGTATGTATATGGATTTTTCTTTTCATTGGCATAGAGCAGGGGATTCGCCTTCCAGTAACCCGGATGTTGTGCTTGAACTCGATGCTTCCCGCTAGATAAACCTTCTAATCGCCTGAGGGTATTACATGGTTCAGATCCCAATGCTTTTTGGGCAGATAGCATTGGTCCTGCTTCTACTACGAGCACACGGGCACCAGCTTCTGCAAGGGTCATTGCAGCAACACCTCCAGTAGCTCCAGATCCGATTACGATCACCTCATAGGGGTGTTGAATCACGGTTGTATGAACGTCATTTAGATAGTTTCGCCCCTGAAGCGCGATCAATCATCATGATCTCAATCCAATGGCAAAAGGTTTGATACATCAGGAGATGGATTTAACACTGCAATCCTGATCAGAGCAGATGGTTCATGTACTAGTAGCTTCGATGCAATGTACGCTGAAACGAAATAATTGATTGCTGAAGCCATTGAATCCGAATTCTGGTGCTTATACGACTCAACAAGGTGTTCCGCCACAAGAATCCCAGGACCGTTGGTTCCGCTCAGACTTGCTACGTAGGGAGGTAAACCTTTCAGAGTTGTACGAACTACCTCAAGGTGAACTCGATCTGCTTATGGCAGAAACGGCTACTATTCGTAGTGATCCAGAGTCAAGTCGAAATAATCGTGGCAAGTTTGTCGTGGCTGGTTACTTTCTTGAGTTGGCCCGGATCATTACCGATCGCCAGACGACAGAATAAACTTGCTTATAGTTGTTATTACCTGGATGATTTTATTGGATAAAACACATTAAGATTATATATTTGGAAGATTCACAAATATATGATTCCAACTGATTTAATTACGTAACATCCCCCGTCCACTCCCGAGAATGCCAAAATCTATAAGAATGCCAACTGCAAGAACAAATAATCCACTGAAGCTGCTTACCCCATCATTCATGGCGACTGCCAAGCAATAAGCAAGGGTTGTTGTTGGCAGCAAAAACAGGCCTAGTAGTGGCCAAATCCATGCGCCGGAGAATGCCACCATTACAAACGGTTCGTTAAAGAACCAAAGAGCAATTAGCACCACTCGTGGTGCCAGGATTCCAAGCAAGCCGATTAAGCACATGGTCCATTAACCACTATTTTGCCAATAACTAGCAAATGTTGCTTGGTAAGCATCTGCGCTGCTAATAAATTCATTTCAGAAAAAAATTGATTTCTGTGGCCATATTGTCAATGCTCAGCATTGACAATATGGCGCAGACGAGAATTCCAGAATAGAGCCTAGCTCTTGCAGCCTTGATAGGGCCTCAGGCAGCCAAGCAATTCATCAAGATCAAATATGGATTGGCCTTTGACTCTTGTGGCTATCACAAGAGAAGAGCCATTGGTTAAAGAGGCAGCCCAAGCGTTAGCAAAGCGGTGATGGTTATTTTGTTGATCAGATCAGTGTATTAATGCTCAGAAGCAGTTGTTATGCCGTAAACAGACAGGCTTGATAATTTCCCTGCCAGACCTTGTTACGACCTGTAAGGGGTATGCATTGGCACGATAATTACCACCCTCCAAGGTTCATGGAGGGTGATGTTTGTCAAACAAAGCCCTGTTGGATGCTTGCCTATTGAGAGGCAGAGGGCTTAGCTCTGCTTCTTAATGAATACTTGCGTGGCAAGCAGGAAAAGTCCTCCAGCAATAAGCAGTGCTATCTCGGGACGGATTGAAGGCCCGACTGCGGACGCAAAGTGCATTGCAGGCAAAACCACGTCCATGACGGCCATTCGAAAAATCGCACTCATATCTAGCACCGAATACCCCCCCCTCGTCCAAGAACGTAATCAAAGGCCATGTCAGCTCATCAGCTTTAGGCCATACCAGCCTCAAGCGCTGTAATCAATCAGCAAGCAGCACACTCTTCGAAATCAGCGAAAAAACTTGGTAAAGGTTGCGTAAGAATTCGTCTTTAACACTGAGTCTTGGGTTTATATAGATCCCCCACACAGAGAGCCAGGCATGAGCAACCATGGCCCCAACCCCCAAAAAACCGACAAGTCTCAAGCCCAACGCAAGACCACCTTCAAGTGGAACAGCAATGGGGAGCTCTCTGCCGTTGATATGGCAAGGGTTCTAGAGCGACTCACTAATCCGGCTCTTACTCAATGCGATCTGGCATGCAATCTTGATCAAGTCGACTAAAGGCATGTCTTGCGCGCAAAGCCTGCGACTTACCGGTTGATTGCTAAATACAAGAGCTCGTGCCAGCTAACAAGTATCATCAGCTTCGGCAACATAATAAAAAGATTGAGGAAGTCATGAAAAACTTCAAGAATTTTTTGAGCAAATCAATGTCAGGAGTGGCTCTCTTTGCATTAATTGTTCTTGTTTTTAGCACTGCTTTCCCCCTAAATACCCTTGCCTTTGAAGTCGTAAATACAGATGAGGCCAACCCCATAGAGGTCAAAGTGGCGAAAGGTTATTCAAATAAATTCTGCAACGGAATTGCTATGGGACTTACTAAACAAAGTGCGCTTAATATTGCAATAGCTGAGAACAGCAAACCTTCATTTAATCCTTCTTTATGGACCGCCCTAGTTTCTAATGATAAGCAACTCGAGACTATAGACAAAGAAAAGCTCCCAACCCTTGCTGTATCAATGGTTGCTAGAGACTGTGGTGATCCAATTGGACTAAATAAGCAAGCTGAACTTGATGAATTTGCTGCGGATTTCACATCAGCGCTAAGAAATTCCACTGAAGAATCAACAAATACTCCCAGCAATTGAGCTGAAAACACCTCGAACTATGTTTTTAGCGGACATGACCCTCGAGGATTCAATCAGGCAGCCTTGTAGTGCAGCCAGTGCAGCATTAGACCTTGAGAACAAGTCGATTGGAAGTTGATCTGGTTTCCTAGGCCACACTGAGCTAGTGCTCCCGATGGTGTTGAGCTCCTCAATCAGAGTGGGTGCCATCCACCATATGGGTAGAAAGTTCCATAGGCTTTAGTTACTGCGAACTTTGCATGGAAACGCCTTTTCGAAACGTCACTCCCAATAGCCCTGGTAGCGCTGCGTCACTTCTTATTGTTCTCTTGTTTACTAGCTTCATACTGATTACCCAGGCCCTTTTCATTGTCCCAGCAGGCCAAGTTGCTGTGGTAACCACATTGGGAAAAGTCAGTGGTAGTTCAAGGTTGCCTGGGCTGAACTTGAAGGCACCCTTCATACAAGCTGTTTACCCGTTTGATGTGCGCACTCAGGTGAAGCCTGAGAAATTTGCATCCCTTACCAAAGACCTTCAAGTAATTGAAGCAACTGCCACGGTGAAATACGCAGTAAGACCAAGTGAGGCTGGGCGGGTATTCAGCACAATCGCTAGTAATGATCGCGAAGTCTATCCACGCATAATTCAACCTTCTCTTCTCAAAGCACTTAAGTCAGTATTCTCTCAATACGAACTGGTTACTATTGCCAGTAAGTGGAGCGATATCTCAGAACTAGTAGAACAGGCTGTAGCCGAAGAGCTAGACAAGTTCGACTATGTAGAAGTTCGCGGCCTTGACCTCACTGGTTTGCAAATTGCAGAAGAGTACAGAGCTGCTATCGAACAAAAGCAGATCGCAGAGCAACAGCTGCTCAGAGCGCAAACAGAGGTCAAAATTGCTGAGCAAGAAGCACAGCGATATGAAACTCTTAACCGCACCCTTGATGACAAGGTCCTGTTCAAGCTTTTCCTTGATAAGTGGGATGGCCAAACCCAAGTTGTGCCAGCCTTGCCTGGCACACTAGGTGGATCAACTCCTGTAATTGTCGGAGGGCGGCACTGAAGAATTTATTTATGCAAGCCACTAGGAAGTACAAGTCTCTTTTTTCCTGGAACCATTCGGCTA
This sequence comes from uncultured cyanobacterium, assembly GCA_913047395.1. Lineage (GTDB taxonomy): Bacteria > Cyanobacteriota > Cyanobacteriia > PCC-6307 > Cyanobiaceae > Prochlorococcus. The sequence goes on from CAJWUF010000040.1 coordinate 10,229, forward strand.
TAGAAGATTGATCCCAATAAAAAGGTGCCCTCCACTAAGCGAGGGCAACCGCGGGTAAGGGTTGTTGCTGTACGTCCACTTATCTTGAAATCATCTTTGAATATCATTTGTTTGGACTGGTCGGTTCAATAAGCAAAACCTAGTCAAGGGGAATGGCAAAGGTGATGTGGATAAGCAGTTCAATATCTCTTTTGAGCAGATGATCAAAGCTGATCTCTTGAGATTTAATCAGCATAATTGCATTAAAGGCCAAGACCTTTCGCCAAGCATGAGGGTTTTGCTGGGTACTTTTGCTTACCTAGAGAAAGGAATTAGATTGATATAGCTTGCTTTTGATGCAGCTTCTTACGCGCACGTGTAGGAGAAGGCAGGACGTGAGAAGAGGATCCAACGCTAGGTAATTGATTTGCAAGTGGCCCCCATTCAGGGATAGGTGCTGGCCTAGTGGCACGATCAATATGTTTTGCCGGTATTGGATCTATAGATGATTGAGCTGGTTTCTCTTGTCGTTGCGAGTGCGATCTGCTGATTACCGTGATTAAAAAAGCGATAGACCAAACTAGTAGGGGCCGTAGCGTGAACAATGTGAAACGCACTCCAAAAAACAGGGCGATACCTATTACGAGAATTAGCTCATATGGGTGGGGAGATTTCCTCATTACTTGTGCTCAGATGCGACAGTACTCAAACTTTTAACTCATTGCTCCTTTTATGGCAAGGAACGCGTAGATATTCAATCTGGCTGATCTAAAGGCTAGCTATTCACATCCCTTGTCAGCAAAGAAAGTCCTTCTGGTCATAGTTGGATATAGGCATGGCTACGAATAAATCTCAAAGGCAAGCAGAATAATGATCGTGGGGCTTTGGCTTTGCTCATAAACAAGGCGATCTAAAAGCGTTTCAGATGCTCAAATCCATTATCCCAACTGCCTTTTCGAGTTAGGAGAAATGCTTATCGATCAAACCTCATTGGTGTTTATTTACTTGCTTATCGGGTTCTCAGAAGTATTCACAGTGTGGTGGCGACTATCGATCGCTTCGTTTGATTTGGTTGGCGAAGCGCAGGCTTGCTTTTAATTTACTTGCTCTGATCTGACTCAACTTCTACGCAATGCTCAAGAATCATCGGCATAAGGGCCAAAATGTGTTGCGCATTTTGCACCACAGTGAGCTCCTAGGCTAATTGCTTGTTCTACATTCCAGCCTGCTGCTAAACCAGCAGTGACTCCAGCGGCAAAACTGTCGCCACAGCCGTAGGTATCAAGCAAAGGTGATTTCAGAGGTACGGCTTGATAGCGACCTCCAGGCCATGATTGACCACCTAAAGCTCCACTTGTGGCAATTCTCAGCTGGGGTTCCGGAAATTGGGAGAGTGCTACCTCAGGAATCTGTTCTCCGGGGTCTAGTCCACTGCCAATTAAGGCATCTAATTTAATCGCGGCTTCTTGAAGTGTTTTTAGGCGTACACGTGGAGTAGCAGCTAATACTCCAGCTCTACGGCAAAGATGCAAAGCCGGAGCATCTGCAGCTGTCACAAATACACCGTCGTATATGGCAAGGTCATCCCAGGGCAGTTCATCTTCTGCACTTGGTTGCAAGCGCTCGCCAATCACAGTAATGGCCCTTTCCCCTTGAGGGTCAACAAGGCTTATGGCACGTCGAGTTGGCTGATTGCGCCAAGCTACAGAAACGTTCAACCCAAGCTGTTGCAGCCTTTGAAGACTTCTTTCCCCGAAGCTATCTCTACCTAGAGCTGTTATGAAATGAACTGGCTGTGCCACAAGCCGGGCCAGTTCTACTGCGACTACAGCTCCTCCACCGGCAGGTTGCTCCAATTGGTGATTTGCATGGCCAATTACACCTGGCTGGGGGAGTTGATCTACGTCTAAGAACGTCACCCATTCGACGTGGCCAACAACTGCCAACTTCAGCTTGGGGAGGTGTGGCAGCTCACCTAGTTCAAAGATTTTCATAGCTGATCAGTGGCTGGCCAACAAAGCATGGATCATTTCGATTTGGTTTCGATAGGCAGTTGGTAGCAGTCCAATTGCTGTTGATAAAGCCCTTTTCATCAGATTGAGAAACCCATGTGCTCATAAGCGGATGGGGTGGTTGTTGACGGTTTGCCAGCAGGGACTGGCAAACGGTCGATTGCTTTGTTATCTCAGGGCAGTTGCTATCACACCATGGCACCACAGACAAACACAATCACGGTTGATCTGGAGTCTTGTCGTTGTGAGCATTGCTGTCAGCTACGAGATCAGCAAG
>CAJWUF010000041.1 GCA_913047395.1 uncultured cyanobacterium
GCTCAATGGCGAATAGGGCTGGAACGCCCTGCCCGTTTTGGTATTCCCAGCGCACAGTGTGGCCAGGGCCTTTAGGCGCAATCATCACTACATCAACATCAGCTGGTGGTTGGATTAACCCGAAGCGGATGTTGAAGCCGTGGGCAAAGCTCAGGACTTTGCCCGAGCTCAGATGAGGGGCAATTTCCTTTGCATATACGTCTTTTTGGAATTCATCTGGCAGCAGCACCATGATCCAGTCCGCTTTAGCGGCTGCATCGGCGACGCTGAGCACTTCTAGTCCATCGGTGCGAGCCTTGTCGGCGGAGCGGCTGCCTTGATAAAGGCCTACCACCACATTCACGCCGCTGTCTTTGAGGTTGAGAGCGTGTGCATGGCCCTGGGAGCCATAGCCAATGATGGCGACGGTCTTGCCATTTAGCAGACCGAGATCGGCATCGGTGTCGTAGAAGAGCTGGGCCATCCTGGCTGGAATGCGTTCAGGGCAAGGTCAGAGCTTACGCAAGGGGGCCCTATGACTGAGCATTAAGGCTAGTTGGACCCTATCGGTTGTTATGGCCACAACGTATTAGGCCTCGTTGGGATGGGCGATTACGCGGTCGATTAGGCCATAGTCTTTTGCTTCTGCTGCACTCAAGAAGTAGTCACGGTCAGTGTCTTTTTCGATCTTTTCAAAGCTTTGACCAGTCATCTGTGACATTGAGTTGTTGAGCATGTCTTTGATGCGCAGGATCTCGCGGGCTTCGATTTCGATGTCGCTGGCTTGTCTTTGATTGCTGCCACCTAGGGGTTGGTGGATCATGATTCGGCTATGGGGTAAGGCAAGTCTTTTCCCTTTGCTTCCTGCACCTAGAAGGAAGGCTCCCATCGAAGCTGCCAAGCCAACGCAGATTGTTACGACATCGCTTTTGACGTATTGCATCGTGTCGTAGATCGCCAGGCCGGCGGTTACCGAACCCCCTGGGGAGTTGATGTAGAGATAGATCGGCTTAGTGCTGTCTTCTGAATCTAGGTAGAGCATCTGGGCTACCAAGCTGTTGGCTACGCCATCACTTACCTCCTGGCCGAGAAACAGGATTCGCTCCACTCCCAGACGGGTGTAGATGTCGACCCAGCGCTCCATCTGGCTGCCGGGAAGACGGTAGGGAACGCTTGGAGTACCGATCGGCATGATGAAAAGAGTGTCGAGGAAATCAGAAAAGGGATAGAAACCAGGGGATACAGAACCAGGACAGTTGAGTCCTGGATTGCTGTGTGTTAATCAGCTCAGCGGGGCTGAATTAGGCAGCTCTTTGCGGCTGCTTAAAACTCGATCGATGAGGCCGTATTCGACTGCTTTATCGGGGGTGAGATAACTCATCCGGTCGGAATCTTTTGATAGCTGCTCAACGCTCCGGCCTGTATTGGTGGCGAGAATCTCGAGCATGGCTTGCTTGTTATGAAGTACCTCCTTGGCACGGATCTGAATGTCAGTGGCTTGACCTTTGGCACCACTGCGGGGTTGGTGCAGCACGATTGATGCATGAGGAAGGGCTGCTCTTTGGCCCTTAGTGCCTGCTGAGAGGATCACAGCGGCCGTTCCCATCGCTTGGCCAATACAGATGGTATGGACCGGGGGTTTCACGTAACGCAGGGTGTCACAGATAGCGAAAGCCTCGGTTTCAAAACCGACGGCATCTCCTGAATACCAGCTGGTGCCTGTTGAGTTGATATAGAAGTAAATGGGCTTTTCTGGGTTGTCGAACTCCAGATAGAGAAGCTGAGCAATGATCAGCTCGGTTACATCCATCCCTAGCTGTCGTTTGGCATCGTCGTCGGAGAACAGGGGAAGTCCTAGATAGACAATGCGTTCCTTAAGCATTAGCGACGGCAGATCCGGAGGCGGTGTGCGCATCACGGCTGAGTCGCCGTAGTAGGGAGCGGACACCGTCATCTGCAACAAATTCTTGGCGGAATTTGGAGACTAGCGGGGGTTTGCTGGTGGGTGCTCGTTCGGGTTACTCGATTTGCGGGTTGGCTGATCTTTTTCGAGTCGGCCGAAGACCATCCTGCCTGTAGGAGTTTGCAAGGCTCCTGTGACTACTACGGGTAACCGCTGCCCAATGGCCTGCTTGGCTCCCTCTACCACCACCATCGTGCCGTCTTCTAGATAGCCCACACCTTGATTGTCTTCTTTGCCCTTTTTGATGATTTTCAGCTTCAGCTCGTCGCCAGGTTGCACTTCAGGTCCTAGGGCGATAACGATTTCGCTGAGGTTGATTGCTTTTAATTCCTTGACCTTGGCAACTTGGGCAAGGTTGTAATCAGCAGTTACCAACATTCCACCTGTATCGGCGGTGAGTTTGAGCAACCGATCATCAGTGCCTGATCCTTCGTATCGGGTGCTGTTCAATACCAATCGTCTTCCATAGCTCTCGCGTAATTCCGTAAGCAACTTCAAGCCGCGCCGACCTTTGGCTCTTTTCTCATCATTACTGGAATCTGCCAGCTGTTGCAATTCATCAATTACGGTCTGAGCCACGATCACTTGACCTTCTAGTAGTCCGCAGGCCAGTAGTCCACGAATGCGGCCGTCAATGATCACGCTCGTATCGAGAATCTTTGCAGAAGCAGGTGTTAAAACTCCATCTGCAACTAGTAGCGCCTCGGTGCTGTTGGGATTGAATAGGCGTAGCAGGGTGCGGCCGTGTACCTCGGCCAGGTTGTATCCCAGTACTCCAAAGAAAACATTACTGAGCACTGCAGCTAGAGGTTTTATTAACACCACTTCCCAAGGCAGGGGCAGTAGCAGGATTGGGGCCAGCAGCAGATTGGCAACCAGTAAGCCGAGAATTAGCCCAACGGCTCGGCTGACCAATAGGTCGGTGGGCATGGTGCGAACCTGCTGCATCAGCCTTTGGCGCAGTCGCTGGAAGAAGAAGCCGGCCAAAAGTCCAAAGAAGGCGCCGAACCCGCTCAGTACCAACCTCAGTCGATCGATGTTGGTTGCTTGCTCCAGCAGCCGTTCTGGCAACAGCTCGACTCCTAGCCAGCCCGTGGCTGCGCCAGAGATAAGAAACAGCACCAGGATGAGCAGGTCCACCATGAGGTCAGATCGTTGCTGCTCGCTCCGGATGCAGGCAGCATGCATCATCTTCTGGAGCTTGGCTCGGGCAGATGTCCGCAATTTTGCGGATTGATCGATGAGAGATGTTGTTGCTGTGCAGCCACCACGTAGTGCCTATCTGCACATTCCTTTTTGCCATCGGCGTTGTTTCTACTGCGATTTTGCTGTGGTGCCCCTTGGAGATCGTGCCAATGGGGCCACGGGCTCTGGTAGCAAATCTATTCAGGCTTATTTGCAGTTGTTGCATAGGGAGATCGCACTTATTAATCCTGGCCCAATGCTGGCCACGGTGTACATCGGTGGTGGAACACCCTCTCTATTGAGCCCATCCCAGATTGGTGTCCTATTGCATCTACTGCGGCAAAAGTTTGGAGTTCAGCCTGGGGCGGAAATCACGCTGGAAATGGATCCAGCCAGTTTCGATCAGGCTTATCTCGATGCCGTATTGGAGGCTGGTATTAACCGGGTGAGCCTGGGGGGGCAGAGCTTTGATGATTCGTTGCTTGAGCAGCTTGGCAGGCGTCATCGACGTCACCATTTACTGGAAGCTTGCGGATGGTTAGATCAGGCTTATCAACGCCGAGAGATCAAAAGTTGGAGCTTGGATCTGATCCAGAATTTGCCTGGACAGCAGTTAGTGGCTTGGAAGCAACAACTGGCAGAGGCAATTGGCACTGGCTCTCCTCATCTTTCGGTCTACGAACTATCTGTTGAGCCCGGCACGGTATTTGCCTGGCGACAGCGTCGAGGGGAGTTGCATTTGCCTGATGAGGATTTAGCAATCGAGTTAATGCATTGCACCAGTGTCTTGCTTCGTCAGGCGGGATTTGCCCGCTATGAGATCTCTAATTACGCCTTGCCAGGACATGCCTCACGTCACAATCGCGTGTATTGGAGTGGGGCCGGCTGGTGGGGCTTTGGCCAGGGTGCAACTAGTGCGCCCTGGGGCCAGAGGTTGGCACGTCCTCGCACTCGAGATGGTTATCGCGGCTGGCTTGAGGTTCAAGAAGCAGAAGGGCTAGATGTTTCTTTAACTGCCTCCAAGGCGAGCCCATTGCCCCTTGATGAGCAGTTGTTGGTGGGTTTGCGTTGCCGTGAGGGAGTTGACCTTGAGGCTCTTTGTATGGCTTGGGGTTGGACTGAGCAACAGTGCAAAGCTCTTTTGCCGTCGTTGCAGTTGCGCTGGCAGGCAGCGGTAGATCGAGGTTGGTTGCGGCTTCAGGGGCGACGTTGGCAGCTCATCGATCCCCAGGGAATGGATATCAGCAACCAGGTTCTGGTGGAGTTGTTGTTGTGGTGGCAGTCTCTGCCTGCTGATGCAATTGCTTCAGCCAACCTTGGAGGGCTTCCACGCAAAGTTGGCGACCTGGAATTAAAGCTGGACTGAAGGGGGGTTGATTTGGCGTTAGGCCCAGTAGATCTGCAGTGACTCGTACCTGTCCATCGCAATCATTGCCAGCGCCGATACCGATTACGGGGATCGCTAGCTGGTGTCGTAGGCAACTTGCTATGGAATCCGGCACATGTTCGACCACCAGGGCAAAACAGCCCGCTTGCTCAAGTTGGATTGCTTGTTGCAGCATTTGATCTTGGCTGTGTGGGTCTTCTGCTTGACGGCGGTACCCGAGTCGATGCACAGCTTGTGGAGTAAGGCCTAGATGACCCATCACAGGGATTCCCATTCGTATCAGGCGCTCAATTACTGATAAGACCTCCGGCTCTGCTCCTTCTAGCTTTACGGCCGCGGCGCAGGAGTGCTTGAGCAGGCTTCCAGCAGCGGCTACGGCTTTGTCTTCTCCGCATTGGTAGCTCAGAAATGGGAGGTCGCAGATGACGAGGGGCTGTTGATGCAGGGGGGCAGTAAAACCTCGGCCCACTGCTTGGGTGTGGTGGAGCATTTGCTCGACGGTCACTGGCAGGGTGGTGGCATGGCAGAGGGACACCATCGCTAGCGAGTCCCCTACTAGCACCACATCTGCTCCAGCAGCTTCCACCAAGGCGGCTGTTAGGCCATCCCAGGCTGTGAGGATGGAAATTGGTCGTCCGGTTTGCTTGAACTGAATTAATTCGCTGGGGCGCATCAGTTTCTCCAGGCCCTCGAGGGTCCATTGCTAGCATCGAGCTGACTCGGACCCACGCGGCCTCGACGCCTAAATCTGGTCAGGACCGGAAGGGAGCAGCCACACGGGATGCTCGTGACAGGCGTGGACTCCGGGTCACCCAAAAGGGTGAAGGTTAAAGCTCCTCTCCTTTAGGGGGTTGACGCTTGCGTAGGAATTCAGGAATTCGGGCACCTGCTTCGTTTGCTTCTGGTGGGTTATAGATCGATTGAGGTGTCAACTTGTTGATTGAACGTTCATTGCGGATTCTGTAAGGCTGGTCGCCCTCAAAGCCTGTTGCGATCACGGTGACGTGAATCTCTCCTTCGAGTTTCTCGTCAACAACCGCACCAACGATGATGTTGGCTTCCGGATCTACAACGTCGTAGATCACTTCTGAGGCGGAGGTCATGTCTTCGAGGGTCATGTCTCTGCCACCACTGATGTTGATTACGCAACCTTTAGCTCCGTCGATTTGGGCGGCTTCCAGTAGCGGGCTGCTGATGGCTGCCTGAGCCGCTTCTATAGCCCTAGAGCGTCCTGAACCCACACCAATGCCCAATAGGGCCGTACCGGCTTCAGTCATCACAGATCGCACATCGGCGAAGTCAACATTCACAAGGCCAGGGCAGGTGATGATGTCGCTGATGCCTTTAACACCCATCCGCAGAATGTCGTCTGCACTGCGGAAAGCCTCCTGTAGCGGAGCTGCGGAGATGATGTCTTTGATCCGGTCGTTGGGGATCACAATCAAGGTGTCTACATGCTCGGCTAGGCGGCTAATTCCTTCAGCTGCTTGTCGCATGCGACGACGTCCCTCAAAGCTGAAGGGTTTAGTGACGATGCCGACAGTGAGTGCGCCGCACTCCTTGGCAACTTCCGCCACTACTGGAGCTGCTCCTGTGCCTGTACCACCACCCATGCCAACGGCGATGAAGACAAGGTCGACTCCTTGCAAAGCTTGTTGAAGGTCTGCTCTGGATTCTTCTGCCGCCTTCTGGCCGATGCTGGGATTGCCACCTGCTCCTAGCCCTCGGGTGAGAGTTTGGCCCAGTTGCACGCGGTTATTAGCTGCAGACTGAAGCAGGGCCTGGGCGTCGGTATTCATGACCCGGTAGGTCACACCTTCCAGGTCACTGAGAATCATGCGGTTAACAGCATTGCTGCCGCCTCCGCCGACGCCAATCACTTCAATACGGGCAGATTGGCTTGGGAGGATCCCCGCGGCCTCCATGGAGTTGGATATGGACATGTTCTTGCTCACCATCTCCATTGTTGAGATTGAACCATTGAGGTGTGGATGCATTATGTCCGCACTAGAGCTTTTCGTTGAAAGTTTCAAAACAGTTGACTTTTTGCGCTACCTCTAAAAAAGGCCAGTTAGCGATTTCATATCACCTGGAATTGCCATTTGGCACACCTAACAGATCTATTTATCTTCTTTAACGGGTTGGGGTATCTGCAGTTCTGGTTTGGAGGGGTCGCTCATATCGATGGTTGTGCCAGGTTTCTGGCGAAAAGTTGGTGGCAAGGTTTGGCTTAACTGGGCAACAGCGTCTAGTTGCTCGTCTAGTAGGGCGCTGTTGGCACCAAGTTGGATCAAGCCAAGAGTCTTGGTTCGCAGACTGAGCTCTCCGTCTGGAGCCACGATGATGCGTTCTAGGGGACTGCCGAGCTGATCTCGTTGCTCAAGTACTCGAGAAATACTCTGGCGTTGGCTTGCCGTCCAGCCATCCACCGTCAGCTTAGTAGGGGGTCTTTCGCCCTTTTTTGCCACGTCAACTGGAATCCATTGCCCATCAATGTCCACCATGCCTTGCTCTTGGCCATGGGCGCGTCTTCGTAGCGCATAGGCAATGGGTATTCGTTCTTGAAGATCTACATCTATGCCAGGAGGGAGTAGGCGTCTGTGCACTACTACCGACTTGATCGGCAGTTTGCGCAGCAGGGTCTGCTCTAGTGCTTTGGGGTTGAAACCCAAAAGTGGTTGGGGGAAGCGGAGTTCACCAGCCGTAATCAGAGTGTTTACTTGGATGTTGTCACTGCCTTGTACATGTATCTGTTCGGCGTTGCTTAGGCTCCATCCTTGGCTGAGTAGTAACCATCCCAGTCCTAAGGCGATGGAGGTAAATATCAACATTCGCCAGAGGTAGATCAACCGCTCGCGGCGACGCTGCCGACGTAGTTTGCGGCGTCGCTCTATTCCTGGACCTTGAGAGGGCTGTCGATTAGAGGCAGACGATTTCACAGGTCACAGCGTGACCGGGCCATTAGCTGATCTATCCAACGCCGGGCCCGTTCTGCATCGGCAAAGGGCACATCCATTTCTTGTCCATTGCCTATAAGTCGAAGTCGACAACGACCCTGGGATTCTTGGGTGAGAGGAGCCTCCCCTGATGTCAGGGACATCAGTTCCAGCAACTCCAACTTAGTAATTTCAAAGGTCCCTTGCTCTTGAAAGCGACCTGCCTCAAAGCTGCTCCAGCTGAGTATGCCGTTTTTGAGTCGAGCTGCTCCTGAACCATCGAGTTTGGACAGTTCCGAACCCGCCGCCCAGTCGCGGAATAGGTTCTGTCGCCGTCTTTCAAGCCACCCGAGGGCAGTTAGAAGCACAAATGCCAGGAGTAGGGGGAACCAGAGCAGACCGTGAATCATTGGAGGGTCAAAGGTGGCAGTCCAGAACGCCATCCAGTTGGTGTTTGTTTATTCTCTCGCTGTGGCAACCAGCTGGGCCACAAGCTGTTCGAGCGTTACACCTGAGGCTTCCCATAGCATTGGATACATGCTTTGAGATGTGAAGCCTGGCAGGGTGTTGATCTCATTTAGCCAGAGTTCATTGAGTTCATCGTCATAGAAGAAGTCAACCCGTGCCATGCCATGGGCGGCCACGCAATCACATGCCTGTAATGACAGCTTGCGGATTTGTTCCTCCACTTGTTTTGGCAGAGGAGCTGGAATCAGGGTATGACTGAAACCCTCAGTGTATTTGGTGTCGTAGTCATACCAGTCAGCATTAAAGCGAATTTCGCCTACGACAGAGGCTTGTAGCTCGCGTTTTCCCAGTACAGCGCACTCGAGTTCTCTTGCGGTAACTCCTTGCTCTACAACAATGCGGCTATCAAGTTTGGCTGCAGTGGCTAGACCGCTCAGAAGCTCTTCGCGGTTTTGAGCTTTGCTGATCCCAACTGAAGATCCCAGATTGGCTGGTTTTACAAAACAGGGGTATTTGAGTTGAGCTTCTAGGTTTTTGGCGACGGATTCTCGCGAGCGCTCGTTGATGAGATCTTCTGCATTAGCAGCGGCATAGGGCACCTGGGGTAAGCCTGCTGCAGCGAATGCGGCCTTCATGGCCAGCTTGTCCATGCTCAGGGCAGAGCCCAGTACGCCTGAGCCGACGAAAGGCTTTCCTATCAGGCTAAATAGCCCTTGCACTGTGCCATCTTCACCATTAGGGCCATGCAGAACTGGGTACCAGACCTGAACCTTGTCGCTTCCATCAGGAAGGTTGGTGAAGCCTTTAGGGGCATGAGGATTTGGTAGTTGCTCTGGTTTGGCCGGATGCCCTTGCTTTAGGACGGCTTCAGCAACCGATGCAGGCCACCAGCGCCCTAGTTGGTCGATGTAGAGAGGATTGACCTCGAAGCGATTTAGGTTCGCTCCGCTACGCAGCGCACCGATAACGGTGATGGCCGATCGGATTGAAACGGCATGTTCCTCGGACGCGCCGCCGAATACCACGCCTACACAGGTGCGGGAGGAAGGCATGGTGTTTGGTCGGACCGTAGTGGTTAGCGATCAAAGGTATCAGTGCCCTTTGCCAATTTCATTGCACGGGGGTTCCGCTGAGGGAGAAAGATCGCACGCTGTTGATTTGAACTGCAACGAGATCGCCTGGGCTGTAGCGGCAACCTTCAGGTTCTTCAGCAGCAAAGAATGTCAGTCGATTGGTGCGGGTGCGTCCCATTAACTGTTGCGGATTTTTGGGATTGACCCCTTCAGCTAATACCTGCTCAACCCTGCCGGCATAGCGGGCATTGCGCTGCCTGGCTACACGTTCCACCAGGGTGTTGAGTTCCTGTAGTCGTTCTACTTTTACAGCTTCGGGTAATTGGTTGGTCCAGGTGGCTGCAGGCGTATTTGGCCGGGGGGAGTAGGCCGCGGTGTTCACCTGGTCGAAACCCACCTCCTCGACGACGTTCAAGGTGTTTTGGAACTGGGCGTCGGTTTCGCCGGGGAAGGCCACGATCACATCAGTACTGATAGCGGCATCGGGCATACGCTCCCGGATTCGGTTCACGATGCGTCGATAACGCTCAACTGTGTAACCCCTAGCCATGGCCTTAAGCACATCGTTATCACCGCTTTGGAAGGGGATGTGGAAGTGTTCGCACAATTTGGGTAGATCAGAGCAAGCCTCGATTAATCGTTCCGTGAAGTAGCGCGGATGGCTTGTCGCAAAGCGGATGCGCTCGATTCCTTCCACGTCATGAATGTGATGGAGAAGATCGGTGAGTGTGTTTTGGCGGCGGCCTTCAGGCGTGATTCCGGGCAGATCGCGTCCATAAGCATCAATGTTCTGGCCAAGCAGGGTGATCTCTCGAAATCCACTGGCGGCCAGGCCCTCGATCTCCCGTCGGATCGCCTCTGGCGATCGTGATTGCTCCTTCCCCCTGACGGAGGGCACCACGCAATAGGTACAACGCTCGTTGCAGCCGTAGATCACATTGACCCAGGCGCAGATTGTGCTGTCTCGTCGAGCTGTGGTGAGGTCCTCGAGAATGTGGTTGTCATCTGTGGCGACAACCTGCTGACCATTGTCCACCTGGGTGAGTAGGGCCTCAAGGCGGTTGGCGTGTTGGGGGCCCATCACAAGGTCGAGTTCAGGGATTCGTCGCAGTAGCGCTTCTCCTTCTTGTTGTGCCACGCAACCGGCAACGATCAGCTTCAGATGGGGGTGTGTTCGTTTGCGGCGGGCCTGGCGTCCTAAGTAGCTGTAGACCTTTTGCTCGGCGTTATCGCGGATTGTGCAGGTGTTGTAGAGCACGAGATCTGCTTCTAGTTCTGCTGCTGCCTCGTGATAACCCATGGCCTCAAGAATTCCGGCCATGCGCTCTGAATCGGCCTTGTTCATCTGGCAACCGAAGGTTTGAATCCAGAAACTGCCTTGATTCTGTGCGGTTGTTGCCGGGTTAGTAGCGAGTGCGGTGGTAGCGACCAAGGCAAGAGGCGACGCGAACGATCGGAACAATCTCATCAACTCCTTCAGTGTGTCGAGCCCTGATGGGTTGTGTCGATTTGGAGATGAGGTCTGTGAGGGTTATTCAGTTGGTTGAGTTTTTCAGCTGTTGGAGTGTCTTCAGCATTGCTGGCAGATGCTGCTTGCCACCAGTGTGACACTCAAGTTTGGGTGCCCTGAAGGCCTAAAACATCAGCTGGCCTTGAAGGTGGTCATCACATCCAGCTAACAGGATTAGTAGAGCTTTTAGGAGTTGTAGCTGGGGTTTTCATTGTGGCGGCTTTGATTCTTGTGAAGCTATGGGAAGAGTTGAGGGCGAGCGAGGGGATTCGAACCCCCGAATAGCGGCGCCACAAGCCGCTGCCTTAACCACTTGGCGACGCCCGCCGCGTCGGTAAGAATTTACCAATTCGACTTGAAGTCATCCTGCAAAACTCACCTGCTCAATTTCGATCGCTATCCAAACAATGGATTTTTGGCGCTATGGCCATTGCCGGTTGTGGCGCTTTATTGGTCTGGACTAACCCTTCTATGGAGGATTACAGCGAATATGCAGGTGAACAGTTGGTTGAAATTGTTACTGAGGAGGTATGTGAGCGACAGGGAATGCCGATGGTATTGAGGCTTTGGATTAGGAACTGTCCAGAGTTGATCGCGGCACAGAAGCAGACGCTGGCATCTATTGCCGGACAGTTCACTACAAGGCGCAACTTAGGTCTGGGCAGTATTTACACCACTAAATTTGATGGTCAGGATTTCCTGCCGAAAATGCATTTGCCCTCCTACACCGTGACAACCCTTGCTGGAGCAGGACAATTTTTGACGATTAAGGCTCGGATTAATCCGAGCGATCAGGAGTGAGTCAGGAACGGATGGGGTGCCTCGAGGCCTGGGTGCCGCGGGGTTTATTGACTAGAGCGGGAGATGTCCTCTCAGCGCGTGTTTCAGCTGAGGGACTAAGTCCTGTTCGGATTTATTGGCAGGAGGGGCGACTTCGCTCTTTGGAGCCGATTGATGCTGATTTTTCACCCAGTCGGCTCGTGCTGCCACGGTTGACAGAGCCTCATGTTCACCTTGATAAGGCATTTACTTGGCTTCAGGCTCCTAATTTGCAGGGCACCTATGGAGGTGCATTAGCTGCGAACCTTCAGGAGCATCAAGAGCGCACGGCAAATGCTGTGAGGCAACGTGTAGAGAAAGCTCTTCAGCTTGCCTTGAGACATGGCTTGAGAGCTATGCGCAGTCATGTCGACAGCCTTGGACCCGGCGCTGATTGCAGTTGGGAGGTTCTGTTGGATATGCAGCGTCAGTGGCAAGCCTCGATGGAGTTGCAGTGGGTGGCCTTGGTGCCGATAGAGCACTGGAGTACTTCAGCAGGACACCAGCTAGCGACTCGAGTCGCAGATGTAGGAGGCCTGTTGGGGGGCGTTCTTGTTCCTCCTTTTTGTCGCTCGGAGTTAAGAGGTTCCTTGCGGCAGATGCTTCAACTTGCTGATCAGTGTGGCTGTGGTGTGGACATTCACATTGATGAATCGCAAAGCCATCCAGCGGCTGGCTTGAAGCAATTACTGCAGGTGCTTGATCGCATGACAATCACAGTGCCGATTACTTGTAGTCATCTCAGCAGCATGGGCTTGCTACCGCCTGAAGCTCTGCGCCGTTTAGTTGATCGCTTGGCTCAGCATCGGATCAATGTGGTGGCCCTACCGCTTACGAATGGCTGGTTGTTGGCTAAGCAACCTCGTAGAACTCCAGTGAAGCGACCTTTGGCACCTATACGCCAAATGCAGTTAGCAGGAATTACGGTGG
>CAJWUF010000042.1 GCA_913047395.1 uncultured cyanobacterium
CGGCTGTTGAACGTAGTCAGCCTGAATTGCTTGCTTCTCAGCCTTCCCGTCGTCGGCGTATAGCCGGTGGATGTGGCCATAGTCCAGCTGATGTGGACAAAGTTTTGGCTGATTTCCAAAAAATGCGTGGTTTCATGCAGCAGATGAGCAGGGGCGGAGGCATGCCCGGTATGCCAGGAATGCCAGGCATGCCAGGAATGGGTGGTGGTTTACCCGGCATGGGTGGCCCTGCTGGAGGCATGCCCGGTATGCCAGGAATGCCAGATGCGGGTTCTGCTGGTCATGGCGGTGGCCCTCCTAAACGTCAGCGACCGTTCAAGAAGAAGAAGGGTTTTGGAGAGTTGTGATTCGCAGCAGGCTAAGGTTGCTGTTTGGCGTGTGTTTACAGCACCGCTGATACCAACACCTTTCACTAAGCCAGGGCCACGATGATCAAGCTTCGCCTGAAGCGTTTCGGTAAGAAGCGGGAAGCGAGTTTCCGCCTAGTGGCCTGTAACAGCACCTCTCGCCGTGATGGTCGCCCTTTACAAGAGTTGGGCTTTTACAACCCTCGCACTAAGGAGACCAGGCTTGATACTGAGGCATTGCGTTTGCGCTTGAGTCAGGGAGCTCAGCCCACTGATGCAGTGAGATCTCTGTTGGAGAAAGGCGGTCTGATCGAAAAAACTGTTCGCTCAGCAGAGGTTGTGGGTAAGGCCAAGCAGGCTGAAGCTCGCAAAGCTGGCGCGAAGCAGGT
The DNA here is from genome assembly GCA_913047395.1 of uncultured cyanobacterium. GTDB lineage: Bacteria > Cyanobacteriota > Cyanobacteriia > PCC-6307 > Cyanobiaceae > Prochlorococcus. The sequence goes on from CAJWUF010000042.1 coordinate 737, forward strand.
TGCTAAACAAGCTGCAGAAGTCAAGCCAGAAGAGGCTGTAGAGGAAAAGGCGGCAGAAGCTCCAGCTGAAGAAACAGAAGCCTGAGTTTTTCCATGACCGAAGCCACCGCAGACGGTCGCTTCGTATTGGATCTACCCGATTCAGATGCTGCTCTGGCTCTAGCAGGAGCTGGTGAGCAGACCCTGCATCGCCTTCAGGCATTGACCGGGGCTTCTGTGGTGATGAGGGGGCTTCAGCTTGTCATCGGTGGCCGTCCTGCTCAGTTAGAACGCGCCGCTGCTTTGGTTGAGCTGATCAGACCTCTGTGGCAGGAAGGTCAGGCTGTTTCTGCTGTTGATTTGCAGGCGGCTCTCACGGCTCTCGATACTGGCCGTAGCGAGGCTCACGCTCAATTAGGTGAGCAGGTTTTAGCTCGCAGTCAGCGAGGCAACCTTTTAAGACCGAGAACATTGCGCCAGAAGGCCTATGTCGAGGCCATGGAACGCCATGACCTCACTTTTGCTCTTGGGCCAGCAGGAACGGGCAAAACCTTTTTGGCCACAGTCTTGGCAGTGCGCATGCTCAGTGAGCGAAAGGTTGAGCGCCTGGTGTTGACTCGGCCAGCGGTTGAGGCCGGTGAAAGATTGGGCTTCCTGCCCGGTGACTTGCAGCAGAAAGTGGATCCTTATTTGCGTCCGCTCTATGACGCGCTACATGCTCTGCTTGGCGCTGAGAAAACCACCACGTTGTTGGAGAAGGGGGTGATCGAAGTGGCCCCTCTGGCCTATATGCGAGGACGCACCTTGGATGAGGCTTTTGTAATCCTTGATGAGGCCCAGAACACAACGCCGGCTCAGATGCGGATGGTGCTCACCAGGCTTGGTGAGCGCTCGCGAATGGTTGTAACTGGAGATATCACTCAGGTGGATCTGCCTATGGGGCAGCTCAGCGGCCTTGTAGAAGCCGCTGATGTGCTCGCTGATATCAATGGTGTTGCTGTTTGTCGCCTGACCTCTGCAGATGTGGTGCGTCACCATCTTGTGCAAAAGGTGGTTGAGGCTTATGCCCGCCGCGACAAACGATAGGGAGACCCGCACTCAAAAAATCAGCAAAACCCCTTTTTTACTGGCAAAGTAAGGGGGTTACGTGATCTGGTGAGCCATGCCGGCAAGCAGCAATTTTCAGGAGGCCATCCGCGAGGCGCAATCCAGCGCCCTAGTGGGCCCCAATGTCGTCAACAAAGCCCTGCCCTATGTGGGTGGTGGCATGGTGCTCACCGCCGGAGGCGTGTTGGGAGGCATCGCCACCCTGGCCTCCATGGGCGGGCAGGCTTTTCAAACCTTGTCGATGGTTGCGATCATCCCTTGGTTCATTCTTTTCTTTGTTGCTCAGAATGCGGCAAAAAAAGGTAATAACGCCACTGCTCTTCCCCTGCTGGCCACATTTAGCTTGTTGACGGGTTTCACCCTCACTGGCTTGGTTCTTAAGGCTGTTGCAGTTGCTGGTGCAGCCTCCATCGGCATCGCCGCTCTTGCTACTGGCCTCACCTTTGCCATCGCCTCGGTGGTGGGCCGGCGTATGAGTGACAGTGTTGGTCAGGCCCTATCTGGTGTTGTGGGTCTAGGCCTTATCGGTCTGATCATCGCAATGGTGGTGCAATTAATCGGTAGTTTCTTCGCACCGCAGATTTTTGCAGTTGGCACCTTTGAATTGATGATCGCCGGCTTCGGCACGGTGCTTTTTGTGGGCATGGCTTTCGTGGACTTCTACACGATGCCTCGCACCTATACAGATGATCAGTACCTCTCAGGTGCTTTAGGGATGTATCTCACTTACATCAACCTATTCATCTTTATTTTGCGTTTAATTATTGCCATTCAAGGTGGTGGTCGACGTAATTAGGTCAGTCTTTTCTTCCTAGATGAGTGATCTGGGGGTATTTATTTTTTAGGGGCCAAATGGCCCCTTTTTTGTTGCTTCAGCTTTCTGCAACGGCATTGATGTTGGCTGCAATGGCTTGCCTTTGTTCTTCGTCGTAGTTCCATCGATCCAGAAAAGCCACGTCGTCTCCATGTCCTTGGGTGGCTTCTAGGAGTATCTCCAGGCGTTGTTTTACGGCTTTAGGTTCAAGCAGGCGCAATAACTCAAGGCAGCGCGCTGTTACTTGCTCTGATCTTCCCTTTTGTTCGTTATCACTTTGGCGTTGGTGGTGCAAAGTCATGGCAGTGCTCATCGCTAGGTTGCGCACGCTGAGATCCACTACACCATCACCTGCAGCTCGTAATTGCATAACCAAGGCTTCTGGAAGACGATCCATTAGTGGGCAATCTCCTGCAAGACTCACTACAAAGAACCCTCGCGCGCCATCGCGAGTCGCAATCATTTCTGCCACTCGATCGGCGAGTACTTCGTCACTGAGCTCGCCCTCTTCCCATAGCCTCAGCCACTGCGCCGTGATCTCAAGTGCTTGTTCAAAGCTTGGCGCTGCAGCAGAGGGCTGGTTTTGCATGGGCTGTGGAGATTGTCTTGAATCGAAGGATATGGAGATTGAGGTTGTTTGCGCAGGGCATGATGGAAATATTTCAGCAATCGTCGTTGATGAAAATCAAAAATAGTCATGACCTTCATCTTCGACTTCCTGCCGGCTACTGGCAGGAATTGCTGCGGCATTGTGATCGCACTGGGGAGAGCCATAGCCATGTAATTCGGGCGGCTCTCGCTGAATATTTAGATATTCAGCACCACACGCTTTGGCAGGTATCTACTTCTACTGCGGTATTGGAAGGGGTTTCCGATGGTTGCTTGCGCGTCTCGGATTTACGCGAGCATGGAGATTTCGGGATAGGGACCTTTGATCGCCTTGATGGGGAAGGCATCTTATTGAATGGCCAATGCTGGCAGGCGCGAGCTGATGGCAGCCTTCGCGAGGTGCCTGATGAAGAACTTACCCCATTTTTTGTGGTCACTCATTTTCATCCCGATCAGACTCATCAGTTTCTCAATTTGAATGGTTGGCAGGATCTCTGTGATCGACTTGATAGCTTGAGACCTACAAACAACTTGTTTATGGCGATACGGGTTCAGGGAGTTTTTGAGCAAATTCAACTCCGTACGATGAGTCTTTCTGAGCAGGGGGAGAATTTGCTAAGTGCCGCCAGTCATCAGGTTGAATTTGACCATCAGAATCTGTCTGGAACAATGGTGGGTTTTTGGTCTCCGAGTTATGCCAGTAGTTTAAATATTCCTGGTTACCACTTTCATTTTGTAAGCGACGATCTTCGTCATGGAGGTCATGTGCTTGATCAAAGTGCTGTCTTGTCTGCAGATGTCAATGTTGAGCTTCAGTTGGAATCGGATCTGCGTTTGGCTCTCCCTCAGACCAATGCTTTTATGGAGGCAGATCTGAGTAGAGATCCAACGGCATTGCTGTCTGTTGCAGAGGCTCTTAGTGAGTAAGGCACGATTGCTAAAAATGCTGCGCAGGAACTTTTAACGAATGGATTCGCTTTCTAACCCCAGCGATACGTTTCGATCTGGTTTCGTCGCTTTGATCGGTAGGCCGAATGTTGGTAAGTCCACTTTGGTGAACCAGTTAGTAGGAGAGAAGGTGGCGATTACTTCTCCTGTGGCGCAGACCACACGCAATCGCCTACGGGCCATTCTCACTACTCCCAAGGCTCAGATGGTGCTAGTGGATACCCCTGGAATTCATAAGCCTCACCATCTACTTGGGGAACGACTTGTGCAGAGCGCTCGTGCTGCAATTGGCGAGGTTGATCTGGTGTTGTTGTTGCTTGAGGGCTGTGAACCACCGGGTCGTGGTGATGCTTTCATTGTGCAGCTACTCCGCCAGCAGCAGCTGCCAGTTTTAGTAGCGCTCAATAAGTGGGATCGTGTTAGTGAGACGCAACATGACCAAGCAGAAGAGGCATATCGGCAGCTGTTGGCAGATTCTTCTTGGCCGCTCATGCGTTGTAGTGCAACCAGCGGCGAGGGATGTAATGGGCTTATAGAAGCTTTGGTGGAGCAACTGCCCCAAGGTCCTCAGCTTTATCCTCCCGAGATGATTTGTGATCAGCCTGAGCGAGTATTGCTGGCTGAATTGATTCGTGAGCAGGTGTTGCTACATACCCGTGAGGAGGTGCCCCATAGCGTGGCGGTGAGTATTGATCGTGTGGAAGAGATGCCTGTTTCAAATAAGCGTTCTGCTCGTCAAGGAAGAACAGCTGTTTTGGCTACGGTGTTGGTGGAACGCAAGAGCCAGAAGGGGATATTGATCGGCAAGGGAGGCTCGATGTTGAAGACCATTGGCCAGGGTGCACGTCTGCAGATGCAGACCTTGATTGATGGTCCTGTTTATCTAGAACTGTTTGTGAAGGTGGTGCCTGACTGGCGCTGCAAACCAGCGCGATTGGCGGAGCTTGGCTATGAGGGCAAATGATTACTGTCCTGTTCAAACGGGGCGACTGAGAGAATGGATAAATGATTGATGTCCCTAACCTTTCTTTGAAACCGGTTGGGCTGGTGTTATTTATTCAGGGGTGCGCTGATCAGCGGATGAGCTTGCGTAGCTTCTGCTTGCAGATCCATTGTCTCTCCTCTTTGGAGGCCTGAGGGCCGATGGCGCCTTATCGCCTTGATGTGGTGAGTTTGGTGCCGCAGGCTTTTACTGCTCTTAGTGAACTTGGGGTAATTGGGCGTGCTTTTTCATCTGGCATTGCCGCCTTGTATACACATAATCCCCGCGATTACACCACTGATCGCTACCACAAGGTTGACGATCAGCCCTATGGCGGCGGGGCTGGCATGGTGCTCAAGCCAGAACCCGTGTTTGCTGCCTTTGAGGCGATTCCTGTGCAGCCGCGGCGACGGGTGTTGCTGCTAACTCCTCAGGGAGAACCGTTACGTCAGAAGGATTTTCATCGCTGGGCAGTTGATCATGATCAGTTGGTGCTGCTCTGCGGCCATTACGAAGGTTTTGATGAGCGAATTAGAAGCCTGGCGGATGAGGAGGTTTCTGTAGGAGATTTCGTGCTCACTGGAGGTGAGCTGCCTGCCATGACGGTCATCAATGGAGTGGTGCGGGTGTTACCTGGGACTGTTGGAACTGCAGAGTCGCTGCAGGAGGAGAGCCACAGCGAAGTACTCCTTGAGCATCCTCATTACACCCGCCCAGCGGATTTTCGCGGCATGGTGGTTCCAGATATCTTGCGCAGTGGGGATCATGGTGCCATTAGTTCCTGGCGAGAGCAGCAGCGGCAGCTACGTACGCGGCAGCGTCGCCCGGATCTCTACGCTCTTTGGTCTAATCAGCAGCAATCGTCAACGCTGACAATGGAGTCCCATGGTTCTGCCTCCATGCAATTACGAATAGGCAATGGTTATGACATCCATCGCTTGGTTCCCGGTCGCCCTTTGATTATTGGTGGCGTGAAACTTGATCATCCTGATGGGTTAGGGCTTGATGGTCACAGCGATGCTGATGTTCTAGTGCATGCGCTGATGGATGCTCTGCTCGGTGCTTTAGCGCTAGGTGACATCGGCAAATATTTTCCGCCGGATGATCCCCGCTGGAAAGGGGCCGATAGCTTGATGTTGCTTGAGCAAGTGGTCGCTCTGGTGAGTGATCGCGGTTGGCAGATTTTGAACGTGGATGCTGTGGTGGTTGCAGAGAGACCAAAGCTCAAGCCTCATATAGATCTAATGCGTAGCAACCTTGCTCAACGGTTGGGTGTGGATTTGGAGGCTGTGGGTGTGAAAGCGACTACTAATGAAGGTCTTGGACCAGAAGGTCGCGAGGAAGGGATCAGTAGTCAGGCAGTGGCAATGTTGCAGCAGAAATGCCTGACATGAGTCGTAGAGCCTTCTCTAGGTTGACTTCCTTACTGCTCTGTTTTTTATTGATGTGTTCAGCTCATCCCGATATTGCTATTGCCGCTGTTCAGGATCGCTTTGGTGGCGATGACGTCGCTGTCGTAGAGCATCTGCGCTTGAAGGTGCCGGCCGATGCAAGGGAGGCTTGGCTCAAGGCTGAGCAGGGCAGTTGGGAACCTTGGCTGGCGAAGCAAAGTGGTTATCAGGGCAGGGACATGCTTTGGGACGCTGAACGAGAGGAGGGCGTACTGCTGATTCGCTGGGCCAGTAGAGAACAGTGGAAATCGATTCCAAAGGCTGAGGTTGATGCGGTGCAGGCTCGCTTTGAACAATTGGCTCGCAAGGGCACAGCTCAAGCCAGTGGTAATCCCTTCAAGCTGTTATTTGAAGGTGAGTTGGTACCTAATGGCTGAGCCGCAGGTACGTCTGGATCTTCAGCGGCGCAAGCGGCTTGGCATGGTGGAGGCGATCTTTGGTGAGCACAAGAGCAGCGATCAGATCGCTGCAATCTTGAGTCGCCTAAAGACTGCTGGTGAACTGGCTCTAGTTACACGTGTAGATCAAGCCAAGGCCAACGCCGTGGCCAGCCTGCTTGGCAATGTGCAGTTTCATGCTCAGGCACGTTGTCTGACGCTTGGTGATCCGGCGATGTTGCAACCGGCACTTGGTGAAGTTGTGGTGCTTAGCGGAGGTACTAGTGATCTGCCGGTTGCAGCAGAAGCTGAGTTGGCTCTGCGTTGGCATGGAATTCAAAGTGAATTATTGCTGGATGTAGGAGTGGCTGGTTTGCAACGGTTGCTCGATCAGTTGGCTCGACTTAAGCGGGCCAAGGTGCTGATCGCCTGTGCTGGCATGGAGGGAGCTCTGCCAACTGTGCTTGCGGGGCTTGTTCCTCAACCCGTAATCGGTGTGCCCGTGTCGGTGGGGTATGGGGTAAGTGCAGGCGGGCGAACAGCACTTGAGGGAATGCTTGCCAGCTGTGCACCGGGCCTAGTGGTGGTCAATATCGATAACGGCTATGGAGCGGCCATGGCGGCTCTTCGCATCCTCAGGCCTATGGATTCAGCTGAAAACTTGTCTATCAGGAGTGGTGACTATGAGGCAGTAACTGTTCAGAGTCCTGAGGGCTGAGTTCAAGTAACTGTTCAACCCAGAGCCTCATTGATCGTGGCAAACGGTTCTGTTCATAGCGCATCAGGGCTTCCACTAATACCGGAGTATTCACCCAATGCAGTGTTGGTGCGCCCATGCACTTCGCTTGATTGAGTGAACCATGGGGTACTTAATTGGTTCGCGCAAGGGGGACGCCTGAATTCAATCTGATTCGTCGTATTTGGCACCAAGTCGCCACAGCTCGTTGCTGTGACTTGGTAATTCCACATCACGCAACCGGCGAACTAGCTCAAATAGATCACCGTGTGCCAATTCACCATTGGTCTGCCACTTCATGATGCGGGGATCTGGGCGGGAGGCAGCGGACAAGGTGGGTGAAAAATATATTCAAATCAAGATATCAATGAGAAACCCATGAAATAGGTTCATTACGGACATTCTTTGTGGAAGATATTGTGAAGAGCCGTGCATGGTCGCCCTCGGTTGGGGTAACCAAATCAGAGGTGCTGCAGGTTGGGGTATGAAGTCACAACTTCTTCTGCACTGAGAACATCGCCACGACCTTCGGGTTGCCAGATCACCTCTAGGGCGATCAGATCAGTCGAGGAGGTGGAACCAAGGATGCGGAGGCCTTCTCGCAGTTGCTCACCGCTGATCGATTCGCTCAGTTTGAGGCGACTGTGGGTTGCAACCAAGATCGTTACCACGATGTACTCATTGGTGAGATCGGCTTCTCCAGCGCTTTTTTCAGATAGCTCATCAGTTCGTCGTTTACCGGAAACATTGGAAGTCACCTCCGCCTTTAACTTGCTGCGTTCAGTCATCGAGAGGCGGTTGAACGTGGTTTCTGCTGCGGCAAATGGCACGCTGCCTGTTTCGATATTCGCGTAGACCCAGAGTTCTGGCTGACGTAGGAGGGCAAGGGTGGTTTCTTGCAGAACGCGTTGTAGTCCGCTTGAGCTGCCTGTTTCTGCTGATGCTGCAAGTTGACGTAGGTCTACTTGCAGAGCCTTGGCGCTAGCCAGCAGTCCCACTTGTACTTGCAGAATGGTTACTGGGCCGGTGGCAGTGGGGCGTTGAGTCAGCTCGCTAGAGCTGTTAAAAGTGCTAGCTCCGCTGACACCTGCACCTCGTAATCCATTCACCAGAATTCCCACAACTGCTGTTAAAGCCAAAAAGGCGAATACTCCTGGCCCACCGAAGAACGGCATGATCAGGGGAAACCCCATGCCGCCACCGCGATAGCCACCTCTATAACCACCGCCATAGTTGCCGCGGAAACCACTGCTGCTGCGGGGCATCGAGGGGGCACGGAAATTTCCACCTCCGATGCGCCCACCACTGGCGGCTTGGCTTGGCTCGGGGCTAAGCAGAAGTAGGCCTGCGATCAGAAGCGGCATTAGCAGGGTGGCTAGCCAGCGGCTGAATATTCGCCTAGGTGGAAGGGTTTGCAGACGGACCAAGGCGTTTTGGCAGTTGATGTGACTCTAGGAACCTCCGCCGACGATGGTGACGATTTCTAGTTGGTCCATGTCTTGCACCAGCTGCTCTTGCCAGTGGTTTGGTGTCAGGATCGTGCCGTTGAATTCAACTACCACCAGACGAGGGTGATAGCCGAGCTGTTCGATCACAGCGGCGAGCGTGGTTGGGACCGGCTCTGGTTCGATGCTCTTGATTTCACCATTCACTTTTAGCTTCATGTCAGAGCCTCTACTAGTTGAAGGCTTGCTGCGGCTGGATCCTTTGAATTCATTACCGCTCCTACCACCGCTACACGTTCTGCTCCGGCGTTAATTACGGCTCCTAAGGTTGAGATATTAATACCACCAATGGCAAACCAAGGTAGTTGGGTCGCTTTGGATGCCTCCTTTACATAGTCGAGTCCAACTGGTTGTCGTTCAGGTTTTGTAGCTGTGGCGTATACAGGTCCTACGCCCACATAGTCACAGCCTTCATTTTCAGCTTTATCAAGCTGGGCAAGGCATTGGGTGCTTCTGCCTAGAAGTCGTTCGGCACCGATCAGGTTCCTTGCTACGTCTGTAGGGAGGTCGTCTTGGCCGAGATGAACACCATCGGCATCTACTGCAAGGGCTATGTCGATTCGATCATTAATTATGAAGAGGGCTCCATGCTTTCGGCAGATTGCTGCGAGCTCTTTAGCCTCGCTTAGCCGTTCTAGATCGCTGCCTTCTTTATTGCGATATTGCACCATGCCAATACCGGCCTCCAAGGCGGCTGTCACTCTGCTGCAAAGATCGATTTGCGTAGAAGTGATCAGGTATAGGCGGCAGGCTTGAAGTTGTTCGCGTCTCTTTGCACCGGCGTTGGCGTGAAGCACGGTCACCTCAAGGTCGTATAGCCCATAGCGGATTGTGGCAGCAGTGGTTGCCAGCTCCGGATCTGGATGACGCGCAAACTCTTCTAAAACGCGCAGTGCTTCTTGAACGCGGGCACAGTTGGCGGCTACAACATGCCACGGTGCTTGTCGTTGCTGTTGGGCTGGATGGCTTAGCCCTATCCCTTGATCTGTGGCAGTAGATCTTGCCTGTTTATAGCTGTCGAGATGATGGCGACCTAGTTGCTGGCGCCAGTCCTTGAGAGTTACCACCAGCTCTTGACGATCTAAGCCAAAGCGGCACCAATCCTCTACTACGCGTAGTCCCTCACGGGCTCTATCTAGGTTGGCATCTATCAGCTGAACCACACGCAAATCTGCGATTGGCGCGATAGACATCGATTTCATGGCAGTCTTGGCAAAATTGCATCGCTCATCTAGATCATGGAGAACAGTGGTTCAGAGAGCACGATGCATGTTCTGATTTGGGGGATTGTTCTCTTAGGTGGGATCGGGGTATTCATTGTCTGGGGTTTGGCGAATGCTTATCCCGTCGCTGTCTAATCCTGATCACCAACGTTGATTTGCGCTCAGATCAAGCTAGAGCGGGCTAGCTCAGCATCGTGGCCAATTTGTTTACTTAGTTCTTCAAAATTCGCGAAGCGTTGTTGGCCTCGAAGTCTTTGAACAGGCTCTATCAATAATTCACGCCCTTCTAGATCTAGCTGTTGATCTAGTAAATGGACTTCTACAGCAGATGGAGAGGTCGGATCCACTGTGGGTTGAGGCCCCAAATTCATTACAGCTGGAAAAGCTGCTGCTTCGTTATCGACGGAGGCCCAGGCGGCATAGACCCCAAGTCCTGGTAGGAACTTGCGGCCGTCGACTTGCAAGTTGGCGGTAGGCCAGCCCATTTTTCGACCTAAACCACGGCCACGCACTACGCGTCCTCGAAAACGATAGGGACGGCCCATCAGCGTCTTTGCTGTGTGTAGATCACCTTCGCTGAGAGCGGAGCGGATGCGGCTGCTGCTCATCCTCCCTTCTGTGTCCTCAAGGATTGGCAACACCATTACTTCTATGCCGGCGGCAGCGGCAAACCGCTGCAAGGTGTTTGTGTCACCTTCACGATTACGCCCAAAGCGGAAGTTGGCCCCAACGGCAATGCGATGCGCCTTAAGGGTGCGAATCAGCATTTGATTTACAAATGTTTCTGCACTTAGGGCTGCCAGAGAACAATCGAAGGGCACCAGCACCAGTTGTTTGATGCCAAGTTGAGCGAGCAGGCAGGCTTTTTCGGTTGGAAGATCAAGTCGCAGGCGTGGTTCGCCATAGAGCACTTCACGCGGATGAGGCCAGAAGCTCACCACCGTGGGAACTCCAGGAGCATCTTTCGCAACAGCTTCAATCACGTGGCGATGGCCGGCATGAAGCCCATCGAAACTGCCGAGTGCCAATGCTGTAGGGGTATGGGCCTGCTCAGGGTTGCAGAGTGGAATCAAGGGGGAGCCGTGCACATAGCGCGCGTAGGTGGCAAGTTTGAACGACCACCGTAAGAACCCGGATGGCTGACCGTCTAGATCTTCAAATGGTTTCGCATGGGCTGCGTCGTATGGGCTGGATCCGTTTTTGGATTCAGGCAATTCTCGGCGTTGTTGTTGTTGGGGTGCTGTTGTTCAACAACATCGGCAGCAGCTTGGCCCGTAATTCAGAGCGCGCATTAGGCCTTGGTCCTGGTTTATCGCTGACCAGCTTGGCGTTCCTGTTTTTGCTCTACAGCCTTTGGCAGGGTTGGCTGATAGTGCGAACAGGCCGTGCACTTAACAGTGCTGCTCGTCCCAGTCGAGGGGAAACTAGTCGCCTGATCAAGCGGGGGGTGATTGTTGATCTGCTCGGGTTGGTATTTGCCTCCGTTGGTTATCAAACATTGGCTGGAAGCCTGTTTGTCCAGGCATCGATGCAGGCGCCGGGAATCTCGATTGGTACTGGGCGGGCAGCATTAGATAACTACCCGATCACCTCCTTAGAGATGCTCTCAGTGCTGAGCAATACTCAGGTTTTGTTTGCTCATGTGATCGGTTTGATCTTTTCGCTTTTGTTGTTGCAGAGGATTTACCGCACCAGTTGATTCGCCACTT
>CAJWUF010000043.1 GCA_913047395.1 uncultured cyanobacterium
GTAAATGCCACCCATCCAATAATCGGCAGGGCAGCCACGTTGGCAAGCAAACCAAGCCAGGCCATTAACCAATAACCACGAACCGCAGCAACCATCACAGCAACTTCTACTAGTGCCACCGTAAGCAGCCATCAAGCTGCTCCTTAGAGAAAAAAGGTTGATTGAGGAATTGACCTGATCCAAGCGATCACCCAGATCAACCCTTTAATACGCCTGGTCGTCGCCAACGTCATCTACTTCTGCCTGATCACCCTTGTGATCACTGGCGTTTTCAAGCACAAACTCCAAAATGGCAAACAGTAGAACCGATAATTCTGCTCGGACAAGGAGAGAGCTCTCTACATGCTCCAATCAATCTAAAGAGAGATTTCAACCTTCTGGAATGGCGAAGTCGCTGCGCGAAGTGCTGCAAGCATCTAAAGCGAACTCTCCTGGCCAAGATCACCGCCATCAAACATCCCAGCCATCGCGGCAACGCCATAGCCAAGGGCTTCACCCTCTGGTCTCAATAGATAACAGAAGGCCGGTTTAGCTCTTTGGATGCAACGAACTTATCCAATTTCAAATCAAACCAATAAGGCCAAGCACACAACCAGCACCCCTGTGAGGCAATTGGCGAACATTCGCAAAAGACCTAGAGAAGCCCTCCTTCCCAAGAAAAGAGCATTGGAGAGACACTCAAACTCAACCAAGGCCGCCAATCGTTCAGCAGCTCATCTATAAGGCCTGCCAGTGAAATTCACAAAGGCAGTAACAATCAGGTCATTACTTATGTCAATGCCTCCAGGGATAGCTAAAAGGAATAACCATTCAATTTGCAAACACTATCGATCACAATAGCCCTCCTGGAAAGATGAATGAGCAAGCACTTCTCTCATGCAGAACAAGTAAAAATTAAAGCTCCACAACCTGAATTTTTAGACTTAAAGAGCTCATAATTACTGTCCATCTATCTTTCTAATTGCATCTGGCACACATTTTAATACCTACCTCCATAAGCGATGGATAAAATATACGGAATAACAAAGCAAGTATCCTTAACTGCTTTTAAGTAAAGACAAATTTCTTTCAGGATAACCCTTAGGATTCTTCTTGAAAAGTATCAGCGGATAAGAAGTCTTAACCACTTCCTTGACAAGCTTTTTTTACAATCTTTTTTTCAATAGAACTAACCTATAAATCCATATCAGCGTCTTAACATTCGCTCGCTTCTACAAGACCCGTTTTTACTGCCAAATCCAAGTGCCGCGTTGGCTCCTATAGTTTTCACGATGAGAAGACTATCTATTCTAAAAACACAGATCGGCACTATGGCCAAAGCGTCACACAAGGATCAGATGCAAAACCCCACCGAGCTGCTTGACAATCAATTCAGCTTGATACTTAGGGTTTTAACTGCTCTTACAGCTGCACTCCTGATTCTGCTGCCGATGCAACCAGCCCGGGCCACTATTGACTACCCAACTCAGGATGACAGCTCTGTTGAAAGCAGCATGCCAAAGGTCAGCTTCGATTCAGCAATGTTCGATGATCTTCCGTTTCATCAGCGTCGTCAGGCATTAAGAGAGGAGTCTGGGCTAAGGCAACAAGAAACCTTTACACCTAGGCTTCCTGCAAGATGAGCATTAATACAGAGATTTTGAACAACAGGTGAACCCTGAAGTGAAAACGAACCAACTTGTAAGAGCGATCTAAAATTGCTAATGACCTAATTATCAAGCACCCATCAGCAGGCCATGGCGCCCTAAGCCCTACAATGTCGTTAGAAATACCTATTGAGCTAGAGCTGATAAACGTAGAATTGTTTAACGATCAGGAATACAAAGTTGGCAATAGCAGCATCAACATGGCGCAGTTAATCTGAGTCAATTTCTTGGATAGCCGACAGTTCGCCAGGATCCATTGCAAGTCATCACCTCAACGCCTATAGACCTTTGGCCGAGTGAGCAATTAAGTCCCTGCCCATCGCACCAGTTCCTTGCTGCAGCAAACGCGGCATCTTTTGAGTCGTAGGGAGTATCCAACACAGGATGAGGACTGCCATCAAGGGCTACCAACCTATAAAGCTGCCGCTGAAGCGCCATAAAGGTTCAATTGAACAGATTTTCCAATGATCTCACAACAAGACAGCGTGTGGTAAATCAGAAACTAATCTTGTGCACATCTTTTCCCCATAAGCAGACCATCTCTTGGCGCTGCCTAGAGAAATGACCACAAGAATCCACATGCAATGGGTACAGATACTCAGGCCGTCCTACTTAGGCAAAACTCGGCCAATTCCGGCCGGAAAGCAATTACTAGGGTTACTACTATTTCGACCTACTTCCTAATCTGATTAACTAAATATGCAGCAGACTGATAGAAATTAAGCCCATACTTTGCAAGTAAAGATTCACTAATCCAGGAGAAGTATGGCAAAAAGAGAATCTAAAAATAAATTTTATATGGCCAATTTATATTTATCTTGTCTCGCGATTCAACCCAAGCAGGCCAAGTCAATCGCCCTAGCTGAGGCCAATATCAAGCATGAATTCAGCCTTGGATGAAATGACGCAAACGACGAGCATCTCCAGCCATGCGACGCTGCAACTCCTTAGCTGACAGGGAATCCTCATCTCGTTGTTGAGCAGCAAAAAGATCCGCTTCAGTCACATCAAATCCATAATCCTCCGCCAACTTCAATAGCTGTTCAACCTCGACAACTTCCTTGAGTTCCTTTTCTAGCAATGGATCTTCCTTCCTCAAGGCGAGAAAAAGATCCAAATCCTCAATCGACACAACCACCATGCATGAAGCATTGGTCTAAATCAGCCAACCGCAAGTTGGCGACAAAATCTTCAAACAAGCCAGCTTTTGTATCTCCAACGATGCAAGATCTATCTAGACGCGCTACACCCAGGAAGACCCCTTCCTGAAAGCATGAAGAACTGGAACTACTGGCGGCTAATTGGTGCCGGAGGGATGAGCCTGCTGACAGTGCTTTTTTTCGTGATCTGGCAGGCAGTTGCCAGGCAGACCGACACTCTTAATCAGGTCATGGAGCGATTGGGTGAACTAGAAAAAACCCCACAAACAAACAACAGCCGTTTACTTGAAGAGCAATTACACAGCCTGAAGGTCCGTCTAAACAATCAAGGAAAGACTCTTAACGACCTGCTTGAAGAACAGCAGTCGATCGCCAAGCGAGAAGAGGCGTACGTCCAGCCTCAAGCAGAAACATGGCAAGTTCAGCCGGAACCCCCTGCCTCACTAACTCCACCACCTCCAGAGCTAACAACACCATGATCCAAAGCACATATGACCTGCAAATGCCTATCTAGACACCTCACGAAAAGGGTTTCCCCAATCAATACAGAAAAGCTCCCTAACCCTTTACTGCATCCCCAGTAGCACTAGGGAGTATGAAACGCTGCAAAAGGATGAATAGAGCTAGCACTGGCAAAATCGACACCACCGATCCAGCTGCCACAATTCTCCAGTCAAGGGAAAAACTGCTGGCCAGCTGCTGCAGGCCGAGAGGAAGGGTGTAAAGGCTCGGATCATCCAAAATCACCAGAGGCCATAGGAAATCACTCCAAGTCCCGATAAATACGAACATGGCCAGGGTTATCAAATCAGCTCGTGCAGCAGGAATCATCACGTTCCACCATGCACCAAGTCGATTACAGCCATCAATACGCGCGGCATCCTCAAGCTCCCCAGGCACCGCCAAAAAACTCTGTCGCAAGAGATAGAGGCCAAAGGCTGTGGCAGCCTGTGGAATCACTAGGGCTATCAGAGTGTTGCGTAATCCCAACTGCACCATTAACAGATACAAAGGGATCATTACCACCTGAAAAGGGATGAGGATGGTTGCTACCACAACTGCCAATACCAAACCTCTTCCGGCAAATCGCATCCGAGCCAGTGGATAAGCCGCTAGGGAGCAAAAAAGCAAATTGGCCACCACAGCTAAAAAGCTGACCACAGTGCTGTTGAACAGATAACTCCCTAGCGGATTTTCAGCGAATAGTTGCCAATAAGCCGCCATACTCGGCTCAGCAGGTAGCAGCGCAGGAGGACTAGTGAAAATATCCTCAGCAGGACCCTTCAAAGAAGTGCTTACCAGCCAAAGCAGTGGAACCAAAACCACCAGAGCAAGAAAGATAAGGCCCCCCAGCTGAATGGCATTCAGCAGAGGGGAAAGCAGCTCCTTTCGCCTCTCATCAAGATGGGAGGAATGCCTCATCGTTCAGATACTCGGACGCAGATCAGCTAAAACCACATCGTGCTGAGGATGTAGAGGCTGACGACCACAACCAGCCACAAGCCGATTTAGTGCATTCACGAATGCCTGGGCTGCAGCAACCACCACGTCAGTATCGGCGGAATGACCTGAGAAAAGCTGTCCATCCCGACGTAAGCGAATCGTGACTTCACCCATCGCGTCAATCCCTTCAGTCACTGACTTAACCGAAAATTCAATCAGCTCATTGGGTTCACCAGCAAGGGCATTCAATGCACGGCAGACGGCATCTACAGGGCCGGTACCAACTGCAGCAGCGGTCTGATCTTGCCCATCCTCATCCGCAAGGGTAACTGTGGCTGTAGGCCTAAGACTGCTGCCACAACTGACCTGCACCAATCGCAACTGAAAATGAGCTTCAGGTTGTTGTACCTGTTCACTAACGATGGCCTCAAGATCCCGGTCTGTGATATCTCGCTTGCGATCAGCTAGATCCTTGAAGCGCGCAAAGGCCTCGTCGAGATCCTCTCGAGTCAAGTCGTAACCAAGTTCCTCAAATCGAGCTCGAACGGCACTCCGTCCACTTAACTTGCCAAGTGAAATCCGGTTGTCAGTCAGACCAACCGTACGGGCATCAACAATTTCATAGGTAAGACGATTTTTAAGCACACCATCTTGATGAATGCCTGACTCATGGGCAAAGGCATTGGCACCAACGATTGCCTTGTTGGGCTGCACCGCCATGCCGGTGAGATTTGAAACCAATCGAGATGACTTGGTGATTTCTTCGGTGCGAATAGCCGTTAAAGGCGTCGGACTATCGGCATCGCGACCAAAGAAGGGGTTGAAATATCGCCTGCGTACGTACAAGGCCATCACCAATTCCTCTAAAGCAGCATTCCCGGCACGCTCTCCAATGCCATTAATGGTGCATTCGAACTGACGAGCTCCACTCTTAACAGCTTCCAAGAAGTTGGCCACTGCAAGCCCTAGATCGTTATGGCCATGAACAGAAAGGATTGCCTCATCAATATTTGGCACATGGCTATCAATGCCAGCAATCAAAGCCCCAAACTCTGAGGGGGTTGTATAGCCAACTGTGTCAGGGATATTGATAGTGCCCGCTCCCGCAGCGATGGCAGCCTCAATTACCTGATAAAGGAACTCAGGATCACTTCGAGCGGCGTCCTCACATGAAAACTCGACATCCTCGACGTGTGAACGTGCATAAGCAACCATCTCTGGGACGATGGCCAGAACCTCAGCACGAGATTTGCGGAGCTTATGCTCCAAATGAATATCACTCGTGGCGATGAACGTGTGAATTCTTTGCCTTAATGCTGGTGCAACTGCATCGGCACATGCCTTGATATCGGCACGCGAAGCCCTGGCTAAGCCACAAATAATCGGACCTTCACCCCCGCCAACCTGCTGGGCAATACGTTGTACTGCAGCAAAATCTCCCTGACTGGCAAAAGGGAAGCCGGCTTCAATCACATCCACACCCAAGCGAGCGAGCTGCTGGGCAATGGCCAACTTTTCCTCAAGGTTGAGGCTTGCCCCAGGGGACTGCTCACCATCTCGAAGGGTGGTATCAAAGATAAGAACGCGGCCTGGATCCTTGGCCATGACAGCAGCCTTGAAAAATTAGTCGTAATGACTATGAGTTAGGCAAGTCTAAGGGAGAATTGGCTGCTGAGAAGCAACGCCTCTGCAGTGCAAGATCCAGTCTTCTAAAAAAAGTTTTATTGGCTTTCTAAACTTAAACTCGTTTTAAATTCAACCCCACTGAAATCAGAACGTGGCCGACGGTGCTCTGGCCGTGGTTCTCCATGCCCATCTCCCTTACGTGCGATCGGCAGAGCCCGGTTCATTAGAAGAAGACTGGTTTTTTCAGGCTCTGATGGAGTGCTATCTACCAGTTCTTCAGGTGCTGGAAGAGGCAGCAGCAGCAGCAAACCAATGCCCAAGGCTTACGGTCGGCCTCTCCCCAACACTGCTCTCTCTCCTCAGTGACGAAGACCTAAAACAGCGTTTCCCCGCTTGGATATCTGTACGCCTAGACCTACTGTCCAAAACAACCTCGGAACAACAGCCTGCAGCGAAGCATCTCAGCGAGAGCATCCAGCAGCACTTGCATGAATGGTTGGCCTGTAAAGGTGATCTCATTGGTCGGTTTGCCCAACTTCAACGTTCAGGAGTTGTCGACCTGCTCACCTGTGGAGCTACCCATGGATACCTACCCTTACTAAGGGAGCACCCTGAAGCAGTACGTGGCCAGTTGCGCACTGCCGTACGCGAACACCACCGCCTATTGGGAGAGCAACCTCTCGGTATATGGCTACCTGAATGTGCCTATTACGAAGGACTGGATCATTGGATGCTCGATGCCGGGCTCCGCTATGCCGTGCTCGATGGCCATGGCCTACTTCATGCCAATCCAAGACCTCGTTATGGCGTATATGCCCCAATCTGTAGCAGAAATGGCGTGGCCTTCTTCGGCCGAGACAGTAATGCCACACTTCCAGTCTGGTCAGCAAAGGAAGGCTACCCAGGCGATCCTTATTACCGTGAATTTCATAGAGATCTTGGTTGGGACCTACCAATCGAGCAACTCCATGACATCGGCATAAAAGAACCCCGGCCTCTTGGACTGAAACTGCATCGAGTTACAAACCCAACGGCACCATTAGCAGCCAAAGCCGTCTATGAACCCGCCGCAGCTGCAGCACTTACCAAGAAACATGCCCAGATCTACCTTCAGGGTCGCCGCGTACAACTCGATCAACTAATCAACACCATGAGCATCGAGCCATTACTAGTGGCTCCCTTCGATGCCGAACTCTTTGGACACTGGTGGTTTGAAGGGCCGACCTTCCTAGCTGAAATGTTTCGTCAGGCCAACAAGGAGCGAGTGCGTTTCACGCGCTTAAGAGACATCCTCAAATCAAACCCCCATCTACAACTTTGCGAACCCTGCCCCTCTAGCTGGGGACAAGGCGGATACCACGACTACTGGCTAAATGACAGCAATGCCTGGGTAATTCCTGAGTGGAGCCGAGCCGGCAAAGCAATGGTGGAGCGATGCAGCCAGGGGGTAGCCCAAGATTCCGATATGCGGCTACTGCAGCAGGCCGCCAGAGAACTTCTATTAGCCCAATCCTCCGACTGGAGTTTCATTCTGCGAGCAGGCACAACCACGGAACTTGCAAAAGAACGCATCCATCGCCACCTCAATCGCTTCTGGCAATTAATGCACGCCATAAACACCAAGGAGCCGTTGCCAGAAGATTGGCTAGCCACTCTTGAGTCAGAAGATGGCCTCTTCCCATTAATTCAAGCGGCGGACTGGGCTCAACTGGCCAACTAATAGGAAGATGCTCCAAACATCAACCCCAATCTGAGCTCCCAAGACGAAATCCAGAACAGCCGCAGCATCACCATCAACAGACGATGCAGAGGCAGCGTATTTGCTAAAAAGCCTGACCAATCCTCCCTTGGCAACTGAAAGAACGTGGCAAAAAAACTACGTAAGCGAGCTTCATCGAAGGTCATCAGTCGCCGTAAACCAAACTGATAAAGACGATGTCGCTGCACCAGCTCCGAAGACCAAAGCTCTTGCCATCCTTTCCGAGCCAACGCGGAAGAATCGAGAGGAGGTTCAACAGCCATAGCCATAGCCAACTTCTTTGCCAATGTCGGAGCTCGACGCAACAAAGCTCCAACCATGTAGCCAGAAGCAGGGTGAACCATGCTTGCGGCCCCACCAAAGGCAAGTAAAGGCTGACTTCGATCTGGCAAGGGCAGGTTCATCGGAAACAGGCAACGCTCCTCATGGATCACTTCTTTAACCTCCACCCCACGATGAGAAAGGCGTAACTGCAGCCTTTCCCTGAGCTCGTCCCAAGACAAAGGTGGTGAGTAGGCCAAAGAAGTCTCCTCCACGAAAAAGATTCCCTCACCCAAATCCATGGCATAAAGAAAGCTGGGAGGTTGCTCTCGTTGATTTTCACTGAGATGGTCGGGCCGAAAATCCATCAAAACGAATTGACCCAAAGCCACTGGTGGTGAACTAAAACGTGCCACCAATCCATAGGCTGCCTGCTCAGCTACTGGACCATGATCAGGGCGTTGAATAAATCTGCTGCGATGACCACTGGCATCGATAACAACTCGAGCTCGATATGTGTTGCCAGAACGACAGAAAACTTCCGTATCAGCACCCACCACATTTATCTGCACAGCGGTTTCAACACTCCAGCTCATTTCGCCACAGCGATGTAGCAATGCTCGTTGCAAAGCTTCCTGATCAAAGAGGCCGTAGTCAAAATGATGTTGAGTTGGTGCGAGGCCCTGCTCGCCGACACCATCACCGAAGTAGCTGACTGTGTTAATCCAGCGTTGGCCAAGCAGAGAAGCCATCCCGAGTGACTCAAGTTCCTCAGCCCAGATGCCATAAGTATTGGGCCATGGTTGATCTGGTGTGTGCGAGGCGAGAGCCGTAACTGACAGGCCTTGCTCTACTAATTCAGCAACGATGCAAAGTGCCGCTGGACCGGCTCCCATCACCAACACATCCGTAGAGATGGTCAATGTCAGCTGGAGGAGGAGGCGTCTACCCCAGCAGCATCACTGGAGTCAGATCCATCTTCAGATTGGTCTTCAGGCTCAGGTGGAACCAACACCACCTCTGAGAGGTGATCACCAGCATCCAAACGCTGAAGTCGAACACCAGTAGCAGCTCTGGACTGCTGAGATATCTGATCAGCACTTGTACGCACAATCACGCCGCGCTCACTCACCAACAAGAGCTCTTCTCCGTGGCCAAGCACCCTCAAACCCACTAGCTGGTCACCTTCCCGCCTGAACTTCATGGCGCGCAAACCCATACCTGCACGTTTCTGCAAACGGAACTGATTTACAGGCACCCGCTTGCCCAATCCACTTGCGGAAGCAACAAGCACCCATGGCCCCTCACTGACGGCGACCGCCTCTGCGCCGTCAGCCGAATCATCCTCATTGCTCTGAGCAACCTGATCGGCGAGCTCTATTGGCAACACATCCATGCTCACCAACGAATCTCCACCACGCAAATTCATAGCCCTAACGCCACGAGCAGTCCTTCCCAAGGGGCGCAATTCCTGATCACAGAGGCGGAAGTGGATTGTCATTCCAGCCCTAGAAGCAATCAACACACTGTCACCAGGGACAGCCAGCCTCACCCAAGTAAGGGCATCGCCCTCCTCTAAGCCAATGGCAATCAAACCATTAGCGCGAATCTTGCTGAAAGCCGATAAACAGGTGCGCTTTATAAATCCTCCTTTGGTCAACATCAACAAGTGGGTGTCGTCATCAAAGGAAATAACTGACAACAAGGAGGTGATTGCCTCTTCTCGAGGAATTGGCAAGAGCTGAACAACCGGGGTGCCCTTCGCGGTACGACTGCACTGAGGCACTCGATAAGCAGGAAGGGCATAAGAGACCCCACGATCACTGAACAGCAACAGCGTGTCATGGTCATTGCAACTGATGAACAGCTTCACTGCCTCCTCGCCTTGACTACGGGTGCCTGCCTTACCTCGTGTGCCACGGCTAGTGGCCTCAAACTCGCTTACCGGCATACGTTTGAGATAACCAGTCTCGGTGAGCAACACCACAGAACGCTCGTTAGCAATTAGATCAATGTCCTCAAGCCCCCCAGCAAGATCAAGGATCTCAGTACGCCGAGACAAGCAATGCTTCTCGCGCAGCTTGGCCAATTCCTCTTGGATTAAGCCAAATACACGCTCACGCCGGCCAAGGATGTCTTTGAAGTCGGCAATCTTGGTGACAAGATCCTCATGCTCCAAACGAATTTTGTCGGCCTCTAAAGCGGTAAGTCGCCGAAGCTGCATCTGAAGAATGGCATCCGCCTGAATCTCTGTGAGGCCATGGATCGCCTGCAACTGCTGCCGAGCTGTAGCGGCATCAGAGGCCGCACGAATCAAAGCGATGATCGGGTCCAGCTGATCGAGCGCCAGCAAAAGACCAAGCAGGATGTGATCACGTTCCTCAGCTTTACGCAATAAATAACGTGTCCTTCGTTCAATCGTTTCAACGCGAAAGTCGAGGAATACCTGCAACATCTTGCGCAGGGTGAGCAGTATCGGCTCGCTGTTAACAAGCGCCAACATGTGAGCACTGAAGTTGCTCTGTAGAGGAGTGAGCTTGAAAAGATTGTTAAGTACTACCTGGGGGTAGGCATCACGTCGCAATTCCACAACGATACGCATTCCATCGCGATCGCTTTCATCACGAATGTCTGAAATACCTTCCAGCTTCTTATCATTCACCATTTCTGCAATTCGCTCAATCAGCGCTGCTTTATTTGTCTGATATGGCAATTCAGTAATAATCACAGCATCGCGATCCGGTCGACCAGGCACCTCAATCGTTTCAATATTCGCCACACCGCGCATCGTCACCGAACCGCGACCCGAGAGGTAGGTCTCACGGATGCCACTACGTCCAAGGATCTGGCCACCGGTAGGGAAATCCGGACCAGGAATGATCTCCATTAGCTGATAATCACTAAGCTCTGGGTTGTCAATCAGAGCCTGCACGCCATCAATCAATTCAGTGAGATTGTGAGGTGGAATGTTGGTAGCCATTCCAACGGCGATCCCTGAAGAGCCATTCAGCAACAACTGCGGAATACGAGCCGGCAACACCGTCGGCTCCTGTTGAGAGCCATCAAAATTATCAGCAAAATCAACTGTCTCTGCCTCTATATCCTCAAGCAAGCTGTCCGTAGTTAAAGACTGAAGCCGCGATTCGGTATATCGCATAGCCGCAGGTGGATCATTGTCGACCGAACCGAAATTGCCATGACCATCGATCAATGGCATTTGCATGGAAAAATCCTGAGCCATGCGAACCAGAGCGTCATAGACGGCGGTATCTCCATGGGGGTGGTATTTCCCCAAGACCTCACCAACAACGCGTGCACACTTTCGATAGGGCCTATCGCTGGTCAGGCCCAACTCATACATCGCATAAAGGATGCGCCTATGAACCGGCTTGAGGCCATCGCGGGCATCCGGCAACGCACGCCCAACGATCACACTCATCGCGTACTCCAAATAGGAGCGCGACATCTCATTGCGCAGATCGGTCTGGATAATCCGATCGTCGGACTCGCCGGGACCGCCGCTACTGGGTCCGACTGGATCCGCCATAAAAAAGCTAGTTGCCAGCCTTAAGGTTATCTCGGCAACAGATGAATTGAGCTGCCAGCATCAACAAAGTCCACCACTGCCACTGTGAGGGCTTAATACAGCTAGAGCCTCAGTACTAAATAGCTCTCTTAAGCTGCTTTATATTCTGCTATTTGGATCATGAGCCCGGTTGAGGAATCCAACTCAGAGGGAGCCTCTGGAGAGACTGAAGGCGTCAGATCCTCATCGGAAGGCACTAGTGGCGGCACCTCATCGACCACAAATGAATTTTCAGTCAAGCCAGCTGATCTAACAGCCACAGACACCACCAGTGCTGTTACCAAGACATCAGAACAGCAAGAAGCTGCTACAGCACAAAAGAAACCTGAAACATATAAACCGATCACTACCTCTACAGACCCAACAACAACAACAGAAGCATCAGCCACTGCAAAAGAGTCTGAGCAGTCAATACAACTAACAGCCAAGCCAGCCGATGTGACATTCACACAAACGAGCACTGCTGTTCCCAAGG
>CAJWUF010000044.1 GCA_913047395.1 uncultured cyanobacterium
CAAGGGTCATAAGACTCCTTAGAACAAGCCAGCCCCCAGTTCAGGTGGTCAATCAGTTCTCTCCGAGTCCCTTTAGTTCCTTGAGTAGGGCACGGTTCAAATTGTCATCACAGCGAATGATCATCTGCGGATAAATACTGCCTTGCCTGTAGGGGGCATATGCCGTGGTGCAGACCTCCTTGGTTGTCTGCTGCCACCGATCAAAAATCTCTCCGGGCAACTCAGATCTCAAGGTCTTGTTCGACTCATCAAGGTCAAGAGCAGCGCAGGCTCTCATCTCAAGGGTGTTTTCACCAGGGCACTGGACTTCTTGCCCCATCACTTGTGCAGGTTGCAGAAAACATGCGAGTGGCAAAAGAGCAAGCAAGCATTTCATGGGTGTATTGGCTTCTACTAAAAAAGTCCGAATCTATGCTGCATTTCCCGTCAGAGCAAATCCAATCCCTTTACTTGAATGGGGTTTTAGCGGCGCACTCAAAGGGTGCATTAAAGGGAATCCACCCAAAACTCCATTGCTGTAGCTGACATGGCCTGATAGCTGCAACAAAGATTGGGGCAATTATTGTCACCTCGAGCAAGATCACAAAAGCCTGTGATCTACATCGTGCGATTTGCCTTAGAGCTGAGTGAGAGTTAATGAGAAGTTGGTTAGAGCCCTGATTTATTTCAGGGCTATTCCTTTGATCTGAGCTGCTGTGAGCTAGATCACAGATATGTTTGCTCTAGATCAATACCTGAGCCATCTAGAAAAGCGATGGTATGTGCATCGGAGGCGGCCAGGCCTTTGTTAGACACACACCCAACTTCAAAACTATGGCTAATTACAACATCAGCGATTACACAAACGCTATCCTCGATCAAGAATTTCTGCGCATCCAAGAGCTACAGGCTGGTAGCGAAAGTTTATTGCCAGGAAATGATTCAAGCTACAGACCTATAACATTCAACCAGCTATCAACTAAACCGTATTCAAGAGTTACTCCCTCGCTAATTGAGTGATTAATTCTCAGAAAACCATTTCAAGCAAAGCAGCAAAAGCCATCGTCTCCATCTCTCTATTCATGGACAAAGCACCTTTGCACAGCACTAGCCCTCAGCTTTACCCGGAGCTCACGAACTAAGCCCCTTGCCCTTTGATAAAGCAACGAAAAGTGAGGTTAATGCGTAGCTCAGCAACTCTCCTTCTGGTCGGCAGCGCATGCAGCCACTCCTGCTGACACTCTGGATGCATTATCAATAAATCGCCAGAACGTAAGCACAGGAGCTCACGCAACGGTTGCTGTCGATGTTTTAGGCAGAAATCCCTGGTCGCTCCAACTGATAAAGATGCGATAGGGCTCTTGGGATCAAGCTCCGCTTCATCGTCTGCATGCCAACCCATGCGATCAAGGCCGTTGCGATACAAATTCAGCAAACAGCCGTTGAAGTTCACAGCACTCACTTCATTCACTTTCTCAAGCAAAGGTATGAACCAAACAGGCCAACCTTCACCGCAATGCTGCACACCGCTGTAGCAGTAAGTGATCCCATCAGCTGCCAAAAAGGCCGTTAGGCGTGGAACAAAATGCTCACGACCATAAATCCGAACAACGGGTCTTTCCCAGTCCACGTAATTCTCAAGTCGATGCAGCCACAACTGTGCTTCTGATGAGTTCAGCCAACTAGACATCAAGGTCCACGGGAGAGGTCCTGAATGTCGATACATTTGAAAAAGATCCGACATGGACGCCTTTGCACCAACAGCCAATACATGAGTCATATTGGCCATTTAGATGGCGGGAAGTAAGAGCTGATGTCAGGGTTGAGGCCTGAGCAAGGCAGAACGCAGGTGAAAACGACCAAGCCAAACCAACCAGCATTAATTCAGGCGCTACTGAAACCAGAGGCTTATCCGCACCCGGTAAACCATGTAGAGCTGATAGAGACCCATATCTCCTGGGTGTTTTTAACCGGCAGCTATGCATACAAGTTGAAAAAACCTGCGCATTTGGACTTTGTTGAGGCCACCACACTGAATCAACGTCTGCACTTTTGCCAGGAAGAGTTGCGCCTGAACCGGCGCTTGGCGCCAGATCTTTACCTGGGTATAGCCAAAATCATCGGTCCCGCTGATCAACCGCAAATACTCGAAGAAAACAATGAATCCCAAGAGCTATGCATGAAAGGGGTGATCGAAGTCGCTGTAAAAATGCGTCAGTTCAATGGCTCTCGCCTGCTTAGCAACTATCTCAAGCAAGGGGTTTTGCAAAATGAACCCCTAAAAAGACTCGCGCTCGAACTCGCAGAGTTTCACCTCAGCGTCGATACGGCAACTGCAGATGGTGATTTTGGGGGAGTAGAGGCTGTAATCACTCCTGTGCATGCAAATTTGCGCGTATTGGAGCAATTGCAATTGCCTGATTCATTAAATAGTTGGCTGCAAAAGCACCGCTCCTGGATCCAAAGATTGCAGGAACAACTTTCCATGCGTTTTGAGCAACGACTAAGAAACGGAGCCATACGCGAATGTCATGGCGATCTCCATACCGGCAATATCCACCTGAAGAACGATGGCTCCCTGGAGGTATTCGATGCAATTGATTTCAACTCGCATCTGCGCTGGATTGACCCAATCAGTGAAATGGCATTTCTAGTGATGGATCTTCAGGTGCGAGATCATCAGGGGGATGCCATGGTGATACTTAATGAATGGCTCGAACACACAGGCGAGTACAAAGCTCTTGACCTTTGGCCCTGGTATTCAGCATACCGAGCTCTAGTACGAGCCAAGGTAAGTGGCCTGCAATGGCAGCAACTCCGCTGCCAGCCTCAACATGAAAGCATTGATAAAAAACGACTTAAAGATCTCCGTGAGGATTTGGACCTATACATTGACCAAGCACGACAGATTCAATTAACAAAACCAGCGGGAATCGTACTGATGCATGGACTCAGCGGTAGTGGCAAGTCCTATATAAGTGAGCAGCTATATCAACACTTACCCGCAGTGCGGTTACGCTCCGATGTCGAACGCCAGCGTGCATTCGCTCGCCGACCTCTGCAAAAGCGACTTGGCGTTGAAAAAGCCTCGATGGAAAGGTGTAGAAGTACACCAATGTTTGTAGGTGACCCTTATCGATCTGAGGTGAGCAATTGGTTATTCGAGCAATGGCTACCGTCATTGGCTCAGTGTTGTTTAAATAGTGGCCTCACCACAATTGTCGATGCCACCTTTTTAAGAGAAAGGGAACGGCAACAAATGCTGCACCTAGCTCATCAACAAGGATGTCCTATTGCCATCGCAGCCTGTGAGTGTAGTGACTCCACTGCAGAAGAACGAGTCGCCACAAGGATGAAAGTAGGTGTAGACCCCTCTGATGCAGACCTAAGCGTGCGTCAATTGCAAAAAGGATGGTTAGAGCCCCTAACGCCCTGCGAACAAAAGCTGACTGTGAATTTTACAGAAAGTACCCCAATCGCGGAGGGGCTCAAACAGTTACGGATACTGCTGAATCGATAGCACCACCAATACCGCTTGCATTTTGAATCGGGGACTGATTTTGCCGCACCTGCTCTTACCAGCCTTACCTATAGATTTCTGATTACATACTGCTTATCAATATCACTCATCTAAACCAAGACGTATTGGACTTGTCCTGATAAATGAATAAGCTGAACCAATCAATTCATCATGTTAGCGGCTGATGGTTTACATTCAAAGCTGACCATGGCCACGACTTCATTGCCTAGAGTTAGTCAAAGAAGATCTTGTTCATCTTTACTTATCTGGAATTAGTCGCAAAGCAAAATTATACTGGCATAGCTAAATGAGAAAATGGCATTTTAAAAGCACACACATTCAGATCAAAAATGCACGTCATTGATAAGGTTGGTTCTTCAATAAATCCCAAACCTTCCAGCAGCTATACAAATGAATTGCCAGCCTTAACGAGCACTGCTGTGAGCCCTTTCAGAGCAAATGAGCTAATATTCTAAATGTAGATATAAAAACCATAATCGATGCTCATACGAGCTGACTTAAAAGGACTGACGCATTCGACTACATCGGAACAACTAGAATCACCAATATAAAAGTGAACTGCAAATATTATTACCAAATCAATTCCCAAGCCATGTAAACCTATCATTTTATCAGGAAATATATTCAAGTTATTCGTGTTGACTTTTGAGAACTTCTTAATCTAATAGGCTCACTCTTTGATAACAGAACCAGAGCCAATGTTGAAATAGCAGATTTCGATGGGATCGCCATAAAGTCAAAGGATGATCTGGATCAAAGTTCTCAGGAGGTTCAACATCACCTCTAGCTTTATCTCGTTCCATCTCATTCAACAGGCGGCCTGCGTTGTACTCCGGATGGCCAAGATGCATGATTTGGCGTTGATCTGTTGTTTCAAAGATCGTGTAGCCAACCTTTTCTCCATGGGCCAGTAAACGTAGACGTCCTTGCCTTTGAGCAGCTTCCATCGCTGCATCCGGTAGCCCTGCGTGGCGACTTTGCGGACATACAAATCGATCATCCTGAGTGCCCATCAGAGCATGGCCAGGGACCAGGCTCCGCATAGGGAAAACCCCGAAAAGCTTGCGCTCGAATGACTGCTTATCAACGCCAGCAAGATAGGCCAACGCAAAACCAGCCCAGCACAAGCCAAGCGTGCTTGCACAACTAAGTCGTGCCTCTTCGATCAATTTCACAAGCTCTGGCCAATAGTTCACATCCTCAAAACAAAGATGCTCAACCGGTGCACCTGTAATGATCAAACCATCGAGAGGAGTAGGCGACATCGCTTCCTCCCAGCTCACATAGAGGTTATCGAGATGATCAAGGTCCCATGTTTTATAGCTATGGCTGCAAAGCCTTATCCAGATTGGTTCAATTTGCAGAGGAGAAAGCCCTAAAGGGTGCAGCAGATTGAATTCATACTGCTTGCCCAAAGGCATGATATTCAGAATTCCTATTCTTAATGGACGTATATCCTGGCGCTCTGCAAGTTCCGGCTCAATCCATGAGATCCGGTTCTTCTCCACCGCGGCGATCTTGTGATAACTACGTGGCAGGATCAGCGCCATGGCGGTCTCCAGTCTCAGCTGATGGCCGCTAGGGCCTGTTCAAAATCAGCCTTGATATCTTGAATGTGTTCAAGGCCAACAGACACCCTAACCATGGTTGGGGTGACACCTGCTGACTGTTGATCCTCAGCAGAAAGTTGTTGATGTGTTGTAGATGCAGGGTGAATCACCAAGGTCTTAGCATCTCCAACATTGGCAAGATGGCTAGCCAATTCAAGCCCATTGATGAAGTGCACAGCATCATCAAATCCTCCTTTTAAGGAGAACATCAGCATGCATCCCATACCGCGATCTGTAAGGTAGGTTTTAGCTCGGTCATGGTATGGATCACTACTGAGGCCGGGATAGTTGACACTGGCAACCTTGGGATGGTCTTGGAGCCATTCAGCAAGAGCCATGGCATTGGAAGCATGGCGTTCTACTCGCAAACTCAACGTTTCAAGCCCTTGCAAAAGTAGAAAAGAATTGAATGGACTCAGAGTTGCTCCCCAGTCGCGTAAACCCTCAATTCGAGCTCGCAGGGCAAAGGCCACATTGCGATCAGCTGGAACACCAAGCATCGAGCAGATATCACTACCAAATCCAAAAGCATCCCAGTGCACAAGGCCGTGATATGCAGCACTTGGCTGACTCATAAGTGGAAACTTGCCATTACCCCAATCGAAGCTGCCGGCATCCACAATCACGCCACCAAGACTGGTGCCATGACCGCCAATCCATTTAGTTGCACTTTCCACCACAACATCAGCGCCGTGCTCTATTGGCCGCAGCAAAGCACCTGCTGCGCCAAGTGTGTTATCAACAATTAAAGGAATACCATTCTCTTTTGCTAAAGCAGAAAGCCCTGCAAAATCAGGGATGTTAAAGCGGGGATTCCCCATTGATTCAACATATATTGCTTTGGTATTGGCATCTATTTGCGCAGCGAAGCTATCAACATCATCGCCATCGGCAAACTTCACATGAATTCCAAGGCGAGGAAACTGCACCTTGAACTGATTGTATGTACCTCCATAAAGGAATGATGTGGAAACAAAATTATCGCCGGCCTGCATG
The DNA here is from genome assembly GCA_913047395.1 of uncultured cyanobacterium. Lineage (GTDB taxonomy): Bacteria > Cyanobacteriota > Cyanobacteriia > PCC-6307 > Cyanobiaceae > Prochlorococcus. The sequence goes on from CAJWUF010000044.1 coordinate 6,127, forward strand.
CAATTTGTGATTGCCAGGAACTGGGCTGATTGACCAGAAGCAGTCGCTAGAGCCGCTACGCCTCCTTCTAGAGCAGCAACACGCTTCTCAAACACATCCGTCGTGGGGTTCATTAGACGGGTGTAGATATTGCCGAATTCCTTCAACCCAAACAAATTGGCACCGTGTTCAGCGTCATTGAAGACATATGAACTGGTCTGATAAATGGGTACAGCCCTTGAGTTCGTGACGGGATCAGGTACCTGACCAGCATGTAGCTGGAGGGTTTCGAAATGAAGTGACGTCAACTACCCACTAAAGAGAATGTGCCTTCTTTCTAGCTACTAAAGCTCAGGCTCGTTCCCAATCATCGGGCAGATCAGGTTTTTCTGTCTTAGCTAAAGACGGCAGTGTTTCACGAATCAAGGGGACCAATTCAGCTCTGACCTCCTGCCGGAAGCCTTCTACTGCAGAGCTATTAAGCACTGGATAAGTCTGATCAGTGGCAGCGTCTCCATCTCTTAATGGACGCCATTTTGTCGATTCTTGAGCTTTAAGAGCGTTTAAGGGAGCCTGGAAATCAAAATTCAGCATTTGGCCTTGATTAGAAGCAAGGCTCGATGCACGGCTAGTAATCGACTCGCGCACAGCCTCAAACTTCTTTGCCTTGAGGGTGTCAGGAAGACCAAGAACAGGCTCGTAATAGTCAAGTGCTCGTAATTCCTCTTCCAAAAGGATCGGCCATACACCACGTGCGTTCTCTTGAAGCCCAAGCGCCAACTCGGCCTCATTCATGGCCTGTAGATAGAAGCGAAGGCGGCGGTAATAGGACTTGTCCTCAGTAGCTTTTTTAACAGAAGCCTTGCCAGTGGAAATTATTGGTAAAGCTGCTTCTGCTTTCCTCAAAAACTGACGATCCTCCCTTTCCAAATTCATCGCACCCCATCGCTGCCGGTAGTCCCACAGCTCCGCATAACGGGCTACATCATCAGTGGACCAGCCAACTTCCTTCAGCTCGTCGGCTCGGTGAGTGGATTCCTTAGCCACGCAAGAGGTTCATGTTGTGAGCTGCAGCGTAAGCGGCAATGTGCTGAACAGTGTGACCAAGTCATTAATAGCCAATTCAGGTAATGTCACAATTGCCTAAAAGTTAGTAGCAGTGGGTAAGCGTCATCTCGCTCTAATGCTTATCAGTGTTGGGGTCCTAAGCGTGATCGGTAGCGTGGCCTTCAACGCACCAAGCACCACTAATGAATTGGATTCGAAAGGCAAAACTGCCTCAAAAGGCCCAACTCTGCCAAGCGATCCTGAACTGCCAGTGATGGCAGATGGCCGACATTACCCGATAGTTCCAGCCGATCCAGGCGAAATAGCATCATTGCTAATTGATGTAGAAAAAGCACTAGAGGATTCATCTACTTCTAAAGCTGAACTGCCAAGTCTTGGCCATCAGCAACAGGTGATCTACAGGGTGCTATCTAAAGACATAAAAACATCTGAGCAGGTTCTCACTAAGTTGCCAGAGCGTTGGCGGCAAGTAGCCAAACGCCATCTAGCAGCAAGGCGTGAATTCCTAAGCATGCACAGGAATAGCAATAGGCCTCACCTATTACCAGCTTGGAGAATCATCCCTCCGGAGCCTGGCGAGAAACTATTGAGCTATTACCGAAAGGCAGAAGCAGCAACAGGTATCGACTGGGAAGTATTGGCCGCATTGAACCTCGTCGAAACAGGTATGGGTCGCATTGATGGAGTATCTGTAGCTAATGCCCAAGGACCAATGCAATTCTTGCCTTCTACCTGGAGGGAGCATGGCATTGGCGAAGGCGACATCCGTGATCCTCACGACGCTATACAAGCAGCAGCTCGCTATCTGGTCCGCCGTGGCGGTCTGCAAGACATTCGTAAAGGGCTATGGGGTTATAACAACAGCGACCACTACGTGAAGGCCGTACTCGAATACGCAGCCTTATTAAAGGAAGATCCACGAGCATTAACTGGTCTTTACTATTGGGAGATTCACTTTGCAAGCGAAATGGGAGATTTATGGCTGCCTGTTGGATACAATCAAAGCAAACCAATTCCAGCCTCCTCATACCTAAAACAGTTTCCGGCTAGTAAACCAAAATAACGATCTATGCTGCTAGGAAAAAAGATTTGGCTTAGCAATAAGCACCAACTCGAATAACACTGCAAGTCATTATTCAAAACCTATCTCAACGCATCAACACTTGGCCGATTTACGACAGAATAGAGCTAAGGGAATGCACAAAAGGATAACTATCAGCGAAATAAAGACATTCTGCACACTATGAATTAATACTATCAAAGGGAAAACAACTGAACTAGCGGTGAGATGCCAATATTTTCGTTATTTTTTTCTACCTAAAACATAAACACTGGCTAACACGGCTACTGCGAGGAGATTATATAGAATCAGAAAGATGGGAAAGGTGAGGCTTAAATTATCAAAACAAAGGAGTACTGCTAAAATGAGAAGCTGAAACCCTAAGCCAAAAATTGATATCATGCTCATGATCCAATTAGGGATCGGGCTCGATCTAGCACAAACTATTTGATTATCCTTGAAAAGCATATTTATCAGCCAATCCTGCCATCCGTAACATATAATATATATTTTATGCAGTACAGATAAAATCGCAGGGTTTTCCTGGGGATAAGGGATTGGTGGCGAGAATTCTGATATCCGACTCGTTATATCTCCAGAAGCCTGATGTCTTTTGACTACATAAAAATAATTAAATATTGTACCTTGTAGCTGAAATGAAAACCATGTCAATAGGATCTGCCAAACGGGAACCATGAGCGGTATCCCAATTGCAAATAACACAAGGCCATTTAAGATTAAATCATTGATGGAATCCAAATATCGACCAGTATGTGAGGGACAATTCCGAGCACGTGCCATTTCACCATCAGCAGCATCAAGCAAACTTTTTAATATCAGCAATCCTCCAGCCAATACAAGTGCATATCGGTTATAAATTAGAACTACACTGATAAGACCAACTATAGTGAATAGCCACGTTATTGTTATTGCACCTACGGATGTTGGCAGCAAGCGCCTAACAAGCCATATTGCACCAGGACGAGCGTAATCTGATAGGTCCCAAAACTTATGTTCAGGGGGAAGTTTTGGCATTACAGTATTATCATTGTGGCAGCAGATTCCTGTATCAGCTGGTCAATAAGAAGAGCTGTCAAACTTGACATATGCCTTTGATAGAAACGCTGCATGTTTTCGATTCGATTTTTGCTAATCAGCGTCTATTTATGCACTCAGCAAGCATATTTAAACCAAAGCTTAGCATTGTGATACTGAGTCAGGTGGCAGCTCAGCAGGTAGCCCAATCAGAGCGGCACTCTGCTCCCACAAGGACATAGCAAGAGAATTATCTTGGGCTTCCACGCTGACATTTGCCTCTTCAAAGAGGTGGTGTCCTGGACCATTGAGACTATTGCTGTGGTAGCTGAAGCGAGCTGAGTTAAAAGCCTGCTCAGTAGCAAGTCTCATCAGTAGATACCCTGCATTATCGACGCTTTCGCTTAAGCGCAGCAAATCACGTACGACCAGCGCAAAAAGACGCTGGCCCCATTCATTATTAACTCGGCTATAGCGAAAGAAGCCTCCCTTGCTACGAGGAATCACAAGACCAGGCGCCCAGGCAAGTACAGATATATCACTGGCGCGCAAGCTCAGGCGTCTGGCAAGTTCACGGGCAAATAGAACATTGCAAAGCTTGCTGTCCTTGTAGGCCTTGTCGGCATTAAAAGGTGCAATGCCATCAACCATTTCAAAGCCGGCTCCGGTTTTGAGCCCTGCCAAAACACCTAGGCCAGCTGGCTTACCAAATCGACCTCCAGGGGATTGTGAATTATGTACCTCAGAGGCTGTCACAACAACTCTAGGATGTGTTCCTGCTTCAAGCAGGGGTAGTAAGCGCTGAGTCAAGGCCTGATGGCCAAGATGATTCACCGCAATCGTAAGCTCATATCCCTGGGCTGATCTCTTTGCCTTCGCATCTCCGGTGTATTGAAGACCCGCATTGAGTATCAATGTGTCAATCGGCTTGCCATTACTTAGCAGCTGATCTGAGCAATGTTTAACACTACTCAGATCGGATAGATCCATAATCGGAGCTGAAATTGTGTTATCTCCACTGCAAGCTTGGGCGGTGTCTTCTTCGAGCCTATTGAGTGTGGCCGTTGCTGTTGGATAATCTCGACAAGGAAGAATCAGACAATGCCCGGCGCGGTGCAAACGAACAGCAGCTTGGTAACCAATACCAGAACTCGCTCCGGTAAGCATGATCCGCTGCTTTGGAGGCTGTAATGAGAGATCTTTAGTCATGATTTATAGCTTAAAAGATAGATGGTCAGTATTGACGTGATTCAGTGACCTGAATTTGGGATCCACCACAAACCATATAGTTAGCCAAGGATCATTCGTTAATTATATTTATAAAAAATGAACTACAATATCTAGCGACAATTAACACAAATGAATAGCCTAAAAATCGAGCCCAACAGAAAATAGATATATTCAACTACTCTCTCTCATTAAGTCATACCTGTACTAGTTCCACCACACAAGAGACAGATAGGCTCTCAAAGAAGCTAATTTTCACTTGAGGAATAGCTAGCAGGAGAGATTATAAAAGCAGCTCAATAACGATTGTATTGACGATGGCTTAAGCCCCTAATCATTGCTGCGTAGGCCCCCATAAATTACAAGAGAGGCTTTTAAGAATTATTTGATAATCTGACATGCCCGCTCTCGTGCTTAAACATGGCTTCTATTTGTGCCAAAGGCAGTACAAGCAGCAAGAGAGCATGGAGGTGGATTTGATGAAAATATGCATTCTTTATTTACGGCAGTTTTTAGATATATGCAAATCAGAAAATGAGATCGCTCTTATATAGAGCAGCCAAGAAGGTAATACAAATACCTCTATAAAATATTCAAATTGGTCTTCTGTAACTAATAAGACTAAGAGAAAACCATCTATTATTTCGTATACATTATTCTTATGGCATTGAGATTTAAAGATTTATGGTTGAACAAAACTGCGCCGATCATGAAAATCAGCAGCCTTGCCTGCGTGACGTATAGCCCAATAACTGAAGCTTGCATCGGAGTGCTTCATCACTGTGGTGAGTGATAGCTCAGGGCAGGTAACACCTGGCAGCCAAGGACTCAGATTTAGCAGCACATCACAGCGAAAATCCCTCAGACCTACATGGCTGTTAATGGTTGGAGGTTGTACATCAAGCTCTGGTTGAAGACCGCTGCGGTAACCATTAAAGGCATACAGGTTCCAATCACCACTTGGTGAAACGTTGAGCTCCCAGTAGTTCTCTTGACCTGGTTGAGCGAGAAACGCCTCTAAACATGTATTAGTCCAGAGTTCATCGCATCGCTGGGGAGTGAGTGCAGTGGGAGGCAACTGAACGTCATCAAGCCCGGTTTCGCTGCGACTGCGGAACCCATAACTGAGCTCCAGGATCCCACCTTCCCGCCAGACGAATTCAGCGCTGACCAATAGATTTGGACTATCGCTGGGCTTAATGGGTACCAGAGGACATACCTGGCGTGTCATTACCGCATGGCGAGCCATCTCAGCTTTGGCTCCTCAAACGACCAATCAATTCAACAATAGAGGTCCACTGGGACTCAATGCTTGCTGTGAGTTGAAACTGGACCTCCGCACGATCGAGATTTTGATCTGGACGGTTTGTTTTGAAATAGGTATTGCCGTTGAGATGATCAGTTAGAAAACGCAGGCCAAGTTCAAATGGTATCAA
>CAJWUF010000045.1 GCA_913047395.1 uncultured cyanobacterium
AGTACTGATACCAGATGCTGCTAAAAAGATGCCGCGTTGATGAGCTCTTAAATACAGAAATGAACTCACGTAGAGCTCTGAGTTGCTAAATCCATAGCGCGCTTATCTATCAACTGGCCGGTAAGGTCATAGAGATCAGCTCCGGTAATAAATACAGGGGCCATCGTTCCTGGACTGGCCTGCAGGCCTTGCTCACTCGGTTGAACAATCACCTCACCATCCACCTCTGGTGCATAGCGAGCACATCGACCAATCATCTCGCCCGTTTCAGGATTGTGCTCTTCGATCAAAACATCCACACTCCGGCCCACCCAACTCTTATTAAGAGCTGCCGCAATTGGCTGTTGCAGAGCCATCAGTCGATCCTTACGGGCCTGTGCGATTTCAGCATTTACAGGGTTTGGAAGCTTCTCAGCGGGAGTGCCTTCTTCGGCGGAGAAGGTGAATACACCCACGTGATCGAAGCGATGCTCCTCTAAAAACGAGGCGAGATGCTCGAATTGGGATTCGGTTTCTCCGGGAAAACCCACGATCAGTGTTGTGCGCAACACCGCATCGGGAAGCTGCTCGCGAATTCGATTAAGCAGCAGGGAATTAACATCTGCTTGCCAAGGACGATTCATCGATCTCAACACCTCCGGATGACTGTGTTGCAGAGGTAGATCTAGATATGGCAACACGTTGGCAACTTCTCGGTAGGCAGCCAATACCTCCGTTGTTAGCCCAGTGGGATAGGCATAGTGAACCCTGATCCAAGGTATATCCACCTCGCCAAGGGCTCTGAGTAGCTCAGCCAGGCAGGGCCGGCCATAAATATCTAGTCCGTAATTGGTTGTTATTTGACTGATCAGGATCAGTTCCTTAACACCCTGCGCGGCCAATTCGTGGGCTTCCAGGACAAGCGATTCGATCGTTCGACTGCGTTGATTACCGCGCAGTTTCGGGATAATGCAAAAAGAACAGCGATAGTTACACCCCTCTGCCACCTTAAGGAAGGCAACAGATGCGCTAGTTGTACGGAAGCGAGGCAGGTTTTCATCTGCCAAGAAGATTGGCTGACTGCTGACTCTATTGACTTGCTCACCGGCTTCCACCCTCTTGAGTACTTCAACGATGTGTTGATAGTCACCAGTGCCAACAATTGCTCTGGCTTCCGGCAATGATTCCAACAGCTCTTCCTGGAAGTGCTGAGCTAGACACCCAGCGATAATCAATTCTTTGCCCTGCTCAGCTAGTTCCACAAGAGTTCGCACAGACTCCTCACGGGCCTCTTGGATGAAGCTGCAGGTGTTTACCACCACAACATTTGCATCCTCTGCGCTATTGCCAACGCCATAGCCCGCCTCTGCAAGCAACCCAAGCATGTGTTCGGTATCAACACGATTTTTCTCACAGCCCAGATGGGCAAAAGCCACCGATGGCTTTTCTTTTTGGAGGGCATTGGGCGTGATTGACATACCGGATCGCAACTCAAGCTGGGTCATAAACAGAAGTAAATCTCTTGGCTGCCTAGGCAGTTGCTGCCGCTCTTCAGCCTATAGAGAGGATCGCTTTTGCCAAAGCTGCCACAATTCTCAGATCTGTGTTACTTAAATGGGCTCGTCTCGCCTCACTAGTCGTCGCCGTCAGGATCAGGGTTTCAAGTGGGCCCGCATTGCAATGGCAGTGCTTGCCACCGTTGGGCTAATCGACACCGGGTCAATCACCCTGAACCGCTGGGGATGGCTTGGCCAGCTTTCCTGCCCCGGCGGTAATGAAGCCTGCGACAAAGTGCTGAACAGCGCCTGGGGCAGCCTTTTTCAAGGTGCCGTACCGCTTTCTTTAATGGGCTTTCTGGCCTACCTCACCATTTTAACAATGGCCGTTATGCCCTTGTTGCCAGGGCTTTCAGAGAACAGATCTGAACTTTCTCGTCGCACCTGGTGGGGGTTATTTGCCCTCTCTTGCGGTATGGCCATGTTCAGCCTGGTTTTGATCGGGCTGATGGTGTTCAAGATCGGTGCGTTTTGTTTCTTCTGCGCTCTTTCTGCTGGCCTATCAATCTGCTTGTTGATTTTGTCTTTGATCGGAGGAGGATGGGATGATCTGGGACAGCTGATTTTTCGCGGTGTTCTTTTATCTTTAGCCGTGCTGCTCGGAGGCTTGATCTGGGCTTCGGTTGTCGATCCAAACCGCCAAGAAGCTGTTGTAGATGGTCGAGGTGTACCTGCAGCCGTAAAAACAATCAGTACGCCATCGGCTGTGAGCTTGGCTGAACATCTAACAAAAACAGGAGCTGTGATCTATAGCGCTTACTGGTGTCCCCATTGTCATGAACAAAAGGAGCTGTTTGGCCAAAAAGGTGCCGCCCAACTTCAGGTGGTCGAATGTGCCCAAGATGGTCAAAATAGTCAACGTGAACTCTGCGAACGCAAAGGCATAGACAGCTTCCCTACTTGGGAAATCAATGGGAAACTCGAACCCGGAGTTAAGCCGCTCAATAAGCTTGCTGATCTCAGTCGCTACGAGGGCTCAAGGCAGTTCTAAAGCTATCCATTAAGACCTCACAGGCCGAGTAGAAAGGCCCTCTCCACGTCTTTGGCGCGAATGGCATTCCCATTGAGGCAGAGCTACCGGTGCATCAGTTCTGAAATGCCCTCCACGACTTTCCCGACGAAACAAACAGGCTTCCAGCAATAAATAACTAGTCAACTGACGATGATTTAGATCCAATAGCAAATTGAGGTCTCTTCTAGCTGTGTCATCTAAGCGATGGTCAACTCCTTTGGGCTGATGCGCAACCAGCTTGAGCAAAGACTGCTCGGCAATGCGCTGATGATCCATACGGATATTCACAAGGCTTTGTTGCATTCCCTTGGCCATGCGATCCAAACCTGCCTCTCGCCAGCACAAATCTCGAAGATTCTCGATGGCGCGACTCAAAGACTCGGCGCTTTCAGTGCCATCAAGTTGCTGATAGCAAGGCTCTGGTGAAGCTTCTCTTTGGTTTGCCACTAAAGGACGCGAAGGCCCTAATTCAATTGAGGCCATTTGTCTGGCAAACACCAGGCATTCCATTAAAGAGTTGCCAGCCAGCCTGTTAGCTCCATGCACTCCAGTGCATGCAACTTCACCAATTGCATAGAGCCCTGGCAGGCTTGTCGCGGCTTGCAGGTTAGTGGCCACTCCACCCATCCAATAATGAGCTGCTGGCGCAATAGGAATCGGATTCTTGAGTGGATTCAAGCCCAATTCCCGACATCGTTTCAAGATGGTGGGGAAGCGGGCCTCGGCCCGTGCGGAAGGGATGGGCTTTAGATCAAGGCCTAGATGCTCTAACCCTTGATGTTGCATGGTGCGAATCAAGGCACGGCTTACCTGGTCGCGGGGTGCAAGATCACAGCCGCTCAAATCCTTCACAGGACTATTCCCCTGAGCATCAACCAGTAGTGCACCTTCACCTCTGACTGCTTCTGAAATCAAAAAGCAGGGGGCTCCCTCAAGTTTCAGGGCTGTGGGATGAAACTGCACAAATTCAAGATCCTCGATCGCAGCACCTGCATGCCAAGCAAGGGCTAAACCTTCACCACAGGCCTGAGCAGGATTGGTGGTGTTAGCAAACAAATGGCCACCACCACCGGTGGCTAGCACTACTGCTCTAGCCGAAATCCAATGAAGCAGGGGACCATCTAAAACTTGTAAGCCATGACAGCGATTGTGCTCAACCCAAAGTTGGGTGACGCGCACCCCTCGCCGGTGCAAAAGGTTTGGACGCCTTTCAACTTGATCCTGCAAAGCTTCAACCAGAGCACGACCAGTTCGATCCTGTACATGCAGTACTCGTCGGTGGCTATGAGCTGCCTCCAGGGTGGTAGCCAGAGCATCGCCATCGCGATCAAAGGCCATACCAAGCTTTTGCAGACGCTGAACGCAGTGAGGCGCATCCTCTACTAATTGTCTGACGGCATCAACGTCACATAGCCCTGCGCCTGCTTTAAGAGTGTCTTCTGCGTGACTCTCGGCACTGTCTTTAGCTCTTGTAACCGAGGCAATACCCCCTTGTGCCCAGCGGCTCGAAGAGTGGCGACTGGTATTGCGGTTCAGCAGCAGCACCTTCAGCTGTGATGGAAGCTCAAGGCAGGTCATCAACCCTGCTGCTCCAGCACCGATCACCACGACATCCCAAGGACCAGAAGGTATGGGAATGGATTGGGAATGAGACCTCATGAAACCTACAAAAAAGCCGCCGGGTGTACCGACGGCTTGCGGTTGAGCCAATTATTCAGACAAGCAAGAAACTACCTGTACTGACCATCATTGATTCGATCGAAGCCCTCGTTTAGGGCTATTTCAGGTGCAGTGACGGTGAAATTGTCCTTGTACTTGTCAAAGACTGATTTTTGTGAGCTATCTAGGCTTGAAGCCGCGTCACTCACGCTGGAATAAGGGCCACCGACAACAATTTTTCCAGCAATGGTTGGGTACATGCCTGGAAACTGTTGAAATCGACGTACCGAAGAGTTGTTCAAGTCAATCTTCTCACCTGCCTCCCCAAGCTTTTGGTCAGAAAGATTGGCATTGGCAGTCTGAGGAAATATCAGGGCCATTAGCAGGCCTGTCATCACCAGAACTCCAGTAAGCAAGGACAACAGCCGCTTCATCAAATACTCCGCAGTGGATCGGAACGGGTTTTCCGGCTAAGCCGGTGTTTCAACTTTACAAGTTTAATCAGGGCCTTAGCCCAGTACTGTGATCAGCTTTTGCAGTTCGTTTCAGATCAAGCCGCTAAGGCTTGGATTAATTAGAGCTGCAAGCAAGAAAATTCCATCGATTAAAACGGTTGTCAGCAGTACTGAGCTGGCTACTGCCCATGTACTGCGCCATTGAGAAGCCATGCGAGCCCTGTGTTGCATGAACTGGGCCAGGAGCACGATCAGTGCTGATGCAGAGATCAGAGCAATCAGGGGTTGTGGATGAAGTAGTTGTTGGGCGGTTTGATGAAGTAACTGGGGTGCTTGCTGAAGTGGCGCCTCTACCACCACAGGCCATTGGTTCATGACACCGGTCAGAACCATCATTAGATCAGTGCAAGCCGTTCCAAGTAGCGAGGCCAAATAAAAGCTTGAACTCAGTCGCCAGCGGCTCGATAGCCCTAAAAGGGCAATAGGAAGAACTAGAGACTCAACCGGCAAATGCCAAAAGGGTTGCGCTCTTAACCACCCCCAAAACAAACATCCTGCAAGCCAGCTGCCGCTGACTCCAACCAAAAGCTCGCCTGCACTGACCAATCCCCATCTGCCCATAAGGGCAAGAGCAATACCAACACCAAGCAGCACCACTGTAAAAAGGCATGCCGACAAAGGACTTAGGCGCACCCAGGGGGCCTGCAGAAATACCGGCAGAACTACAAAAGCACCTGCCCAAAGTTGTAATTGCCGAAGGTCCGAGCGGTGAGCTTCATAATCCTTTTCAGCTTGAGAGGCTTCGGATTCGACAGGCTTTCTCAGTGGTTGATTGAACACCAATTTGCTGTTGTCCAGCTGTTCTTTTTTGCTCAAGCCGCTGAACAAAGCACTCTCCCTAGTGATGAGGTCAAGACAATGAACCTTATAAGACTCTCCAAAATCACATTGCTTCAGGCATCAAATCCATAAGGGACATAGCGTCCTTGGGTTCCCTGTTTCCTTCGATGATTGATCTGGCTTCGACTTCTGAACTGCTGGAAGCCTGTTGGAGAAACTTGGTACTTGGTGTGGTGCAAGGGCTTACAGAGTTTTTACCAATTAGTAGTACAGCCCATTTGAAGGTTGTTCCTGTTCTGGCTGGCTGGGGCGATCCTGGCGTCTCGGTTACTGCTGTAATCCAACTGGGCAGCATCCTGGCTGTGATTGCTTACTTCAAGAGTGATCTTGCCAAGGTATTGAAAGGCATCGCTTCAGCAATCAAGCGTGGTAAGTGGCGTGAACCTGACGCACGACTTGGTATTGCCATTGTCCTAGGGACGATTCCAATTCTGTTGGCAGGCATGGCCATAAAGCTGTTCTGGCCTGGATACGGAACCTCTTCAATTCGCAGCCTCCCATCAATCGCCATAGTGTCGATAGTGATGGCCTTATTGCTTGCACTAGCTGAGCGAATTGGGCCGCGCCTAAAGCAAATAGATGACGTGCAGGGTCGTGACGGCTTGAAAATGGGCCTAGCCCAAGCGCTGGCTCTAATTCCCGGTGTGTCTCGTTCAGGCAGCACTCTGACTGCATCGCTATTTGATGGCTGGCAGCGGCAGGATGCCGCACGCTTTTCTTTCTTACTTGGTATCCCCGCTATCACTATTTCTGGTCTCGTGGAACTCCAAGAAGCCTTTACTAAGCCTTCAGCTGGAGGAGTACTACCGATACTGGTGGGAATTTTTTCTGCAGCTGTGGTGTCATGGCTAGCAATCGATTGGTTACTTAAATATCTTCAACGGCATAGCACCAGGATTTTTGTGGTTTATCGCTTGTTGTTTGGCTTGTTAGTGCTGGCCTGGTGGCTTGGCGACACATCAAACTGAAGCAAACCGGCCTAGTCATTTGTGTGGAATGAGCCCTCTGCTGGTGTTGTGGTGTCGGCCCTGGATCCTGAATCTGCAACGCGTCAGCCCATACCTGCAGTAGTTGAATCAGTTGAGCAGGGATCAATTGGCGAGGAATTGGGCTTTGAGCCTGGCGACCAGCTTCTAAGTATCAATGGAGTTCGACCACGAGATCTGATTGATTATCGATACCTGATCGTTGAAGAGGAACTCCATCTCGAAGTAAGGGATGCAGCCGGACAACTCCATGTAGTGGATTTAGAGAAAGACGCCGACGATGGCCTGGGCTTGGCTTTTACAGAAGCCTTATTTGATGGACTTCGCCAGTGCAACAACCATTGTCCTTTCTGTTTCATTGATCAACAGCCTTCTGGCAAGCGCAATAGCCTTTACCTCAAGGATGATGATTATCGACTTAGTTTTTTGTATGGGTCTTATCTGACCCTGACCAATCTCAAAGAGCAAGATTGGCAGCGGATTGAAGCTCAACGTCTTTCTCCCCTTTTTATTTCTGTACATGCAACCGAGCCATCTTTAAGAGCTCAGTTAATGAAAAACCCACGCGCTGGGCTTTTCCTAGAGCAATTGCAGTGGTTTGCTGAACGCGATCTACAAATCCATGCCCAGGTGGTGGTTTGCCCTGGCTTGAATGATGGTTCAGCTCTAGAGCAAACACTGCTTGATCTTGCAGCTGATGGGAAGGGTGACTGGCCTGCAGTGCTTTCAGTGGCAATAGTGCCGGTAGGACTTACCCGTTTTCGCCCAGAAGGTGACGGATTACTGCCTGTCGACTCTGCCTGTGCTCTTCGTGTGATCAACCAAGTAGAGACTCTTCAAGTCAAGTTCCAGAAAGCATTAAGGACTCGCTTCGCGTGGCTTTCAGACGAGTGGTATCTGATTGCCGGTGAACCTCTGCCTCCACGTAATTCCTATGAAGATCTGCCCCAACAAGAGAATGGGGTCGGCAGCATCCGTGCCTTTTTGGAGGCACTTGATCAGGCCACGCTCACTCTGCCTAAGCAACTACAGCAACCTAGGCGTTGCAGTTGGGTGGTGGGTCGGTTGGTAGAGCAGGCTTTGGCGTCTGTCTGCAATCGACTCAATTCCGTTGAAGGATTAATAGTCGAGCTACATGGACTACCCAGTCCTTACTGGGGGCAGGATCAGGTTGTAACCGGTCTACTCACAGGTCAGGACCTAATCGATGGATTAAAAGGTCTGGATCTTGGTGAGCAGTTGCTACTGCCTTCGGTGATGCTGCGACAAGGTCAACCTGTTTTTCTTGATGACATGACCTTGGAGCAGCTCAGTCAAGCTCTGCAAATCTCTATCCGTGTTGTGCATGGGGCGGCTGACATCGTGGCTGCTGTAATGGGCGATGGCCAAAAAATTCATTAAACTCCCCGAAGTTTTCCAATTGCTGTGCGCCTGACTTTCGCAAGATTGCTTCTCCTTGCAGGCGTACTTGCTCAAGGAGCGACTGCTGTTCACGCTCAACAGTCACTTGAGGTACAACCGCATTCCAATACTGATAACGCAACAGCAACAGGAACTGAAGCTGTTGCTGATGGATCAGCCTTGATCGATCAGTCAACACTCCCCAGTGCCATAGAACTCAAGGGATCTCGACCCAGGGTTGACCCTTCCGTAATAGAGCCTGCAGCAACAAACCTTGCTGAGCCCTTCTCATCGCTTGCCTCCCCATCAAGCCTTGCTCTACCCAATACAACCTCAGAGGTGAAGATCAGGGAGCTTCGGCCACTCACACTGGCCGAGGTAGAGCAAATTGCAGAAGTCAATAGCCCTGTACTAAAACAAGCAAAAAGCAAGGTTGAGCAATACAAATCAGCCCTTTTAGCCGCCCATGCACTCTGGTATCCAACTATAAGTATTAAATCTGATTTGCAATATAATGACGTAGATACTAACAGCTATACTACGAACAATGATGATGACGTCAGGTACGATAGGGAGTATGTATTAACCCAGCAATGGATTACATCATTCAAAGCCAGTGCTGAGTGGAAATTAATCAACCCCGCTCGGGTTCCTGAAATCGCAAAGGCTAGAGATCTATATGAAATAGAACGCAACTCATATCTAATTAGCTTGCGTGAGTTGCGCCTAAAAACAGCAGATGCCTATTTCACGTTACAGCGTCAAGATGAAGGCGTAAATATTGGTCAGGCAGCTGTTCGCGCCTCCCTCGTAAGCTTGCGCGATGCGAAAGCGCGCTTTACTGCAGGTGTTGCCACGAAGCTCGAAGTACTCGAAGCCGAGACTCAACTCTCGCGAGACCAAACGCAATTAACTGATTACCTTGGCAAACAATCAATTGCGCGTAGAAATCTTGCAAACTTATTAGACTTACCCCAAGACATAACCCCTACAGCAGCTGATCCAGCCCAAGTAGCTGGCCTCTGGCAGCCTTCACTTGAAGAGAGCATTGTTGCAGCTTACGCATTTCGAGAAGAGCTTGATAAACTCATTCTTAAAATTTCCACTAACAACAGCGATGCCAATATAAGCTTGGCAAGAGTTCAACCGGTTTTTACGCTATTTAATGACTTTAGTTCTACAAGAACTGAAGGAGGAGATGTATATCCTGAGAAAGGCAACCGATCAGCAGAGGTGAATTGGGGCAATTACCAATGGAATGCCGGCAATACTGTTGGCTTAAAATTTAGCTGGAATGTTTTTGATGGGGGAGCTTCGCTGGCCAGATATCGGCAGAACAAACAAAAAGCTCAGCAAAGTGAATTCGAATTCGCGGCAGAGCGCGATAAAATTCGCGTTTCAGTAGAAGAAAGTTTTTACAACCTTAAGGCGGCCAACCGAAATATAAAGACATCAGGCAAGGCTGTTCTCTCAGCAAGAGAATCACTGCGGTTGTCACGATTAAGATTCCAGGCAGGGGTGACCACACAACGAGAGGTTGTAGACAATCAGCGTGATCTAACTCAATCCCAACAGACATACGCGAATTCAATGCTGACATACAACAAAAGTCTCTTCCAGCTACGTCGTCGAACTGGCCTTGATCATATTGAGGCTTGCAATTCGCCCGACCTCCCTGCCCAGAAGTCGACAGCACTCTATGAATCAATCGATGTGCCTATTAAACCCATCCCACTTAAACCGGCATGCAATTCCTCCATCTCGCAAGCTGACTAATGAGCAGTGGGCCTTTGCCTCAATGTCTTAGTTCTCTGCAATTAAACGCAGTTGATAAACTCCTTGATCGAGTTGCAGATCGTCAGCGTAAAGACTTCGGCAATATCGTCTCTGATGTAAAGCCTGATGGTTCATTGATCACGGCTTGTGATCGTTGGAGTGATACAACAATCGTTGGAGGTCTAGCTGAGATTGCCAAAGATGAAGGTGTCTTGAGTGAGGAAGGCTGTCAATTCGTTCCTAATTCAAAGGCTTACTGGATTGTTGATCCTTTGGATGGCACCACCAATTTCGCAGCAGGAATACCTTATTGGGCAATTTCCGTGGCCCGTTTTGTTGATGGGAAACCAATGGAAGCTTTTCTAGATATCCCTTCTCTTAACCAGAGGGTTCTGGCGATTCAAGGCAAAGGTGTTTGGCTTAATGGCAAGTCGCTAACGCTTGAAACGCGTAGTTCGACAGGTAGCGCATGTGTGTCCCTTTGCAGCCGTTCGATAAGGATTTTGCAGCGCAGACCTGATCAACCTTTCCCTGGGAAGATCCGACTCCTTGGCGTGGCCAGCCTTAATCTTGTCAGTGTGGCCATCGGCCAAACTGTTGCAGCGTTAGAAGCCACGCCAAAGATCTGGGACCTTGCTGCTGCCTGGTTAGTGCTTACTGAACTGAACTGCCCAATTCAATGGTTGGCGGCTAATCCTGCTGATCTTCAGCCTGGGCAAGACTTGGCTAGGGCAGATTTTCCTGTTTTGACCACTGGTTGCTCTGCAGAACTAAAGCGCCTAGCCCCTTGGGGAGAAGCATTGCTGCAAGGATGAACCAGCTCAAGAATAAGAGAATATCAAAGATATTTTTCCTGGGTCGGAGGAATCCCCTAAAAAACTAGCTCAATGCCAGCCAACACATTCCCAAATACAAATCATTAATCTTGAGATGAGCATTGTTGATTTGCCAAAAGAAGGCCACCCGATGGGTGGCTTTTTAATAAGCACATCACTTTGATCTCGCAAGAAGATAATCGACTACATACCTGAGATTCTTGTTCAACTAGCGCTAGCGTTCTTACCAGCAGATAGATGTCAAGCGTGGAGCTGCATTGGGGACGTAGGGCCAGATGGTTTGTGAGAAGTTTATGGCGAGCCTGCCAACGCTGGATGCGCTGTGATTGTGTAGATCTCAGCGCTGCTTTTGCTTATTACACGCTGCAGTCATTTTTTCCAATTTTATTGATCTCTCTATCTGTGGCATCGTGGTTCCTTGGCCGCCAACAGGGCCTCGATCAGCAGATTATTGATTTCACCGCACAATTTCTACCGCCATCTGTAGTTGATTTGGTGGCGACAACACTGGTGAAGCTTGTCAAGCAGGGCTTTGGTGCAGGACTACTCGGAGCAGTTTTTCTGTTTGTGACTGCAGGTAATGCCTATCTAACTTTGCAGCGTGGGGCTGATCGTCTTTGGCGCGACCTCTTACCTCTTCCTTCAAAACCTGCACCATGGATAATTCAAGCAATGCGCTTCCTACGTGCTCGTGTAGAAGCATTTTTCGTTGTGATCCTAATTGGACTGCTTGTTGTTGTTGATGCGATCAGCGTCAATGTGCGCATGATCCCAGGTGCTGTTTGGGATCAGCTAATACGCACGACACCTTGGCTTGCAGATTTATTGTCCCGAATTCCCGTTCTTGAGGTGGGACAGTTTGTTCTGCCGTTAATCGGCCTATCAGGCATGGCTTTGTTATTGCAGGCTTTATTACCCAGTAGGCGAGTCCCTCTGCGTCCTCTAATACCCGGTGCCTTCTTAATTGGCACTCTGCTAACTATCCTCAACCTAATAGTCAGTCGAAGCATTCTTTCTCTTGGCACTCGTTATCAGGCTTATGGCCTCATCGGTGGCGTGCTGGTGCTCACCTTTTGGGTCTGGATGGTAGGTGTGATCCTTTACTTTGGGC
>CAJWUF010000046.1 GCA_913047395.1 uncultured cyanobacterium
CGCCTTAGCGTCTCGCGAAGGTGCTGAATGCGTGCGGATTTCAGCCCAGGTTGAGTCAGAGCTTATTGAACTTGGCAAAGAAGAACGCATTGATTATCTCGAAGGTCTTGGGGTTAGTGAAGGTGGGCTGAAGAGTTTAATAAGGGCGACCTATCGTCTTCTTGGTCTGCGCACTTATTTCACTACTGGCGAGAAGGAGACCCGTGCCTGGACTTTTAAAGCTGGCATGACTGCCCCGCAAACAGCAGGTGTTATTCACACAGATTTCGAACGTGGCTTTATTCGTGCTCAGACCATCGCTTATCAGAAATTGCTTGATGCTGGCTCCTTTGCTGAGGCACGAAATAAGGGTTGGCTGCGTAGTGAAGGTAAGGAATACATTGTTGAGGAAGGTGATGTCATGGAGTTCTTATTTAATGTGTAGAGCCTCTGCTCTTGTATAAGCTTTTGATGTTTGCGTTGAATTGACTAAACCTAAATATAAATTGCTAAAAATATAGTTCCTAAATTCGCTTTTGCCCAGATTTAACTATTATCGGTTAAGTTTTTTACGCTCTATTTAGCTATTCATGAGTTTTGAATTCATATAGTTGAACGCGCATAGATGATCTCCCAGGTAATCGGTAATTCAATAGCTTTCCATAAGTTTCAATAATGCCAATCAAGGCTTCTTGCCAATTTGGTGATTGCGTGTTGCTTGTGGCCATTTGCTAGAAATCACTTTCCAATAACTAGCCGCTAGAGTTGATCAAAGAGCGATTTGAAAGCAATTCTTCCAATTTTGATAGCAAGCGGGAGTCGGCAGGTATTTACACTTAGTGACGAGAGGGTGACAGTGGTCTCTTTTGGGAAGTTAGGTGCAGATTGAGTTTCTAGAGCTATTCACTTAAATCCTTATGCTGGCGTAAGCAGCCATGCAAGATGACTAGCGTTTCATCAGGGGGTTAATAGAAGTTCTCCATAGGGAAAAGTAGATTAAGTAGAAATGTCGACTTTTATAAGATTGCGCAGGTGGAATATAGTTGAACAGCCAAAAAGTCTTTTGAACCCAGACATTATTGAAAGCTGCCTTTATGATGAGAGAAGGTAAGCAAAATAATGCATAATGATAGTTGTTTTTATTTAGTTGCAGTACTGATTGCGGCCTGGCTAAAAGTTAAGACCTAAAATATTTACAATATTATGCATTTAGATGTGGCTTTTTAGCGCAAAAAGCAAAGCAATAAAAGCCAGGATCCCTATAAAAGATTAGGATTTTGCCCATTTTGCTTCGATGAGCCGCAAGGCGGAAGATACGCGCTGTCACACTTCGCAATGTTCTCTGTTAAGGTTTGTAATGAAGGCCAGCGCCCTTCGGGGTCGCTTTTGAAAGGCCTTAATTCCAATTTCTTCTATTGATTCAATCACCCATGAACAAAAGGATCGAAAGCCAAAAGGCTGTGGCTGAGCGTGTTAATGGCTGGGCCGCAATGATGGGATTTTGGGCTGTGGTAGGTGCATACCTGACTACAGGGCAAATTATCCCTGGATTAGTTTAAGCAGAAACATGATGAATTCTTCCTCGTATGTAATCACAGAAGATGGTGGTCGTCAGAATATGTATGCGGTTGAACCGCGTATGCATATAGATCCTGACTACACAGCTTTTAGCAAGGAAGCAGAACTTGCCAATGGTCGTTGGGCCATGATTGGCTTTATGTCGGCTGTCTTGGTTTATGCTGCAACTGGACAAATTCTGCCAGGCATCTTTTAGTTAATAAAAGACAATCTAGCTTTTCCAGTTAGTGGAATGTTGACATGCAGAACGATTTGCTTTGGCGATGAATAGATTACTTATTTCTGCTTGTCAACGTTCGTAGGCCTGTTGCTCAATCTGCTTTAACCCACAAATCACTTTAATAAGGAATGTCATGAACGAAAATGCTGAGCTTCAAAATGGTCGCTGGGCCATGATTGGCTTTATTGCTGCTCTAGGTACCTATGCTGCCACAGGGCAAATTATTCCTGGTCTATTTTAGGTCATCATAAGAATCAATATGCCATGCAGCCTATAAGCTCAGGGCATATTGATTCTTATCTTTTTAATCATGATTATAAATTCTGCTCACCTTTGCTTTGATGTAGTGTAAGTTTTTTTAGTGTTCAACTTTTATGGCATGATTAGGCATTAAGAGGATGGATTGCGCTAGTGATTTGTCAAAGCATTTACCACACCAGGATTCCTATATCTTTAGAGAGCAGAACTCCTTTTGGTTTTTGTTTTGATTGGGAATTAGCACTATTGTTTTTTGCTTTCCTTCTGGAACGATTTCCATTACTGGCTTATGGTCATGGCGTAAGACATTATCCTTCTCAGCGTCGCAGAGGCATTAGCCACCTTCGTGAGAACGTTCAACTGTTGTAAGTACTTATACCTCTAAACCGTTGAGTTGTAGGCAAGAAGGCGTAAATGCTCGGATTTAAAAACTTTAATCAGAACAGATTGTGAAAAATTGGCCTCAATAGTGAGTAGGTCAAGGATTGCCTGCTCTCTATTGAGGGTTTTGCATGCCTTTGTCTCAACAGGTGCTTGATACCCACTTGCGGTTTCTGATTACTCTTATATGTTCAATTGGAATAGCTGTATGACTGTGGATCACCAGCAGATCAGCCTTCTGAACTCCATGACCCGCATTGCCCTTAAAAAAGGCGACTCAACTGCTTTATTTGCGGCCACACTTCAACTCTGTAGGCAAGACCAGCTTAAAGCGAAGCAATTGTCGCAATGGTTTCTCGATGTAGGTAATAGATGTAAGGAGAGCCAGGGCAAAATCACTGAAGATCAGCTATTGATGCGCATGTGGATGCTTGGCAATGTGGATATCAAATTTGTGTCAGAAGATGCAAAACCAGTTTTTCTTCTGACAAGCAAAGGTGCTGATAAGGTCAGACACTCACCTAAAGAGAGATTGTGGCATAAGCTATTATGGGATTACGATAGAGTTGTTAGGAATAAAGAATGCGTCATTTCATAGCGGTTTTTTTTCTGATTCTGCTTTTTACATTTAGTCCAATACCTTCTCTTGCCGATGGTGCCCAGGAAGAATTTACGAATTATATGTTGGAGTGGCGAGAGAAGAGTGAGTTGGCTCAGAGTAATTTGCGAGAGGCAGAGGATGAACTGAAGTCTGGCTCAAAATACAAAGCCTGTATAAAGCAAAGACTCGCGAGCGAGCTGGGTGTGGAGGCTTATCATGCATTAATTAGTGCCCAGCAAATTAATGACTCCGACAAGCAATTTGAAAACATAGAGGAATACTTGCTTAAGTGGAAGAAGTTGGCTAGCTGTAATACGGCTGGCGCATTGTTTAATTAATTCCCCCTCACGTTAATTTATTATCACGCATCCCATATTTGCAAGAATAATCATCAATGGTCTAGCTTTTATCAGGCCAGCTCAAGCCTTTTGTATTGGATGGACATGCATCCAATACTCGGAGCCTGTTAATCCGTTGACTATTTTAATTTTCTCCGCGAATTCCATTGTCGCCAGGCCAGTTGCAACTAAATCCTCCAAATCGCATATTGATGAAATCATTTTGATCCACATTTAAAAAGATAAGACGCTTGACTCGGCTCTTGTTGCTTAACTTTTTGCCGCACATTTTATTAGAGGCGTGATTTGGCTTCTGCTTTCTGTGTTGATTGCGTAATCGGCGACTGCTTTCGCGCCTAAGGCTTCTGAAGTGAGACGACTGCTTGGCTAATTGATAAGATGGAAAGACAGCAGTTAAATAACTGCAATTATAGTTGATGTATTTATAAATTAGGTCCTAACAGTTAAGGGGTAAGTATATATTTAGAGTTGAATTGTCGCTTCAGCCTCCTTGCTCTGGAGCCGGAGGGGCTTCTGGAGGGGCATCTGTTGCCTTGTTTGCTTCAGTTTTAGCTGCTTCCTCTGCGGCTTTAGCTGCTGCTGCTGCTTTGGCTTTAGCTGCTTCCTCCGCAGCTTTAGCTGCTGCTGCTTCTGCAGCCTTCTTGGCCTCAGCCTCGGCTGCCAAGGCAGCCTGCTCGCTGTGATAGTTGCGTGATGTCAGGTTGTTCAATGACCAAAAAACACCGATGGCAAGTGGGATGTGCACCAGACCGCCCATCACGACTTGAGCCTCGTTGTATGCCATCTTTGATGTTTAGGGGACCAACTCAAACCATAGGCGGTTGATGAACCATCGCTTATTCGCCTGATCCATTCTTTGTCAATTGCAACGCATTCGTTTACTTGGCTAAGCATTTCTTCTAATAGCTATGCTTTTTAATGGTATCCAGCGTTGACGGGCTTCAATCTTTAGCATGTGGCCTTTGCTAAATGGCAGCAGTAATTTATATTTTATCCTCTGCTAATAATTACGTTTAGCAGATCTCTAGTGCTTAATGATGCTTCGAGCTGGCCTCAAAGGGCTTGGTTGAGGTTCCTTGCAATAGATTCAAAATAGCTCAATAGCATTTCTATGAAAAAGGATGCCACTCGAGTTAATTGAGGCCTCCGTTTGTCTGGATAGTTTTTGATTGCCATTAATTACGCTTTGTTCCCATTTGCTTTGGTGGATGAGAAGCTTCACCCCAGGTGTATCTAGGCCGTTCATAGATCAGGCCAATAGACCTCGCTAAATACTTTTAGTCCGTGTGCGTTGTGCCTTTATATCTTTAGGGAGAATGGTTCTTATTCTTAAGGAGGGTCAGCGTTGGTTTTTGGACGGGCAAAAGTACAGAAAACTGCGATTGCCCTGTTAGGCAGCCTGCTACTTGCCGCTTCAGGAGTATTGCCGCTGAACGCCGCCAAGCGCCTTGAGGTTCAGCTTGATGGGATGGTGATCCCTGTCTTGATCGAAGAGTTGTTGGATTGGGGGAGTGCTGGTGGAACTAGTCGCTCAGAACTCACCACCTGGCTCAACTTGCTTGATGCTGAAAGTCAGCTTGATTTGCTCGAGCTACTTCAGGCTCCCCTGCTAACGCAGCAGAGTATGGCTAGACAAATGCTTCGTAGTTGGGCAGGACGTCAGCTTCTAGATGAGTTCAGCGACCTATTGAGAGTGGGCGATGACAGCAGCGGCATCGTTGTGCTCAACACCCTGGAAAGCCTTTTGAACAATCAGGCTGAGGTGAGCACTTTGGATTTGCTTAAAGCGCTTCCTGCTGAAAGTATCCGCCTCGATCTAGATGCTCTATTGCGGGTTGCCAGCCGTTGGCGGAGTCAGTTGCAACAGCAGCAGCAGTTAGCAAAAACTCTGGGGAGGTTGTCGGCAACACCAGTCCCAGCGCCGAAAGAGCTGACGCATGAGCAGGCCCATGGCGCGGCGCCTGAGCTCATCTCTTTATCAGTACCCCACCGCAGCGAGCCACTTCCATTAGAGGTGTGGCCTCCATCTGTTGGTACTCCGTTGCGCTCGAGTTTGGTCGTGCTAATGCCTGGCCTGGGGGGGAGCAAGGATCATTTTCGTTGGTTGGCCCAAAGTCTTGGAAGTAAGGGCTGGCCGGTTGTTGTACTTGAGCATCCAGGAAGTGATGCTAGAGCGGTGCAAGATCTGCTCACAGGTAGGCGACTGCCTCCTGGGGCAGAGGTGCTGCCTGAACGCTTGGCAGATCTTCAGGCGGTTTTGCGCGCCCATAAAGAAGGCAAGTTTGCATCCTCTAGTCAGAGGTTGGTGCTGATGGGTCACTCTCTAGGTGCACTCACTGCCCTATTGGCCGCTGGGGACATCCCAGAGCCTGGTTTGCATTTGCGCTGTCGTAAGGCTCTTAAGGATATTCCTCTTACGAACTTGTCCTGGCTATTGCAGTGTCAGTTGACTGATGTGCAAATTCCAGTGCAGCCATTAGTTCCTCAGCTGGAGGCGATTGTCGCTCTCAACAGCTTTGGCAGTTTGCTCTGGCCTAGTTATGGGGACCTGGATATACCGGTGCCGGTCTTGTTGGCCGGAGGAACTCTGGATTTAATTACCCCACCGCTTAGTGAGCAGCTCGATTTGCTTTTGGCTACACAACCTCATCCAGCCAGTCGGGCTGTACTTGTGGAGGGCGCCAGTCACTTCTCTCCAGTGCGGGTAGAAGCTCAGAAGGTTGAGGGGCCTAGCGATGATCTCTTTAAGCTTGGCAAAGAGTTAGTGGGGCTTCAACCACTAACAGTGCAGCGTTTATTAGCAGTAGAAATTCAAATCTTTTTGGAGCAGGTTGAGGCTGGAGAAGGCCTTAAGGACTCTGTTCATAAGCAGATTGGTGATTTACGGTTGCATCGTTTGGATCGCGCGGCGGTAGAGCGATTGCGCGATGCTCAGTAGCGGACGCGAGGATCAATCAGAGCTACGAGAAGATCTACCGCAACGCTCACCAGCACCATCAGAGCAGCAACAACAACAACAATGCCTTGAACCACTGGGTAGTCGCGCTGGTTGATTGCCTCTTGAAGTCGTAGGGCGATGCCTGGCCAGGAAAAGGTGACTTCAATTAGAAGTGCACCACCGATAAGTGATGCCACTGTGATGCCGGCAATGGTGAGAACTGGTAGAAGTGCGTTGGGCAGTGCATGGTCAAGCACCACCTTCTGCTCACTTAGTCCCCGGCTACGGGCGGCTTCAACGTAATCGGATTGCAGTGTGCGGCCAAGATTTAGCCGCAGGGTACGCGCGAAGATCCCACTAAGTAACAGGCCTAGGGTTCCGGCTGGCAGCACAAGGTGCCTTATTGCTCCCTGTAGAGATGCCCAGTCTTTGTTGCCGAGGCTGTCGAGGATTAGGAAGCCACTCCCCTGTGGTGGCAGCAAGCTTGGGGGGAAACGTCCGCCAATTGGTAGCCAGCCGAGGATCACAGCAAACAACAGTTGAACAAGCATTGCCGCCCAAAATGGGGGTAGTGCATAGGTGCCAATGCCGTAGAGACGCCCAGCTAGATCCAACTTGCCCTCTGGTCGGGCAATACCACTGAACCCGATCCCTAAACCAATTACTGCAGCTACCAATAGGGCCGTCAGACTTAGTTCCAGGCTCGCTGGTAGGGCTTGGGTAATGATCTGGCTTACCGGTTCTTCGTTGATAAGAGATTGGCCTAGATCGCCATGGATTAAGTCCTTAATGAAGTGCCAGTATTGATGCAAAAGCGACTGATCTAGTCCCAGCCTGGTGCGCATTACTGCACGGGCTGCAGCTCCTGCACGGCTGCCCAATACTGCATCGACGGGATCTCCTGGGGCTACTCGTAGGAGCAGAAACACCATGCTG
This sequence comes from uncultured cyanobacterium, assembly GCA_913047395.1. Taxonomy (GTDB): domain Bacteria; phylum Cyanobacteriota; class Cyanobacteriia; order PCC-6307; family Cyanobiaceae; genus Prochlorococcus. The sequence goes on from CAJWUF010000046.1 coordinate 7,251, forward strand.
GATATCAACCAGAGCATGATCGGGGCTAGGGCTAAGCGAGTCGCGCTATAGCGCAGTAGTTCTCTTCCACGCCCCATCAGTTTTGCCGTCCTTGCTGAGGCTGAGTCAGTTCCTGTCGCTCACGTAGAAGAGGGAGCTGCAACTGGCCACTGCCGTCAAATTCTGGCTTGGCTAAGTGAAGTTGGGCCCAGGCCCGTGGCGCTACAAGCCAGACAGGCAGATAAGCCGCTCCGGCGGCAGCATCGCGTTCGATTTTTTTGAGTTGGTGGAGTCGCTTCGGTCCATGAAGTTCATCACTGTCGAGCAAGGCCTGTTCCAGGCCAGGTGCTGTCCAGAAGCTACCGCTGATCGCAGCTTCCCCTTCTTCGCAAATGGATCCTTTGGCTTTGTTGCAGCTCAACAGTGGTGCTAAGTAGGCCTCTGGGTCTGGATAGGCACCTAGCCATTCCAGTATTACTGCTTGGAATGCGCCCTCCCCTAGTTGGCGATAAACGGTGGTCGATTCGACGCTATCTAGTTTGAGGATTAAGCAATCTGAGAGGTCACGCTTTACCTGTGCCTGCCAAGTAAGGGCCAATAGCTTGTCTGCTGGCACGTTGGAGCGGAACGTTAAAGGCAGTGTCAGCTTCTGAGCGCTGCAATAACCAGCTTTTTGCAGTAGCTCTCTCGCACGCTGTGGGTTATAGCTGGGCCATGGTGTGCCTGTTTCACCTTTTAGGCTTGGTGGTACTAAAGACCGTAGTGGTTGCCTTAATCCATAACTCACCCGCTTGATGATCAGATTGCGGTCGAGGCTGTGGGAGATGGCCTGTCGCAGGATTGGTTGATTTAGTGGTGCGGAATTGCTGAGCAGGGTGATGTAGCCGATTTCTAGCGCTGGTCCCTCTGCTTCTCGGAGCTTTCCTTGTTTGGCAAGTAGATGTAGGGCAAGCCTTTGGTCTTCATCTAGTGAATTGGAGAGCAGCACATCCACTTCGCCGCTTCTTAGAGCACCGAACAGGGCGGTGGAGTTGCTCAGATTGATGAAGTCGATTCCATCATTGCTGGCTTTTTTGCTCCAGTATTGAGGGAACGGCTCAAGGCGTTGTTGTTGTGTTTGAAAGCTGGTTAGTTGGTAAGGGCCTGTTCCAATGAAGCGTTTATTTAGGAACTGATTTTTGTATTTGGCGTAGGCCTTTGGTGATACCGGTGTGAGGTTAATCGAGGTGAGTAGTCCTTCTAGAGACGTTGAGGGTCGCGTTAGTCGAAGGCGTAGTAGGTAGGGATCTGGAGTCTCCACGGAGGCAATTCGTCCACCTACCACGTAGTTGAGTGTGCCGATACGTAGGAATCGCCGCAGGCTGAAGGCCATTGCTGCGGCATCAAAGCGGGTGCCATCGTGAAACAGCACATCCTTTCGCAGAGGGATCGAGATCGTGAAGCCGTTATCGCTGATTTGAGGTAGGTTTGCCGCCAGGCGTGGTTGCAGATTCCCTTTGGTGTCAAGACGGTAGAGGGGATCGCCGAGGGCGCTCAGCAGTTGTAGAGCGTCAAATGTGCTGGCCTGAGCAGGATCGAGGGAGGTGATCTTGCCAGCACTGGCCACAATTAGACGGGTGCTGCGTCGTGGGGGCTGACAGGAGACCTGAGAAAGGGCTAGGAATAAACCAAATGAAGCTGCCGCCCAGCGAAGAGGATCACAACGGTTGAAGCGAGGCACAACGCGAGAGGATCACATGACCTTTATTCAAAGCCTTGTCAAAGGTTGTTGCTTGTTTCCCTTACAGGAGAGTGTGATTTGTTTTTTCGACACTTCAAATACCGGCGATCCATTAGCAAGCAAAGGCCAACGTCTTACCCAACAGCGGTTGTGATCATCGTCGATCCCGATCACTTGGAATAGCTCTTCACTACTGAGGAGTTGAATGCAGTCGCCTTGGTGGAGATCCATGATGGCTTGGAATTCCGGCTTGGGAAAGAATTGAACTATTCACTTCATCGAAGCGTCTGTAATTAACATTTGGGTGTACAGGTCAGCATCTGCAGACTTGTGCTTTTACAGCTTTTTTTTATGAAGGGACCTTTTCTTTAGTGAGGGCAGAGATTTAGAGGCAGCTGAGATGGGCCGCAAGTCTTTTGATCTCAGGCATAGAGGCAATGGCCGTAAGAGCATCTTGCATCTGGCCTTGGTTTATTTCATGAGTAATAACAACGATCTCTGCACCGGCCTCGGAAGCATCGACTTGAATGATCGATTGAATTGAAACGCCACGTTCACCGAAGCAACTGCCGATTAGACCGATCACCCCTGGAGAGTCCACTACGTTGAAACGCACATAGTTGCGATGGCGAATGTCGCTAGACTCAACTAGGTGACATGAACGCCAACTGCTTGCGGCGAGTAGAGGATCTACGTTGCCGTTAACTTCGCCAAGTTGGCGTATCCCAGCAATGTTGAGGATGTCTGCGACTACAGCGGATGCGGTGGGGCCAGCGCCTGCTCCTGGGCCGTAAAACATAACGCGGCCGATAGGATCGCCTTCAACCAGGATTGCGTTGTTAACGTCATTTACTCCCGCCAGTGGGTGTTCAAGAGGGATCAGCGTTGGTTGTACACGCACCGATAAGGGTAGGGACGGACTGGTTCGAACATCTGAATTGAGCCGTTCGGCTACAGCTAATAGTTTCACTGCGTAGCCAAGTTGTTTGGCGTATTCCACATCTCGGCTCTGAAGGTTGTTGATGCCTTGGGTAGGAATTGAGGCACGATCGATAGGTCCACCGAAGGCCAACCCACTGAGGATTGCAATCTTGTCGGCTGCATCGAGTCCCTCGACATCTGCCGCTGGATCTGCCTCCGCATAGCCGAGGTCCTGGGCTTCCTTAAGCACTACGTCATAGGCAACCCCTTCCTGTGCCATCCGGCTAAGGATGTAGTTGGTGGTGCCGTTGATGATGCCGGTTACTCGTTCGATTTGGTTGCCACCCAGTGACTGCTTAAGTGGCTCGATGATTGGGATGCCACCCCCGACAGCGGCTTCGATCAGGACGTATACCCCCGCCGCCGCCGCCGCCGCCGCAATCTCTTCTCCATGTCTGGCGATGACGGCTTTGTTTGCTGTTACCACTGCTTTGCCAGCGGCAATCGCTCGCATGATCAGGGTTCGCGCTGGTTCGATCCCTCCCATGACTTCCACCACCACTTGAACAGCGGGATCATCCACAACGGCCTGTGGATCGTTGGTAAGTACGGATTCGGGGAGCGCAATCGGGCGAGGGCGTTGCAGATCTCGAATCGCTACTCGTACCAGTTCAAGCTCAGCCACTAGAGGATGACGCCCTTCTGGGGTCTGAAGGATGCCTGCTACGCCGCAACCAACCGTTCCAAGGCCCAGGAGACCTACTCCAATCCTTGTGCCCATGGCAATTGTGTCCAGTCGTGTAATTGCTGGCCGGACTCTAGGAAGTTGCGGTGGCGGATAGTTTTGCTAGCTGTTGGGCCTGGTTCTTCATGTTTAGGAGGATGTTCAGGAATCCATTAGCTCTTGATGGGGTAAGGCTGCCTTGAAGACCTGTGGCTTCAATAAAGCTTGGATCTACGGCCATCACTTGCTCAGGAGTGAGATTGCTGAGACCTTGAATCAGCATTGCTAGCAAGCCTCGTGTAATCAGCGCGTCGGAGTCTCCATGCCACTGAAGCCTTCCTTCAACAAGTTCACCAAGCACATGTACTTGAGAAACGCAGCCTTTTACCTTGATTGCGTCGCTTTTTAGTTCCGGGGACAATGGTGGCAGCTTTTTAGCTAGCCAGAGCACATATTCATAGCGGCGGCGTGGGTCTGCAGTGCCATTGAGTCGCTTGACCATGTTGTCGAGGACTTCACTGCCAAAGTTTGAGGGAGAGGCGGTGGACTCAGCCATGGCGACGGATCATGATTTGAGGCGTTGCCGACGCAGGTTAAACATAAAGCCAGCAAGGCCCAGCAGGATTGGAGATCCAGTGCTGGCAAAAGCCCAGTTTGCTCTTGGATAATTGGGCTTTATCACTACTTCTTCAAGCTTCACTTTGCCTGCGCGAATTGGCAGCAATAGATAGTCACGGTGACCAGGACCACCATCTATCTGTAAGTCCAGGTTGCCCTCTTGCATTTCTGGCAGGGTCAAGCTCAGTCTTCCTTCTTGGTCCATCCGACCTAGTTCCTGGCCTGGAATTCCATTGGCATCCAATATGCGAACCAATGCTCCCTCAACAGGTGTTCCTGTTGAGAATTTGCTGTGGAGCTCCAGGCTTCCGTTTAGGTAGTTGAGTGTGCTTTCAATGGCATGGGCTTGGGCTGGCTGGCCTTGC
>CAJWUF010000047.1 GCA_913047395.1 uncultured cyanobacterium
AAAAGGGTTTTGCCAGCTTGGACACATCTCCTCTGCAATGGAGTCTCTCGAGTCGGGTGCCGTTGCTATCGCGACGAACAATGGCCAGATAGGCCTCATCACCATGCTCGGGCGATAGCCACAGCATGGTGTTGTTTTTTGAGCGCTCTACTTTTGCAATGAAAAGTTCCCCGGCACTTAGGCCCAGCTCATTGAGCGATGAAGCGAATTCTCCCCAGTAATAACGAGTCATCTGAGCGCGAGTGAAAGACAGCAACAACGCTTCGGCCTTGATTCGCTGGTTAAGCGTGGCTTCGCGTTCCGCTAATCGAGATGTCACATCTTCCACGCTTGACCAAGTTCCAGAAACGCTAGACGCCTGCTCCTGATACATGCTCAATAGGCCCAATAGTGCCAAGAGGAAGGCGGCTATAAGCGATGGGACTTTCTTTGAGCTCAGCGCGTTGACCATGCGGATTGCCAACAATGATCCTTAACCTAGACAGAGCATTGGTGGATGAGACATGGCACTGAAATCACTTGCTACCACCATTTTCCAAGTGCTGTGGTGAATTCGATGCACGCCCACTTGGTGACTTAATGCGTCATGGATAGCAAAAGCAGATTTGGCATTGCACCGCCAATGAATTAGATCCTTCGCCAGGCTGCCCCGTTGCCACTTAATAGCGGCTTCTTTAATTAGCCATTGCTCCAGTACGGCAGTTCGTAGAGCGCTGCCCGTCAAGTGGGCGATCGCTTCTTGTTCCTCACAAGAGAAGTAACGACTTGCTAGAGGTTTAGCGGCAAAGGAACGATCAGTCCGCTCTAGATCAACTCCGATTTGTTGAGCTGCCCAAGCTACTAGTAGTGCATCACAGCAATGGCTGAAGCTGATGAATCCCCAGCCATTTGCTAGTTCTGGAGGATGGCCTGGAGGTGCTAGCAGCGGTATCTCAAGCGCAGGTATTTGCCAAAGGCAAGCAAGGGCGTGACGTACATAGCCGCGAGACTGTCGAAACTGCCTCGATCTTGCGGGAGATAATCGCCCAGCCCATTGTTGTTCAATCTTGTTGATCGGCATCAGGGCAGATTGCATTGGGAATAACCACAGCACCATTACGCTTGGGCTATTCAGTTCAAGCGGCATCAATGACTCTGCAGATTGGCGATTCGGCACCTGATTTCAATCTCCCCAATCAGGATGGTGAACTGGTAACGCTGGAATCATTTAGGGGACAACGTGTAGTTATCTACTTTTATCCGAAGGACGACACCCCAGGTTGCACCAAGGAAGCCTGTAATTTTCGGGACCTTTGGGAGCGTTTTGAGGCTCATGGCATCAAGGTGCTTGGGATCAGCAAAGATGGTGCTACATCCCATGCCAAGTTCATCAAAAAACATCAGCTTCCTTTCATCCTGCTCAGCGATACCGAGCCCTGTTTAGTTGCTAGCTCCTATGAAAGCTATGGACTCAAAAAGTTCATGGGCCGCGAATATATGGGCATGATGCGCCATACCTTCGTCGTTGATCCAGAGGGCAACTTGGAGCTGATTTATCTAAAAGTGAAAGCTGAAACCATGGCCAATCAAATTCTTACAGACTTGGGACTCGACTAATCCGCTTAAGCACGTCCACCATCCCCTCTAAGGCCAGGTTTGGATGGTGGGCTACATCAAGGCCATGCTGTTTTAGTTCTTGTTCAAGAACTGGAGCATCACCTCCGCATAACCAAAGCGGCAGTCCTGCCTCACGCTGAGCCTCTATAAGCATGCCTATTAGGGCTTGGATACTGCCTCGCCGCATTGCTTCTGCTGTGGTGATAGGAAATGGTTCAGCACTAATTGGCCCTAGGCCTGGATCAATCAGGTTCTGAGTGCCTTGCGCCATAGCCCGCAACTGCAAGCTAACCCCCCCTACCAACTGTCCGCCAGCGAACTCACCATCGGCTGTCACTCGAGTGATGCTAAGAACAGTACCGGCATCGGCGACAAGTAGGCCATTGGCCAATATTCCGCAGGCCTTAGCTCTTTTTAGGGCGCCCCAAGCTGCCAAGGCTCGATCAATGCCAAGCCATGGAGGCATGCGCTTTAGCGGCACATTTTTCAACTCCAGGCGGCTGGCTGGATCTAATGCAATTTCAGTAGGCATTGCTCCCACAGCAGCCCATGCCATAAGGGGGACTTCAAGAGTTTGAAGCCTGTGCGGATCTGGAGCGCTATGGCAGAACTGCCAAGCTTCAGCTTGCTGCTTAGCCCAATGCCAACGACTGTTGCCAATCAACAGGCAATGTCCTGCAACTTCCACAGTCAGATGCCTTCTCCCATCACACCAGGAAGGTGAAGGCCGCATTCTTCTTTTAGGCCTCCAAAGCGTGTTTCTCTTCCTGTTGCTTCCCCGCCATCAGGTGCACTTGAATGCCAATCGCCGACTGTGGAGTAACCCTTTTCAAAAAGAGGGTGCTGCGGCAAGTCATGCTCTTGCATGTAATAAAAAACGTCTCTGGAAGTCCAGTCGAGCAGAGGTCTTAGCGAAAAGCGCCCTCGTATCAGCTCGAGCCAGTTCATGGAACTGCGATGTTCAGTCTGATCACTTCTCACTCCACTTGCCCAACAGCTCACCTGTAGATCGTCAAGCGCCTGCTCGAGGGGTTCTATTTTGCGAATACGGTGATATGTCTCCAAATCCTTTACCGAGCCTGTCTCCCAGAGCCGGCCATGCAGAGCTTCCATCCGAGCTGGTGATAGTGAGCTTTTGACTACCTTTAAATCCAGTCCCAACTGCTCGGTGAGTTGATTGGCATAGAGATAGGTTTCAGGTGGTAGATAGCCCGTATCTACCCAGATCACCGGGACAGTCGATTCGTCGCTAAGGCTTTGCAGCATGTGCAAAAGCACTGCTGATTGAATGCCAAAGCTGGTTGTAAGCACAAAGCCTGAACCAAAGTGCTTAATTGCCCAGGCAAGACGATCTTGTGGCCTAAGGCTGGCTAGATCACTTTGGGTCTTCTCCAGAGGTACCTTGAGTAATGAGGCGACCTTCAAACTCGCGGATCGATCTGCCTTATTGGAAGACGCAGTGGTGGTTTTCTCGGTGGAGCCATTAGTCATCCACCCATCTTCCATTGTCGTCGATCAGCACAACCTGTTTAAGGTTCAAAAATCATTGAAGATCCATCGTTCATGGCCTCCAACCCGTCAAATGTCAATGCCGTGGTTGTTGTTGGAGGCGGTTTTGCAGGACTGACGACTGCACTTGCTCTTAGCTGTTGTCAGCCACGCCCCCCCATTGTCTTAGTCGAACCGCACAGCAGATTTGTATTTCTCCCTTTGCTCTATGAACTATTGAGTGCAGAACTCCAAGCTTGGGAAGTGGCTCCTCCATATCACTCCTTACTTTGCGAACGCGGTATTGCCCACCTTCAGGATCGAGTGGAAAGCATCGATACCAAAGCAAAAACGTTAATCACCAGCTCAGGAATCACACTTAGCTACTCACAACTGGTTCTGAGTACTGGCTCAGTACCCACTGATTTCAATATCCAAGGCGTCCTTGAGCACGCCTTGATGTTTCGCGATTTGGATGATGTTCAGGTATTGCGGCAACGAATTAGGGAACTTCAGCTAAGTAGAGATCCTCAACAGGCTCTTGTAATTGTTGGCGCGGGACCCACTGGAGTTGAACTGGCCTGCAAGTTGGCAGATCTACTTAACGGTGCCGCTGAACTCCATTTGATTGAGCTTGGTGAGAGGGTCCTCCCCAATGCGAAAGCTTTTAACCAGGAAGAAGCGGAAAAGGCATTGAATAAACGTGGTATTCACATCCATTTGTGCACGAAAGTGCTAGCGATCTCGGCAAATCAAGTGGAATTTGAGAGCAAACAAAAAACTCATTCCTTAATTTCACCAATAACGCATAGAGGTCTTATCTGGACTGCTGGGACACGAGCGGTCTTGCCAGAATTTGGCCCTGACTTTGTCCTTACTGGTGCACGACTACCTATCAATTCCTGTTTAGAGGTAATTGGGCTCAATCATGTCTTGGGCATCGGAGATGTCGCATTTAACGATGATCATTGCTGGCCAAGTACGGCTCAGGTGGCTCTTCAGCAGGGGGAGGCAGCGGCTCAAAACGTGATGGCACTGCGAGCTGGCAAGGCCCCTAATCCTTTTGAATTTAAGGATCTTGGCGAAATGTTGAGCCTGGGTATCGGAGAGGCATCAATTACTGGAATGGGTTTCACGCTTGCTGGTTCTTTGGCTTTTCAAATGCGCCGGGTTGCCTATCTAACTAAATTGCCGGGGTTATCTCTCGGCTTGCGTTCAGCTAGCACCTGGCTGCTTGGGCATTGAAGCAAGCCCACCTTGCTGGTCGCATCAAAGGACTTCGGCCTTCGCAGCAAAGGCAATTAGAGCGCCTCAGCCACCGCCGGCATCCCGAAAATGGAGGTGCCGATCAACTCACCCTGGAACGCCTAGCTGAGCAGGTGCTTGAACTTTGCCAGCCACTTCATCTGGTGCTGGATAGCCGTGGATTGTGCCGTTTGCTTTGGGTTGGTCCTCTTGATGGTTCTGGTCAACTTCTCGCCCATCTTCCCGAGTCGCCCCGACGCAAGATCACTGGATGGCGCTTGATCAGTTGCCCTTTAGATCTTCAGCGGGACGACCTCAGGCCTGGGTTGCAGGATGCGATCGTGGCACTTGATTTGGCACCTAGTTCCTGGTTGCGTTTTGCACCCACAGGAGATCGTGGTGGTACAAGGGCCGCCGCCCTCTGGCAACCGGATCCCAAGGAAGCTTCAGGGTGGTGCTTGATCGAAATCAACGCACTAAGTGAACTCTGTCAAAACAGCCAAGGATTACCCCCAAAGCAACAGATCAACCCCCAACCTTTAGCGAATGAAAAGGAACGGGTATTGCTGCTCACGCTTACGGGATCTGAATGTAGTCGCAGTGAACGCGACCTTGCGGAGCTTGAAGGGTTGGTGAGAAGTGCTGGGGGGCAGCCTGTAGCAGTTGCTAGGCAAAAGCAGGGGGCGCCTAATCCTCAGACTCTTTGGGGCAAGGGGAAATTACAGGAGGCTGCCTTAGAGGTTCGTCGACATAGCGCTTCTTTGGTTATTACAGATCGGGAGTTGACTCCAGTTCAAGTAAGGAACTTGGAGCGATATCTTGACTGCCCTGTAATGGATCGCAGTGAGCTGATTCTCGACATCTTTGCTCAGCGAGCTTCAAGTGCAGCTGGCCGCCTTCAAGTGGAACTAGCTCAGCTTCGCTATCGGATGCCAAGGCTAATAGGACGAGGTCGCAGCTTGTCACGTCAGGGCGGTGGTATCGGCACCCGCGGGCCTGGCGAGACCCAGCTTGAGAAAGATCGGCGTGCCATTGCCAGGCGCATCGAACGTTTATTACGTGAGGTGAGGCAACTACAGAGTCATCGCGTCCGACAGCGCAACCGCCGCAAAAATCTGCCAAGGGTGGCAATCGTGGGTTACACCAATGCAGGGAAATCATCCTTGCTAAATGCTCTTTGCGCTCGAAATGAACACAGCAAGGTTCTGGCAGAGAACAAACTTTTTGCCACTTTGGATCCAACTACCCGTCGCCTCGGGTTTCCTCAAGCAGGAGCACCACCCCTTGAGCTTTTACTTACTGACACGGTGGGCTTCATTCGTGAGCTGCCGGCTCCATTAGTCGAAGCATTTCGCGCCACACTTGAAGAAACTCTTGAGGCCAATCTCCTCTTGGTGGTTGTGGATCTATCAGATCCAGATTGGCAAGCCCAGTTATCCACGGTGCATCAGCTGCTTGATTCCCTTGGCGCAGAGTCAACCCGTCAGCTGGTGGCAAATCAGATTGATCGCTGTGATAGCAGTGCTCTTGAGGCAATTCGCAGCATCGACCCCAAAGTGCTATACCTCTCTGCTACCTCTGGGGCAGGGCTGCAGGGACTCAAGTGCTGGCTTGAAGACCACTTGTGGGGCCGCGGAGCAGAATCGATCCTTAGCCATTCTGATAACACCTGACTATGGCTGAGCTCAGCGCTGCTCTTCAAAACCCTCAGGCCCTGATCACCCTGGCCGTGTTGCTACTTGCAGTGGTGCTGTTCATAAGTGGTGTCCTTGCACCTGAGCTCACTGGTCTGCTGTGCATGGCCCTACTCATGGCTACCCATGTGCTCTCCTCTCAAGAAGCCTTGGCTGGATTTGGTAGACCTGCCTTGATCACCTTGATGGGGCTATTTGCAGTCTCTGCTGCTTTATTCCGTAGTGGTGCACTGGATCGAGTGCGCGAACTGATCGCTTCTGAACGCATTCGAAGCTCACGACGGTTGATTGCCTTGTTGGGCTTGGTGGTTGCGCCTATTTCGAGTGTCTTACCCAATACACCCGTGGTGGCCTCATTACTACCGGTTATAGAAGCTTGGTGTCATCGGCGCCGAATCTCTCCTTCCAAGGTTTTGCTGCCTTTGTCTTTTGCCACGCTGTTTGGCAGCACTCTCACACTGTTGGGGAGTTCAGTGAATCTGCTGGTGAGTGACATCAGCGAGCAACTGGGCAACGGACCTCTAGAACTATTTAGCTTTACCGCTATCGGTGTGCCGATCTGGCTAGTTGGAAGCGCCTATTTAATCTTGGCTCCTCAATCCTTGTTGCCAGACCGTGGCAGCAACAGTGATGAATTAGGAGATAACAAGGATCAGATCGGCTATTTCACTGAGGTAACCATTCCTAGTTACTCCCACCTGGTGGGACAGTCCCTGCATAACAGTCGTTTGCAACGTCGTTTTGATGTAGACGTCCTGGAATTGCACAGAGGCAAGGAACGGCTCCTTCCTCCCCTGGCTGATCGCAGGCTTGAACCTGGAGATCGGTTACTGCTACGGGTCACTCGCGGGGATCTGCTGCGACTGCAACAAGAGCACAATGTGCAGTTAGCTACACATGAATCGAACGCATCAGCTTCACTCTCTTTAGCTGGTACTGGTGACGGGCAGAGAACGGTTGAAGTACTCCTGCCAGCAGGTTCCACTTTGGCCGGAGCCAGTCTGCGGGAACTGCGATTTAGGCAACGTCACAACGCCACGGTTCTTGCTCTTAGGCGTGGTCAGCAAACAGTGCAAGAACGTCTTGGACAAGCTGTGCTGAGGGAGGGAGATGTCTTATTGCTGCAAGCCCCCTTGGATTCCATCCGCGGGTTACAAGCCAGCAATGATTTGCTTGTTCTAGATCAGCTGGAAAACGACCTGCCCACGGTGCGGCGCAAGCCACTGACCATCGCCATTGCCCTGGCCATGCTGATAATTCCAACCGTAACGTCCCTGCCATTGGTGGCGGCGGTCTTGCTGGCGGCAGTAGCAATGGTGGCAGGGGGATGCCTTCGCCCAGGGGAGCTACAGCGGTCCATACGACTCGATGTAATTCTTCTGCTTGGGTCGCTATCAAGCTTCAGTGTGGCGATGCAGAAAACTGGGTTGGCAGATGCTTTAGCAAACAGCTTTGAAACTTTGCTGAATGGCTGGTCTAACTATTTGGCTTTGTTAGTCATCTTTCTGGTCACGACGATTCTCACTCAGGTAATGAGTCCCGCCGCTTCAGTTGCACTGCTTGTACCGGTGGCTCTCAGACTCGCAACAGGTTTAGAACTTCCACCAAATGCACTTGTTTTCACAGTGCTATTTGGTGCAAGCCAATCATTCCTGACACCGATGGGGCATCAGACCAATCTGATGGTGTTCGCTCCTGGGCGTTATCGCTTTTTGGATATAACGCGTTACGGAGCTGGCTTGACAGCTCTGATGACCGTAATGATTCCTGGTCTGATCCTGTGGAATTGCGGGGGACTTTGAATAACGCAAAGTTGTGCCAGCATTTAAAGGATATGGTCCTGTTCGTCTGGGGTTTCCCCGCATCAAAACCTTTGACTTTTGTAGTGACAAATTGGGAAGCCATCGGTGCGATTTCCTAAAGCTGTTCATCGCACTCAGGATTGGTACCGGCGTCTGACGGTTCCTCAGTTCACGGTGGTCACAGGGCTACTGGTGATCATGGCTGGGACCCTGCTATTGGACACGCCACTGTGCTCCACCGCAAAGGTGGGGTTATGGGAAGCACTTTTTACGGCGACCTCGGCCGTGACCGTGACCGGACTTTGCATCATTGATATTGGCCAAGATCTGACCGGCTTCGGCCAGGGGGTGCTTGCAGCGATGATCCTGGCGGGTGGACTTGGGCTGATGGCGATCACTACCTTTCTGCAAGGTTTTGTGGTTCGTGGTACTGAACTCAAGTGCAGGCTTGATAGAGGTAAAACTCTCGATGAATTTGGGGTTGGTGGCGTAGGTACAACTTTTCGGGGGATTGCTCTGACAGCAGCAGTGATGATCCTGATTGGCGCAACTGTGCTCTATAGCTTTGGCTTTAATGACATCGTCAACCCCGGGGAGAGGCTGTGGGCTGCCCTTTTTCACAGCATCTCGGCCTACAACAACGCAGGTTTTGGACTCTGGTCGAGCAGCCTGGAGAACTATCGCAGCAATGCAGTAGTCAACGTCGTGATCATCCTGTTGATTGTTTTAGGTGGGCTGGGGTGGAGAGTCACCAGTGATCTTTGGAGTAATCGCAAGCATTTACACCGCCGCAACCTCAGCTTGCATACACGTTTGGTGATTCGCACATCACTGTTGCTGATTCTGCTTGGAGCGGTGGGCTTATTGATTACTGAGTCATTAAGCCGTGGGCATTTTTTTACCAGTATTGGCTGGTCTGAGCGACTGATGAGCGCCCTGTTCGGATCTATTAGCGCCAGAACAGCAGGTTTCACCACCGTGAACCTTTCTATGGAGAATATTTCCGACTCAGGGCTTTTACTCTTGATGGCGCTGATGTTCATTGGAGCCAGTCCTGGAGGTACTGGCGGTGGCATCAAAACCACTACTTTGGCCGCTTTGATGGCTGCCACCCGTTCAACCCTGCGTGGCCAGGACGATGTCGTAATCCGTAATCGTCAGATTTCTGACAAGGTGGTGCTGAAGGCAGTGGGTATAACTGTGGCTTCTCTTCTTTTTGTGCTGGTGATGGCATTGTTGCTTGGTATATCCAGCAACCTCAATGGAGAGCAACCATTCACTTTTCTAGAAATGTTGTTCACTTGCATTTCTGCTTTTGCCACTGTCGGTTTCGATGTTGGTGTTACCCAGAAACTGAGTCATTTCGGTCAGTTAGTGCTAGTTATCGGCATGTTTGTAGGTCGACTTGGCATACTTCTGCTACTGAGCGCAATTTGGGAAGCAATAAATCGAGATCAACTTCACCGTCAAAATCGCATCGGTTACCCGTCAGAAGATCTCTATGTCTGAATTTTTCTTCGCTGAGGAAACAAGATGAATGAGTGGTGGAACTGGTCACCTCAACAGGGCACCCATCAAATGGGTTTTGCCGTAGTGGGTGTAGGCCGCTTCGGGAGTGCGGTTTGTCGTGAGTTGATCAAAAACGGTGTAGATGTCTTGGCGGTTGATAACTCAGAAAAATCTATTGAGGAGTTGCGTCAACTAGAGCCTTCGATTGAGGCAAGGATTGTCGACTGCACTGAAGAGGAATCAATGAGGGAAGCAGGTGTACTCGATATGGGCACCGTTGTTGTGGGCATCAGTGAACCGATCGAAGCGAGCATCACCACAACGCTGATTGCCAAGGACAGTGAGGGCAGCAAAGTTCAACAAGTAATTGCTCGTGCTACCAGCGATCTCCACGAAAAAATGTTGAAGCGGGTTGGGGCTGATCGGGTGGTTTTCCCTTCCAGAATGCAAGGGGAACGGCTGGGGCTTGAATTGGTTAGGCCCAACCTGATGGAACGCCTTGAACTAGATGAGCAAACCTGCATCGAAGAAATAAAGGTGCCAGAAGAGTTCATTGGACATTCATTGCGTGATCTCAACTTGCGTAAGAACTACGTGGTGAATGTCTTAGCTGCGGGTCCAACTAATGGGCTCTCAGTTAACCCCCCCGCGAGCTATGTGCTTGAAAAGGATCATGTGCTGGTGGTGATGGGACTGGTTGACGATCTTCAGAGACTTCCTAAGACCTGATTTCAATGCATGTGCTGGGGCTGATGAGCGGCACCAGTGCTGATGGTGTAGATGCCGCACTGGCTCAGTTCAGTGGTACACCATCGAAACCAAATTGGTCTCTGTTGAATCTTGTTTCCACTCCCTACCCCAAGGACCTGAGGAATACCGTTGTCCAAGCCGGACAGGGCCAGAGGTTTAATAGTCGTGATTGGCTTGAGCTATCGGAAGCAATCACTGAGGTCCAAGCTCAGGCTGCTAGGGCTTGTGACCCAAATGCTCAAGCTGAACTCGTTGGCTGTCACGGTCAGACTGTTTGGCACCGTCCTCCTAGCAAGGGTCACCGCGGCGCCAGTTGGCAGATACTCCAAGCTCCCCTATTGGCTGAATTGCTGCAGTGCCCTGTTGTACATGACTTTCGATCCATAGATCTGGCTCTTGGTGGTCAGGGTGCACCGTTGGTGCCCATGGCGGATGCTGCACTGTTAGGCCGGGTGGCTGGCTGGCGGGGGGTGCTGAATCTTGGCGGGATTTCTAATCTCACCTTGATACCGCCGCGTAATGGTCCGGATCGTGGATCTTCAGTTTTGGGTTGGGATTGCGGCCCAGCCAATAGCCTTATAGATCTGGCCATGCATCAGTTCAGCAAAGGCAAGCTTGCTTTTGATCGTGATGGGGCCATGGCTAGCGGTGGACGTCCACATGCAGCCACGATCGAACGCTGGCTAAAGGAACCCTTCTTTCAGTTGCCTCCTCCTAAATCAACAGGTCGGGAGCAATTTGGCCAAGCTGATTTGGAAAACCGCTTGCAAGAACTCCCCGGGCTGCCGATAGCTAATTTTGTTGCCACTCTGACTGCTTTTAGTGCCGCTGTTGTGGCTCAGGATTTGGACAATCTGCACACTAAAAACTTGGTCCGCCCTTTGGAGCTTGTGGTAGCTGGTGGGGGGAGCCGAAATCCAGTTCTGATGAGCGAGCTGAGACAACGTTGCCGCGGTATGCGAGTGCGTCTAAGCGATGAGTTGGGCCTTAGGGCTGAGGCACGAGAAGCCTTGGCTTTCGCTTTGCTTGCCTGGTGGCATAGCCTCCGCCAGCCGGGCAATGCCCCAGCCATAACAGGGGCCAGAAATGCGGCAGTACTTGGAGTTAGAGCTGATCCAGGTTAATTCGCAAATAAGTTCATCGAACAGCAAATTAGGCCCCCTTAATTAGGCCCCTTAATTAGGAAGGACGGTATAGCCGGAGTCGGCGTGGAGCGCCTCTTAAGCGTCGAGGTTGTTGTGCTTCAAGAGCGGATC